>NZ_JBEPRF010000007.1:0-342107 GCF_040548225.1 Bradyrhizobium sp. S3.12.5
ATGCCCGCCGGCCTCCCGTCCCGGCGGGTAGCTTGAATCACCAAAACGCTGATTTGTGAATCCCCAACGATTCAGTCAGATGGGCTAACGCTCTAACTTTTCGAAAAAGATTTGGCCGCAATTTCCTCCGTGGGAATACGAGGGAGTTTTTTCGACATGAACGGCCAAATCAACGGACACGCCATTTTCGAGAACGTGCGCCGCTACCGCGGCATCGCATCGCTCTATCGCCAGACCGCGGCGTTTCGGCCGGGCCAGCGCTGGTCGCTGCTGGAGCAGGCCAGCGAGTGGGAAGCCCGCGCGCTGTCGGAGCTGGAAGCCTATTTCGCCGCGCGCGCCGATTACGCCACGCCGCTCGCTGCCTGATTGTAACCATCCGACGCGAACGTCAGCGAAGGGCCTCCTCCAGATCATCGTCATTCTGGCGGCGACGATCGCAATGAAGCTGATGGGTAAGCGCGGGCGGCGCTATCGCCCGCCGAAATCGGGCACCTCGGGCAGATAATTCGCGCCTTCCGATCCCAAAAAATCGAACATCGCCTGCGCCGGCGGCAACAGCACCTTGTCGCTGCGGCGGATCACGTACCATTGCCGGACAATCGGCAGGCCCGCGACGTCGAGCACGATCAGTCGGCCTTCGGCGAGCTCATGCGCCACCGTATGCGCCGAGATGAAGGCGATGCCGAGTCCGGCGATCACCGCCTGCTTGATGGTCTCGTTGCTGCTCATCTCCATGCCGATGATCGGTTCGAGATCGGACTTCTGGAACATTCCCTCCATCAGCGTGCGTGTGCCCGATCCCGGCTCGCGGGTGAGGAAGGTCTCGTGCACGAGATCGGTCAGGCTGAGGCCCGAATCCTTCTCCAGCCAATGCCCCTTGCGCGCGACGATGATGTGCGGATTGCGCCCGAGTTGGCGTACGTCGACGCTGACGTCGGCCGGTGGCCGACCCATCACCGCGAAATCGAGCTCGTAGCCGTGGATGGCCTCGCGGATCTCCTCGCGGTTGCCGATAGTCAGCTTGATCTCGATCTTCGGTGAGCGCTTGGAGAATGCCGCGATTGCGTGCGGCACGAAATATTTCGCGGTCGAGACCGCGCCGAGATGCACCGTGCCGGCGGTTCTTCCGGCGAGCAGGTCGAGCGCGCCCTGACAGTCCGTGATCGCGGCCTCGACGCGCTCGGCGAGCGCCAGAACCTCGCGGCCTGCCTCCGTCAGCAGCATGCCGTCGCCGGTCCGCTGCACCAGCGGCAGGCCGGCGAGGTCCTGAAGCTGCCTCAGCTGCTGGGTTACGGCCGGCTGGGTCAGCCCGAGTTGGGTCGAGGCCGCGGTGACGCTGCCCTTGGCTGAAAGCGCCGCAAGCGAGCGCAACTGCCGGATCGTCAGATGCCGGAGCTGGGCCGCTGCATGGCCGGGACCACTATAAGAAAATTCTTTGGCGCTCATTATAATTAGAAATTTTCCTTATTAAGCTGCCCCTGTCAATCTCCTTATGCCGGGACCGACCGCACCGACCTCCGCCGGGGAGGGAACTGGATGCGGCGCCCAGAAGGGATGGACGCATGACCGGGCAACTCAGGCTGGACGACCACCTTCAACGGTATTCCGAGACGGCACCGCACGCGCTGGCAGTGGCGGCCGCAGTCGATGCCATCGCGGCGGCCGCGACCGAGATCGCCGACCTCATCAGCACCGGCGATCTCGCGGACGCCTCGGGCCTGACCACGGGCCGCAACAGCGACGGCGATCTCCAGCGCGATCTCGACATCCAGGCGGATGCGATCCTGCGCCGCTGCCTCGGCAAGGTGCCGGTCGCGGCGCTCGCATCGGAGGAGATGCGCGAGCCGCAGATCGGAGACCGCGAAGCAAAGATCTGCGTCGCAATCGATCCGCTCGACGGCTCCTCCAACATCGATCTCAACATGACCGTCGGCACGATCTTCTCGATTCTGCCCGCGACGGACGACCTATCGCTCGCTTTCCATCAGCGCGGCTCGGCGCAGCTCGCCGCGGGCTTCGTGACCTACGGCCCGCAGACTTCGCTGGTGCTGACGCTCGGCGACGGTGTCGACATATTCACCCTCGACCGCAAGGCCGGCTGTTTCCGGCTCGCGCGCAGCAGCGTGCAGATCTCCGAGGCGTGCGACGAGTTCGCGATCAATGCGTCCAACCGCCGGCATTGGGACCCGCCGATGCGTGCCTTCATCGACGAATGCCTCGCCGGTGTCGACGGACCCGCCAACCATAATTTCAATATGCGCTGGATCGGCTCGCTGGTCGCGGAGGCCTATCGCATCCTCACCCGCGGCGGCATCTTCCTCTATCCCTCTGACGCGCGTCCCGGCTATGGCGACGGCCGCCTGCGTTTGACCTACGAAGCCCATCCGATGGCGATGATTATCGAGCAGGCCGGCGGCTCCGCTTCGACCGGGCGCGAGCGCGTCCTCGACCTCGCGGCGGACAGCCTGCACCAGCGCGTGCCGCTGGTCATGGGGTCGAGTAACGAGGTGCGGCGCGTCGCCGAGCTTCACTGCGATCCGCTGCTCGTTGCCAGCGTCTCGGCGCCGCTGTTCGCGCGGCGCGGCTTCTTCCGGTTGTGATGGGAGGCAACGAATGTCCAGGAAGCATCCGATCATCTCCATCACCGGCTCGTCTGGCGCAGGAACGACCTCGGTCAAGAAGACCTTTGAGCAGATCTTCTTCCGCGAGAAGGTCAACGCCGTCTACATCGAAGGCGACGCCTTCCATCGCTACGACCGCACCGAGATGCGCACGCAGATGGCCACGGAGGCCGAGCGCGGCAACAAGCATTTCAGCCATTTCAGCCCGGAGACCAATCTGTTCGAGGAGCTGGAGCGCGCGTTCCGCGACTATGGCGAGACCGGCACCGCGGTGACGCGGCACTACGTGCACGACGCCGAGGAATCCGCGCTGCACGGCGTCGCGCCCGGTACTTTCACCGAATGGGCGCGGCTGCCGGAGAACTCGGACCTGCTGTTCTACGAGGGCCTGCACGGCGCCGTGGTTACCGACAAGGTCAATGTCGCGCGCTATGCCGACCTCAAGATCGGCGTCGTGCCCGTGATCAATCTCGAGTGGATCCAGAAGCTGCACCGTGACCGCAGCGCGCGCGGCTATTCGACCGAGGCCGTCACCGACACGATTCTGCGGCGGATGCCGGATTACATCCACTACATCTGTCCGCAATTCACCGACACCGACATCAACTTCCAGCGCGTGCCGACGGTGGACACGTCCAATCCGTTCATCGCGCGCTGGATCCCGACGCCTGATGAATCGATGGTCGTGATCCGCTTCAAGAATCCGCGCGGCATCGACTTTCCCTATCTGCTCTCGATGCTGCCGCACAGCTTTATGTCGCGCGCGAATTCGATTGTGTGTCCGGGGGCGAAGTTGGACCTGGCGATGCAGCTGATCCTGACGCCGCTGATCATGCAGCTCATCGAGCGCAAGCGAAACCTGAAGTAAACCAGGGGAGGATCCAATGAACATCTCCGTCCACGCCGACGCCGACCTCACCGCGGTCGCGCACTCCGATCTCGCCAATGCCGTCCGCTTCCTCGCGGTCGACGCCATCGAGGCCTCGCAGTCGGGCCATCCCGGCCTGCCGATGGGCATGGCCGATGTTGCGACGGTGCTGTTCTCGCGCTTCCTGAA
Source organism: Bradyrhizobium sp. S3.12.5 (assembly GCF_040548225.1). Taxonomy (NCBI): domain Bacteria; kingdom Pseudomonadati; phylum Pseudomonadota; class Alphaproteobacteria; order Hyphomicrobiales; family Nitrobacteraceae; genus Bradyrhizobium; species Bradyrhizobium sp. S3.12.5. The sequence goes on from NZ_JBEPRF010000007.1 coordinate 3,679, forward strand.
GTTCGACTCGGCCCATCCCAATTGGCCGGATCGAGACCGCTTCGTGCTCTCGGCCGGGCACGGCTCGATGCTGCTCTATGCGCTGCTGCATCTGACCGGTGGCGATGTTAGCCTCGACGACATCAAGGCGTTCCGGCAATGGGGCTCGAAGACGCCGGGCCATCCCGAATATGGTCACACCCCGGGCGTCGAGACTACGACCGGGCCGCTGGGGCAGGGCATCGCGACGGCCGTGGGTATGGCGCTCGCCGAGCGTATGGCCAATGCGCGGCATGGCGACGGCCTCGTCGATCACTTCACCTATGTGATATCAGGCGATGGGTGCCTGATGGAAGGGATCAGCCAGGAGGCGATCTCGCTTGCAGGTCACCTCCAGCTTGGCCGCCTGATCGTGCTGTTCGACGACAACGGCATCTCGATCGACGGACCGACATCGCTTGCGACCTCGGACGACCAGCTGGCGCGCTTCGCTGCATCCGGCTGGTCGGTGCGCCGCGTCGATGGGCACGATCCCGAGGCTGTTGCTCAGGCGATCGCAGAGGAACGTGAGAGCGCAAGACCGTCGCTGATCGCCTGCCGCACCATCATCGGTTATGGCGCGCCGGACCGACAAGGTACTGAGAAGGCGCATGGCGCGCCGCTCGGCACCGAGCAGACCGCGGCGGCGCGGCGGACGCTTGGCTGGGACTATCAGCCGTTCGTGGTGCCGATCCTGATCCTGAAGGCGTGGCGGATGATTGGGCAGCGTGGGCAAGTGGATCGCCTCGCTTGGCTCGATCGTTACGAACGCGCGACGCCCGAGCAGCGTGACCTGTTCATCGAGGGCAAGTCGGTTGCCCTGCCGATCGCCTATGCCCAGGCCTCGGCGAAATTGCGCGAGCGCTTTGCCACCGAGCGTCCCAAGCTTGCGACGCGGCAGGCCTCGCAACAGGTGCTCGACGGCATCGCGGGAACGATCCCCGGATTAGTCGGCGGCTCCGCGGACCTGACACATTCGAACCTGACGCAGGCCAAGGTGCAGGCGCCTGTCCGACGTGACGCGTTCGCCGGCGATTACATCCATTACGGCATTCGCGAGCACGGCATGGCGGCTGCCATGAACGGGCTCGCGGTCCATGGCGGCTTCATTCCCTATGGCGGCACGTTTCTCGCCTTCTCCGACTACAGCCGGCCGGCGATCCGCCTTGCGGCCTTGATGCGGCTGCGTGTCATCCATGTGATGACGCACGACTCCATCGGCCTCGGCGAGGATGGTCCGACGCATCAGCCGGTCGAGCATCTCGCCGCTCTCCGCGTCATTCCGAACCTGCTCGTGTTCCGTCCCGCCGATGCGGTGGAGACGCTGGAAGCCTGGGACTGCGCGCTCGAATCGGAGGATCGTCCGTCCGTGCTGTGCCTGTCGCGCCAAGCGTTGCCGACCTTCCGCAGCGATGTCCGCGGCAGGAACCGGGTCGCGCGCGGCGCCTATGTGATTGTCTCGCCCGATGGCGGACGCGACGTGACACTGGTGGCGACCGGCTCGGAAGTCCCGATCGCGCTGGAAGCGGCTCGCCTGCTCGCGACCGAGCATGTCCGCGCCGCCGTCGTGTCGGCGCCGTGCTTCGCCCTGTTCGAGGAGCAACCGGACGATTATCGCGCCGCGGTTCTTGGCACGGCGCCGCGTGTCGGCATCGAGGCGGCCGTCGCCGGCGATTGGCATCGCTGGATCGGCGCTGAGGGCGAGTTCGTCGGCATGCGCGGCTTCGGTGCCTCGGCACCGGCTCCAGTGCTCTACCGCGAATTCGGCATCACGCCGCAAAGCGTCGCCGAAGCTGCCCGGCGGGCGATCGCCCGCGCTCGCAAGCAATAACAGGAGGACCCTTCGTGGCCCGTATCACCCTTCGCCAATTACTCGATCATGCCGCCAGCCACGGCTACGCGGTGCCGGCATTCAACATCAACAACATGGAGCAGGGCATCGCGATCATGCAGGCGGCGGCCGAGGTCGATGCGCCCGTCATCATCCAGGCCTCGCGCGGTGCCCGTAGCTATGCCGGCGATCTCATGCTTTCGCACATGATCGACGCGCTGGAGCGAACCTATCCGGACATTCCGCTCTGCATGCACCAGGACCACGGCAACGACGAGGCCACCTGTGCCAGCGCCATCGCACATGGCTTCACCTCGGTGATGATGGACGGTTCGCTCAAGGCCGACGCGAAGACGGCGGCCGACTACGACTACAACGTCGCGATCACCCGCCGCGTCGTCGATCTCGCGCACTGGGTCGGCGCCTCCGTCGAAGGCGAGCTCGGTGTGCTCGGCTCGCTCGAGCATGGTGGTGGTGAGCAGGAGGATGGCCACGGCGTCGAGGGCAAGATCAGCCACGACCAACTGCTGACCGATCCCGACCAGGCCGTCGACTTTGTTCGTGCCACCAAGGTCGATGCGCTCGCCATTGCAATGGGTACTTCGCACGGCGCCTACAAGTTCAGCCGCAAGCCGGATGGCGACATTCTGGCGATGCGGGTGGTCGAGGAGATTCATCGCCGGCTGCCGAATACGCACCTCGTGATGCACGGTTCCTCGTCGGTGCCGCAGCCGCTCCAGGACATGTTCAACCAGTTCGGCGGCGAGATGCCGCAGACCTGGGGCGTGCCGGTCGAGGAGATTGTCCGGGGCATCAAGAGCGGCGTGCGCAAGGTCAATATCGACACGGATTGCCGGCTCGCCATGACCGCCGTGTTCCGCAAGGTCGCCACACAGAATCGCAACGAGTTCGATCCGCGCAAATTCTTGAAACCCGCGATGGATGCGATGCGCGAGCTTTGCCGCGATCGTTTTGAGCAGTTCGGCACCGCGGGGCATGCCAGCAAGATCAAGGTCGTTCCCTTGAGCGAGATGGCGCGGCGCTACCGTACCGGCGAGCTCGACCCCAGTGCCGGCGCCCGCGAGCCAGTCGCAGCCTAATCATGCAGAGAGAAGAGCAGGAGAGAGCCATGAATGCACACGCAGGAACCGTCCGCGGCAAAGAGCGCTATCGCTCGGGCACGATGGAATACGCGCGCATGGGCTATTGGGAGCCCGACTATGTGCCAAAGGACACCGATGTCATCGCGCTGTTCCGCGTCACGCCGCAAGACGGCGTCGACCCGATCGAGGCCTCGGCGGCCGTTGCCGGTGAATCCTCCACCGCGACCTGGACGGTGGTGTGGACCGACCGCCTGACCGCTGCCGAGAAGTATCGCGCAAAGTGCTATCGCGTCGATCCGGTGCCCGGCACGCCTGGCTCGTATTTCGCCTACATCGCCTATGACCTCGACCTGTTCGAGCCGGGTTCGATCGCCAACCTGTCGGCATCGATCATCGGCAACGTGTTCGGCTTCAAGCCGCTCAAGGCGCTACGCCTGGAGGACATGCGCTTCCCGGTCGCCTATGTGAAGACATTCCAGGGACCGGCGACCGGCATCGTGGTCGAGCGCGAGCGGCTCGACAAGTTCGGCCGACCGCTGCTGGGCGCAACAATCAAACCGAAGCTCGGACTCTCCGGCCGCAACTACGGCCGCGTCGTCTACGAGGCGCTGAAAGGCGGGCTCGACTTCACCAAGGACGACGAGAACATCAACTCGCAGCCCTTCATGCACTGGCGCGACCGTTTTCTCTATTGCATGGAGGCGGTGAACCGCGCGCAGGCGGCCTCCGGCGAGGTCAAGGGCACGTATCTGAACATCACTGCCGGGACGATGGAGGACATGTACGAGCGCGCGGAGTTCGCGAAGGAGCTCGGGTCGTGCATCGTCATGATCGACCTCGTGATCGGCTACACCGCGATCCAGTCCATGGCGAAATGGGCGCGCCGCAACGACATGATCCTGCATCTGCACCGCGCCGGTCACTCGACCTATACGCGGCAGAAAAACCACGGCGTGTCGTTCCGCGTCATCGCCAAATGGATGCGGCTGGCCGGCGTCGACCACATCCATGCCGGCACCGTGGTCGGCAAGCTCGAAGGCGATCCCAACACCACGCGCGGCTATTACGACGTCTGCCGCGAGGATTTTAACCCGACCAGGCTCGAGCATGGCCTGTTCTTCGACCAGTCCTGGGCGAGCCTGAACAAGATGATGCCGGTGGCCTCCGGCGGCATCCATGCCGGCCAGATGCACCAGCTGCTCGATCTGCTCGGCGAGGACGTCGTGCTGCAATTCGGCGGCGGCACCATCGGCCATCCCATGGGCATTGCGGCGGGCGCGATCGCCAACCGCGTGGCGCTGGAGGCGATGATCCTCGCCCGCAACGAGGGCCGCGACTATGTCCATGAAGGTCCGGAGATCCTGGCCAGAGCCGCCGAGACGTGTACGCCGCTGAAGGCCGCACTCGAGGTCTGGAAGGACGTCACCTTCAACTATCAATCCACAGACACGCCGGACTTCGTGCCGACCGCGCTCGAAACGGCTTGAGGAGACGCAACATGAAACTCACCCAGGGCTGCTTCTCATTCCTGCCCGATCTTACCGACGATCAGATCACCAAGCAGGTGCAGTACTGCCTCGCCAATGGCTGGGCGGTGAACATCGAGTTCACCGACGACCCGCATCCCCGCAACACCTATTGGGAGATGTGGGGCCTGCCGATGTTCGATCTCCAGGACGCCGCCGGTGTGATGATGGAGCTCGCCGAGTGCCGCAGGGTCTATGGCGACCGTTACATCCGCATCAGTGGCTTTGACTCCAGCCATGGATGGGAGTCGGTGCGCATATCTTTCCTGGTCAACCGCCCGCCGCAGGAGGCTGAATTCGAGCTGGTGCGGCAGGAGGTTGGCGGCCGCGCGATCCGGTACAGCACCATACGCAAGCCGGCTGCCCACGCCTCGCAATAGCCACTCCCTTCCGCGCGGACCACTCCCTGCTCCGTATCCTTGGCGGACCACTGCTTCGCCGCTCCCCTCGCGGCGAAGCTCTTTTCTTCGAGGTGCCCATGCTCGACGTTCCCCATGCAACGGCCGCCGATGGCGGTGAGACCCAATTCGATCTCCGCAAGGAGGCCGAAGCGGCCGGGATCACCGACACGCTGCAACAGCTCGATCAGGAGCTGATCGGCCTCCGCCCGGTCAAGAACCGGGTGCGCCAGATCGCCTCGCTGCTGCTGATCGAGCGGATCCGCCAGCGTGCGGGCCTCGCATCGGCACCACCGACACTGCACATGTCGTTCACCGGCAATCCCGGTACCGGCAAGACCACAGTGGCGTTGCGCATGGCAAAGATCCTGCACGGGCTCGGCTTCGTGCGGCGCGGGCAGGTGATCTCGGTGACGCGCGACGATCTTGTCGGGCAATATATCGGCCACACCGCGCCGAAGACGAAGGAGATCCTGAAGAAGGCGATGGGCGGCGTGCTCTTCATCGACGAGGCCTATTACTTGCACCGGCCCGACAACGAACGCGACTACGGCCAGGAGGCGATCGAGATCTTGCTCCAGGTGATGGAGAACCAGCGCGAAGACCTCGTGGTGATCCTCGCCGGCTACGGCGAGCGCATGACGAGCTTCTTCGCCTCCAATCCCGGCTTCCGCTCGCGCATCGCCCATCACATCGAATTTCCGGATTATGCGGAAGCCGAGCTGCTGGTCATCGCCGAGCTGATGCTGAGGGAGCGCGGCTACCGCCTCTCGGTGGCTGCGCGCGAGGCCTTCGAGAAGTACATCGCGTTGCGCCGGACCCAGCCGTTCTTCTCCAATGCGCGCTCGATCCGCAACGCCGTCGATCGCATTCGTCTGCGGCAGGCCGATCGCCTGGTGTCGGATCTCGACCGCATGCTCGACGTTGCCGCTCTCGAGACGATCGATCCCATCGACGTCCTGGCGAGCCGTGTCTTCAGCGGCGGGGCAGATGCGCGGAGTGCAAAGACATGACCAGGGAGATCATTATCGCCCCCTCGATCCTTGCGGCGGATTTCGCGCGCCTCGGCGAGGAGATCGCAGCGATCGATGCGGCCGGCGCCGACTGGATCCACTGCGACATCATGGACGGCCACTTCGTGCCGAATATCAGCTTTGGCGCAGATGTCATCAAGGCGATCCGTCCGGCGACGAAGAAGGTCTTTGACGTGCATCTGATGATCGCGCCTGTCGATCCCTATCTGGAGGCGTTCGCGAAGGCGGGGGCCGATGTCATCACCGTCCATGCCGAGGCGGGCCCGCATCTCGACCGTTCGCTCCAGGCGATCCGCGCACTCGGCAAGAAGGCAGGCGTCAGCCTGTGCCCGGCGACGCCCGAGAGCGCGATCGAATATGTGCTCGATCGTCTAGATCTTGTGCTGGTGATGACGGTCAACCCTGGCTTCGGCGGCCAGTCTTTCCTCGAATCCCAGCTCGAGAAGATCAGGCGCATTCGAAGCATGATCGGCGAGCGGCCGATCCGTCTCGAGGTTGATGGTGGCGTCACGCGGGACAATGCCGCTGCGGTTGCCGAGGCCGGCGCGGATACGCTCGTGGCGGGTTCCGCGGTTTTCCGCGGCAAGAGCAGTGCCGATTATGCCGCCAATATCGCCGCCATTCGCGTTGCCGCGGAAGCCGCCCGGGTTCCGAAACTGCAGGATCATTCCGCGCTGCCGATGCGTGCAGGAGAAGGCGGGCGCATCCGGTAGATTACGGAGGCGCTGCGCGCAACCGCGACGTTTTCCCGGGGTTTTGCGGAGGCTCGCCGCGGAAGCTGCTCGCCAATGCCGCCTCCGCGCTGTGTCGCGCCGGTGGTCGCGGAAGGGGTGGAGACGGAGGCGCAGCGTGCCTTCCTGGAACACGAGGGCTGCGGGGAGATGCAGGGCTATCTCATCGGGCGGCCCGAACCGATCGAACAGTATTGCGATCTGATCGGCATCAACGTCGAACGCCGCCGCTACGCCTTGAACCCATCGCAGCTTCCAGGCTCGGTTCGCCCGATAGGAACCAATGGGCGTCTGCAGGTTTTCTGAAAATTAACCCAGGTTAAGCGGGCCGTGGGCGCAAGAAATGTTTTGCATAACCGCCATCGGCCTGACGCAAATCAGGGTAATAAGCCTGTGTGAATGCGAGGGAGGGTCTCATGGAGAACGTACGTCGCTACCGCGCGCTGGCGTCCCTCTGTCGCCAGCAGGCGGCCTATCGGCCGCTCCAGAACTGGCAGCTGCTCGGCCAGGCCGAACATTTCGAATATCTTGCCGAGATCGCGCTGAAGGCGCATTTCGACGCGTGCAATGCGCAACGCGAAGACGACGCCATCGCAGCTGCGGCATGGGAGCGCCCCGCCGCGGCTTAGAGCGGTCTAACTGCAATTCCTCAACGGACTGCTCGCCGGGCTTTCATTGCGCAGCGCAACGTCCGTTTCGAGAATCTGGCTTGCGGCCGCCGGCCGCACTTTCTTTGCCAAGATTTAATCGCGTGGACGGGACGCCGTAAGGTGGCGATGTCCATGTTGGGTGCAAGGCGACTTACCCAACATGGACATTTCAACATGATCGATCGCGTCAATTCCGACACCACCAAGAGCCGCACAATTCTGAAGCCGCGCCGGCTTGCGCTGCTTGGCACCGTGGCCGCGCTTGGCGTGGCCGTGCTGGCTGCGTCTCCCGCTTCGACGCCGTTCGGCGTGAACTCCCTGATTGCGCCTGCGCAGGCAGCTGAAAGCGCCGCGACGCCGCCGGGCTTCGGCGACCTCGTCAGCAAGGTCAAGCCCGCCGTCATCTCGGTGCGCGTGAAGATCGACCAGGACAACGACAAGAGCGCGATGCTGCAACAGAACCGGATGGATTCGGATGAGGATTCTCCGTTCGACCAGTTCTCGCGGCAGTTCGGCTTTCCGGGCGGCATGAACGGCATGCCGCGCCAACGTCACCAGGTGGTCACGGGCGAGGGCTCAGGCTTCTTCATCTCGGCCGACGGCTATGCCGTGACCAACAACCACGTCGTCGACCATGCACAGTCGGTGCAGGTGACGACGGACGACGGCACGATCTACACCGCGAAAGTGGTCGGCACCGATCCGAAGACCGATCTCGCGCTGATCAAGGTCGAGGGCAAAAAGGACTTTCCGTTCGTGAAATTCTCCGACCAGAAGCCGCGGATCGGCGACTGGGTGGTTGCTGTTGGCAATCCCTTCGGCCTCGGCGGCACCGTGACGGCCGGCATCGTCTCGGCCAGCGGCCGCGACATCGGCAACGGTCCCTATGACGACTTCATCCAGATCGATGCACCCATCAACAAGGGCAACTCGGGCGGTCCGGCCTTCGACATGAACGGCAACGTGATCGGCGTGAACACCGCGATCTTCTCGCCCTCGGGCGGCTCAGTCGGCATCGGCTTCGATATTCCGTCCTCGACTGCAAAGCTCGTGGTCGCGCAGTTGAAGGACAAGGGTGCTGTCACCCGCGGCTGGCTCGGTGTGCAGGTGCAGCCGGTGACCGCGGAGATCGCCGATAGCCTCGGCCTGAAGGCGGCGCGCGGCGCAATCGTCGATAACCCGCAGGATGGCAGCCCGGCGGCGAAGGCCGGCATCGAGGCGGGCGATGTCATCACCGCTGTCAACGGCACCGCGATCAAGGACTCCCGCGATCTCGCCCGCACCATCGCCACGCTGGCGCCGGGCACGTCCGTGAAGCTCGATGTCGTCCACAAGGGCGACACCAAGACGGTGACGCTGGCGCTCGGCGAACTGCCTACCGAGCGGCAGGCCCAAGGAAGCGGCAACGCTGACGACGGCAAGACGCAGCAGGCCCCCGGCACGCCGCGCCTCGGCCTCAGCCTGGCGCCCGCCGGCGACGTCCAGGGCGCAGGTCAGAAGGGCGTCGTGGTCACGGAGGTCGACCCGCAGGGACCGGCGGCGCAGCGCGGCATCCAGACCGGCGACGTCATCCTCAATGTCGGCGGCAAGGCAGTCGCCACTGTCGGCGACGTCCGCTCGGAGCTGGCGCAGGCCAAATCGTCCGGCAAGAACAGCGTGCTGCTGCAGGTGAAGAATGCGGAGGCGACCCGGTTCATCGCGGTGCCGCTCGCCTGATCTGATCACGCCTCTTGGTCTCGACGGCAAATTCAAAAGGCGGCCTGCGGGCCGCCTTTTTCGTGCGCGCCTTCCGAGATACCCACAGGCCGCCGATAACATTCTCGTTAACGGCAGCAATGATGACGGGTTCGTCCGAAAAAGCCGCGTTCACTCGTCAGACTTTGAGATCGCGTGTTGTGCTTTGGCGGCAATGACGGCGCCGAGGCAAATTGCAGGAGTGGAACTTCGGACCTCCGGCCGCTTTGTGGAACCGGCCGGTGGTTCGCATTTGATCGGTGCCGACATGGATCGATTGAAGCTCTCGCTGAAGCTTGCGCTGCTCGCGGCGCCTCTATTGCTGTCGACCGGAAGTGCCATGGGGCGCGATGATGGCCGCTTCACCGATTCGCCGCTAAAACCCTGGTTCGACAGCCTGCGCAGCCATCTCGGTCCGTGCTGTTCGGACGCGGACGGCGTTGCCGTGGCCGATCCTGACTGGGACTCGCACAATGGGCACTACCGAGTCCGGCTTGATGGGGAATGGGTCGAGGTCCCCGACGAAGCCGTGATCACCGAGCCGAACCGCGCCGGCCGCACCATGGTCTGGCCGGTCAAGACGGCGTTCGGCGTTTCGATCCGCTGCTTCATGCCCGGCACCATGATCTGACGCCGATCGGCGTCATCGCTTCGCGGATTTGCTCTTGGCGGATTTGCGCTTCGAACTCTTCTTCGCGCTTTTCTTCTTGGACGTCTTCCGTTTCGAAGCCTTCTTCGGGACCTTCTTGCCCTTCTTGCGCGCTTCCGAGAGGCCGATCGCGATCGCCTGCTTGCGGCTCTTCACGCGTCCGCCGCGACCGCTCTTCGCAGTCCCCTTCTTGTAACGCCGCGTCTGGCGCTCGACATCACTGCTGGCGCTGCGTGAGTAGCTGCGCTTCTTTGCCTTGCGTGCCATCAACTCTCTCCCTTGGCCTCCCCTTGGCCTCGGAAGAGAACAGGAGTGCTGACCCAACGTTCCAAAGGCGCCGGCCGCGAGCCTTAGAAGGAGTTCGCGAGTTCGATCTCCGCTTCCAGCACCTGGATGCGGTGCGCCGCTTCGGTAGAGGACAGACTGCGATCGTATTGCGCGGGTTGGTAGGCCTCTTCACTCAGCCGCTTCAGTCGCAGCCCCTGCGCCCGGGTCATCTGCTCCATGAGGAAAACCTTGGCGTCGTATTTGCGCTGAAGCTGCATGTCCGCTCTCCATTCTGAATCCGTAGCTTGATTATATGTTCTTATTTTGTTCTAACAAGCCTCTAACAAGTCATGGACAACAGAATTAATGAAATTCGACGCAAAATCAGTGCCTTGAGGCTGGAGATGGCCGATGTCGAGGCGGCCGTACGCGATCTCGTCAATCGCGATCGCGACTGCACCGAACGGGCCCAGGCACAGATGGATTTGCGCCGGAAAATCAATCTGTTGATCGGCGAATGGAAGGCCGCTGGCGGTGGCAAGGTGTTGATTTGAGGCGGGCCGGCCGGGATGCTTTGACCCGCGCACCGACCATGTGGCCCTGAGAGGATGTTCGATCATCCAAGAACAGGCCCCGCTCTCGCGAAGCCTGTTCTCTGGCGAGCTTACTTGGTGTTGCCCGGGGCGCTCTTGTTGTTCGTCATGGTGCCGCCCTGGTCAGAGCCGCCCTGACCGGAGGTGTCGCTGCCCTTGGACTTCGTGTTGGCGCCTGTCGTTTGCGAGGACGAGGTCGATGATTCATGCTTGGCCTTGTGTGACTTGGCCTGTACGGCGAAGGGCGCGGCGGCGAGGCCGGTTGCCAACATCACGGCGAGAGCGAGCTTGGTCGTGTTCATGCGCGGGAACTCCCTGAGTTGAATTGACGCAGGCACCCAACCGCTATTTGCCGCGGGAGTTCCGAACAATACGTCGCATTGCGCCTCACGCGCGCTTCAAGATTCCTTGTCCTCGTTGAGGATGAGCACGACGCCCGTCAGGGCGGCACCGATGGCAAACGTCGTCACCATCGTGCCGACAAAGACCAAGGCTGCCGCACGGCCGCCGTGGTTCAGCAATTCTGCGACCGCAGGATTGACCAGAATGAGCGCGAGCGTGAAGGCCAGACCGAGTGCAGCGCCCATCATCGCATGCGTCATTAATTTGATGACGCCGGTGGGAGAGATCAGGCTTGGCGACCTATTTGGCGACTTTTTTGCGCGCATGGAACTGCCGATCGATCTGTCATGCAAACGCGTGCCGCAATCGCGGGTTCCAATGCGCATGAAGGAATTGTCATCTGCCGCTTCATCCGACGTTCATGCCGACTTTGCGAAGATGAACGCCATCAACACGGGAACATTCGATATGGGCAAGGTGGTCTTTCTCTATCGCTCGCTGGCCTACCGTAACGCGGCGGCCGACATGTTGCGCAAAGCACGCAAGCTGCCGCGCGGTGCGGAGCGCAGCGCCGCCCGCCGCTACGCGACGGCGTTGCGCGATCTCGCGCGAACGGAAGCCTGGCTCGAAGGGCGTGTCGCCGATGAACCGCAGCCGATGTTACGGCTGAAGGTCGCTGCGTCGCGCTAACCCGACGCGCGCTGAAGTTCGGGAGAGGTGCTGGGCTCGAACTTGTCCTGCACCGCCGATGTTGCCGCGCTCTTGCGCGTCAATGGCACATCAAGGCGGCACAACAAGCCCTCTGGACGCCAGTCGAACTGCGCCTGTCCGCCGAGCTGGGATTCGACACTGGCCAGCAGGCTTCTTGTGCCAAAGCCACGCGACTTCGGCGTCCTGACCAACGGCCCTCCGGTCTCGTCCCACGTCAAGGTGAGGAGATCGTTCTCGGCCTGCCAGCCGATCGCGAGCCGCCCCGACCGGGTCGAGAGCGCGCCATACTTGGCCGAATTGGTGAAGAGCTCGTGCAGCGCCAGCGCCAGTGTCTGGGCGGTCGCCGGCAGCAACTGCACCTCGGGACCCCCGAGCTTGATCTGTCCGCCGAGCGAATAGGGCGCAAGCTCTTCCTCGATGAGCTTGGAGAGCTCGGCGCCCTGCCAGCTCGACAGCGACAGGATGGTGTGCACGCGCGCGAGCGCATTGATGCGCCCCTCGACGGCATTGACGTAAGCCTTGACCTCGTCGGCGCGGGTGAGGCGCACGATCGACTGTGCCAGAGCCAGCGCATTCTTGGCGCGGTGATCGACTTCGCGCGCCAGCAGGTTCTGCCGTTCCTCGGCGCGCTTGCGTTCGGTGATATCGACTGTGACGCCGCTCACCCGCACGACTCGACCGCCCGGATCCATAGTCGCGGCGGCCGTGCCGACGCACCAGCGCACATCACCATCGGGCCGGCAGACGCGGAACTCTCCTTCATAGGCGTGCGCGCCGGTATCGAACGCGGCAATCGCCTGGCCGAACTGGTCCACGTCATCCGGGTGCAGCAGCGCCTGGATGTTGGCCGAGGTGACGTTGAACGTCTCCGGTGTCACGCCAAAGATGCGGTACTGGCCTTCGTCCCACATCCAGTCGCCGTTGACCCAGTCCCAGTCCCAGGATCCCATCTTGCCGGCGGCGATTGCCATGCTGCGCCGCTCTTCGCTTTCGCGCAGTTTTGCGGTGGAGTTCTCGAGCTCGGCGGTGCGGGCACGGACACGATCCTCGAGATCCTGATTCAGCCGTTCGAGCTCGCGCGTCTTGCGATAGAGCTCGGCAAACACCTTGACCTTGGCTCGCAGCACCTCCGGCACGACAGGAACTGGCACGTAGTCGACGGCGCCCATCTCGTAGCCGCGCAGCCGGTCGATGTCGCTGACCTGGATCGCCGAAATGAAGATCATCGCGGTCTTCTGGAAGCGCGGATGCTCGCGGATCATTGCCGCGAGCTCGAAGCCGTCGAGCTCGGGCATGCAGACATCGACCAGGATCACCGCGATCTCGGTCTTGAGCAGGACCTCCAGCGCCTCGCGGCCGGACGAGGCGATCACGAGGTTCTCGCCGAGTTCCTTTAGGATCACCTCGTAAGCGAGCAGCTTGGCCGGCTGGTCGTCGACGAGGAGGATATTGACCTTTTCGTGGTCCATTCTCGGATCCAACTCAGCGATGCAGCCACATGCGGATCGCAAGCAGCAATTGATCAGTGTTGACGGGTTTGGCGAGGTAGTCGGACGCGCCGGCTTCCAGGCATTTTTCGCGATCGCCCTTCATCGCCTTCGCCGTCAGCGCGATGATCGGCAGGCGCAGGAAGGCCGGATTCTCGCGGATCACGCCGATGGTCTGATAGCCATCCATCTGCGGCATCATGATGTCCATCAGCACGATGGCGATTTCCGGGTTTGATTCGACCAGCGTCACCGCTTCGCGGCCGGTGGTCGCTGTCAGCACCTTCATGCCGCGTCGTTCCAGTACGCTCGACAGCGCGAAGATGTTGCGCGCATCGTCGTCGACGAGCAGCGCGGTCTTGCCGATCAAATCCTCATCGGAACTGTTGAGCTTCTCCAGCATGCGCTGCTTCTCGACCGGCAGCTCCGTGATCACGCGATGCAGGAACAGGGCGGTTTCGTCGAGCAGGCGTTCGGGCGATTCCACGCCCTTGACCACGATGCTGCGCGCCATGGTGTGAAGTTCCGCATCCTCTTCCGCGGAGAGCTCGCGGCCAGTGAACACCACCACGGGAACGTTCGACAGCGTGTCGTCGCGACGGATCTGCTCCAGCACCTCGAAGCCGCTCATGTCGGGCAGCCTGAGGTCGAGCACGACGCAATCGCAGGGCGCCCCGCGCAGTGTCGACAGGGCACCGGCGCCAGTGTCGGTGGTCACGATCTCGATGTCGTCGTGATGCAGCAGCTCCCGGATCGACAACTGCTCGGCCTCGTTGTCCTCGACGATCAGCAGCCGCTTGCGCCGCGGTCGCGCGTATTCCTTGATCTGCGTCAGCGCGGCGGCAACGCCTTCGGTCGTCGTCGGCTTGTTGACGAAAGAGAAGGCGCCGCGGGCCAGCGCATGCTGGCGGTCCTCGTCGAGCGTGATGATCTGCACGGGGATGTGGCGCGTCAGCGGGTTATGCTTGAGCTGGCTCAGCACCGTCCAGCCGAGCATGTCGGGCAGGAACACATCGAGCGAAACGGCGCGCGGCTGATACTGCTTTGCGAGTTCGAGCGCTTCGGCGCCGCGTGCGGCGACCAGGACCTTGAAATCCTTGTCGCGTGCGAGGTCGACCAGGATGCGGGCATAATGCGGATCGTCCTCGACGATCAAAAGGATGCTGTCACCAGGCTCGAGATTGAGGCGGTCGTCGGGCAGTTGCTCGATGACGCGTTGCTGTTCCGGTGCGGCGGCCTGGAGTGCCGGCGGCTGGTTGTATTGTTGCGGCGCTGGTGCTGCGCGCGGCGCCAGCGTCGGGCCGGAATATTTTAGCGGCAGATACAGCGTGAAGGTCGAGCCCTTGCCCGGGGCGCTGCGCAGGTGGATTTCGCCGCCGAGCAGGCTCGCGAGCTCGCGGCTGATGGCGAGGCCAAGGCCGGTGCCGCCGTATTTACGGCTGGTGCCGGCGTCCGCCTGCTGGAACGCCTCGAAGATCAGCTTCTGCTTCTCCAGGGGAATCCCGATACCGGTATCGGAGACCTCGAAGGCGATCACGGCCGGCGCGGAGTTCAGCACGGGATGATCCGTGCCCCAACCGCCGAGCGCGCCGGCGACCTTCAGCCGTACTTCGCCCTCGCCAGTGAACTTGAAGGCGTTGGAGAGCAGGTTCTTCAGCACCTGCTGCAGGCGCTTGGAGTCAGTGACGATGCTGCGCGCGAGGTTCGGATCGACGTCGATCTTGAACGACAGATTGCGGTTCTCCGCCTCATGCCGGAACGGCCGTCCGACCGTCTCGAGCAGGTTGGCGGTGAGGATTTCCTCTGCGTCAACCGTCACCGTGCCGGACTCGATCTTGGAGAGATCGAGAATGTCGCTGATGAGGTTCAGGAGGTCGGTGCCGGCGCCGTGGATGGTGCGGGCGAATTCGACCTGCTTGGCGGAGAGGTTGCCGTCCGGATTGTCGGTGAGCTGCTGTCCGAGGATCAGGATCGAGTTCAGCGGCGTGCGCAGCTCGTGGCTCATATTGGCCAGGAATTCGGACTTGTACTTCGAGGTCAGCGCGAGCTCGGTCGCCTTTTCCTCGAGCGCGCGGCGGGCCTGCTCGATCTCCTGGTTCTTGCGCTCGACCTCGACGTTGCGCTCGGCGAGCTGCTGCGCCTTCTGCTCGAGCTGGTCGTTGGTCTGCTGCAACTCGCGCTGCTGGGTCTGGAGCTCGCCGGCGAGCTGTTGTGACTGCTTCAGCAGGCCTTCGGTCTGCATCGTCGCTTCGATCGAATTGAGCACGATGCCGATGGAGTCGGTGAGCTGCTCCAGGAATGTCATCTGCGAGGTCGTGAACGAGGTGAGCGAGGCGAGCTCGATCACCGCCTTGACCTGCCCCTCGAACAGCACCGGCAGCACCACGAGGTTCTTCGGCGCGACGCGGAGCAGCGCCGAGTTGATCGGCACCACGTCGGCGGGAATGTCGGAGACCATGCGCGGGCGCCTGTCGAGCGCGCACTGGCCGATCAGGCCGTCGCCGAACGGAAGCACGCGCTGATAGGGATAGACGCCGTCGCCGGCATAGGAGGCCAGCAGCAGGAGCTGCGGATTGTCCTCGTTCTCCACCTGGTAGATCACGCCGGTATGCGCGTTGACCAGCGGCGACAGCTCGGTCAGCAGCAACCGGCCGACGGTCGTGAGATCGCGCTGGCCCTGAAGCATGTTGGTGAACTTGGCGAGGTTGGTCTTAAGCCAGTCCTGTTCGGTGTTCACGTCCGTCGTCAGACGGAGATTCGTGATCATCGTGTTGATGTTGTCTTTCAGCTCGGCCACTTCGCCGCGGGCATCGACCTGAATCGACCGCGTCAAATCGCCCTTGGTCACGGCGGTCGCCACCTCGGCGATCGCGCGCACCTGCGAGGTGAGGTTGGCCGCCAGCAGGTTGACGTTGCCCGTGAGGTCCTTCCAGGTGCCAGCAGCACCGGGCACGTCGGCCTGACCGCCCAGGCGGCCTTCGACGCCGACCTCGCGCGCCACCGACGTCACCTGGTCGGCGAACGTCGCGAGTGTCTCCGTCATGTTGTTGATGGTGTCGGCAAGTGCTGCAACCTCGCCCTTCGATTTCACGGTGAGGTTCTGCTTGAGGTCGCCGTTGGCGACCGCGGTCACCACCTTGACGATGCCGCGGACCTGCTCTGTCAGGTTCGCCGCCATGAAGTTGACGGTGTCGGTGAGATCCTTCCAGGTGCCGGCCACACCGGGCACCTGGGCCTGACCGCCGAGCTCGCCTTCGGTGCCGACCTCGCGCGCAACGCGGGTGACTTCGCCGGCAAACGCGTTGAGCTGGTCCACCATGGTGTTGATGGTGTTCTTGAGCTCGAGGATTTCGCCCTTCACGTCCACGGTGATCTTGCGCGAGAGGTCGCCGCGCGCCACGGCCGTTGTGACTTCGGCGATGTTGCGGACCTGCGTGGTGAGGTTCGCGGCGAGCAGGTTTACGTTGTCAGTGAGGTCCTTCCAGGTGCCGCCGACGCCGGGCACGACGGCCTGACCGCCGAGCCGGCCTTCGGTGCCGACCTCGCGCGCCACGCGCGTCACTTCCGCCGCGAAGGAGCGGAGCTGCTCGACCATCGTGTTCAGGGTATCCTTGAGCAGCAGGATTTCGCCGCGCACGTCCACGGTGATCTTCTTCGACAAATCGCCGCCGGCGATCGCGGTCGCGACCTCGGCGATGTTGCGGACCTGGGCCGTCAGGTTCGAGGCCATGAAGTTGACGTTGTCGGTGAGGTCCTTCCAGGTGCCGGCAACACCGGGCACTTCAGCCTGGCCTCCGAGCTTGCCTTCGG
This sequence comes from Bradyrhizobium sp. S3.12.5, assembly GCF_040548225.1. Lineage (NCBI taxonomy): Bacteria > Pseudomonadati > Pseudomonadota > Alphaproteobacteria > Hyphomicrobiales > Nitrobacteraceae > Bradyrhizobium > Bradyrhizobium sp. S3.12.5. Next base: position 20,563 of record NZ_JBEPRF010000007.1, read on the forward strand.
TGCCGACCTCGCGCGCCACGCGCGTCACTTCGCCTGCGAAACCGTTGAGCTGGTCCACCATGGTGTTGATGGTGTTTTTGAGCTCGAGGATTTCGCCCTTCACGTCCACTGTGATCTTGCGTGACAAGTCGCCGCGCGCCACTGCGGTGGTCACTTCGGCGATGTTGCGGACCTGGGCCGTGAGGTTGCCCGCCATCGAGTTCACAGAGTCCGTCAAGTCCTTCCAGGTGCCGGCGACGCCGGGCACGTTGGCCTGACCGCCGAGGCGTCCTTCGGTGCCGACCTCGCGCGCGACGCGCGTCACCTCGCCCGCGAAGCGGTTGAGCTGGTCGACCATCGTGTTCAGCGTGTCCTTGAGCTGAAGGATCTCGCCGCGGACGTCCACCGTAATCTTGCGTGACAGGTCGCCACCGGCGATGGCGGTTGCGACCTCGGCGATGTTGCGGACCTGGGCCGTGAGGTTACCCGCCATCGAGTTCACGTTGTCGGTGAGATCTTTCCAGGTGCCGGCGACGCCCGTCACCTGGGCCTGACCACCAAGCTTGCCCTCGGTGCCGACCTCGCGCGCCACGCGCGTGACTTCGCCGGCGAAGGCGTTGAGCTGGTCGACCATGGTGTTGAGCGTTTCCTTCAGCTGAAGGATTTCGCCCGAGACGTTCACCGTGATCTTCTTGGACAGGTCGCCCTTGGCCACCGCGGTCGCGACCTCGGCGATATTGCGGACCTGACCGGTCAGGTTCGAGGCCATCGAGTTGACGCTGTCCGTCAAATCCTTCCAGGTGCCGGCCACGCCGCGCACCTGGGCCTGGCCGCCGAGCTTGCCCTCGGTGCCGACCTCGCGCGCGACGCGGGTGACTTCGCCGGCGAAGGCGTTGAGCTGGTCCACCATGGTGTTGATGGTGTCCTTCAGCTCAAGGATTTCGCCGCGGACGTCCACCGTGATCTTCTTCGATAGGTCGCCGCCGGCGACCGCCGTCGTCACTTCGGCGATGTTGCGAACCTGCGCGGTCAGGTTCGACGCCATCGAGTTGACGCTTTCCGTGAGGTCCTTCCAGGTGCCGGCGACGCCGAGCACGTTGGCCTGGCCGCCGAGCCGGCCTTCGGTACCGACCTCGCGCGCGACGCGCGTCACTTCGCCGGCGAAGGCATTGAGCTGGTCGACCATGGTGTTGAGCGTTTCCTTCAGCTGAAGGATCTCGCCCGAGACGTTCACCGTAATTTTCTTGGAGAGGTCGCCGCCTGCGATCGCAGTGGCGACGTCGGCGATGTTGCGGACCTGCGCGGTCAGGTTCGACGCCATGAAGTTGACATTGTCGGTGAGGTCCTTCCAGGTGCCGGCCACGCCGGGCACCTGGGCCTGGCCGCCGAGCTTGCCTTCGGTGCCGACCTCGCGCGCGACGCGCGTCACTTCGGAGGCGAAGGAGTTCAGCTGGTCCACCATGGTGTTGATGGTGTCCTTCAGCTCCAGAATTTCGCCGCGCACGTCCACAGTGATCTTGCGGGACAAGTCACCGCGCGCCACGGCGGTGGTTACGTTGGCGATGTTGCGGACTTGCGCGGTGAGGTTGCCGCACATCGCGTTCACGGAGTCGGTCAAATCCTTCCAGGTGCCGGCGACGCCGGGCACGATGGCCTGGCCGCCGAGCTTGCCGTCGGTGCCGACCTCGCGGGCGACGCGCGTCACTTCGGAGGCGAAGGAGCGCAGCTGGTCCACCATCGTGTTGATGGCTTCCTTGAGCTGAAGGATCTCGCCGCGGACGTCGACGGTGATCTTCTTGGACAAGTCGCCGTTGGCCACCGCGATCGTCACCTCGGCGATGTTGCGAACCTGGTTGGTCAGGTTGTTCGCCATCGAGTTGACGCTCTCGGTCAGATCCTTCCAGACGCCGGTCACCTCCGGCACCTGGGCCTGGCCGCCGAGCTTGCCTTCGGTGCCGACCTCGCGCGCGACACGCGTCACTTCCGAGGTGAACACGCCGAGCTGCTTGATCATCGTGTTGACGATGGTCGCCGATTGCAGGAATTCGCCGCCCAGCGGGCGGCCCTCGACGTCGAGCTTGACGGTTTGCAGCAGGTCGCCCTGCGCCACGGCTGCGACCGCGCGGGTCACCTCGCGCGTCGGCCACAGCAGGTCGTCAATCAGCGTGTTGACGGAGCCTTCCATGTCGGCCCAGGAGCCGGAGGCGAGGCCGAATTTCACGCGCTGGCGGGTCTTGCCTTCGCGTCCCACCACCTGGCCGACCAGCTCGAGCTGCTGCGCCATGCGCTGGTTGGCGGCGATGATTTCGTTAAAGGTGTCGGCAATCTTGCCGTCGATGCCGAGGTAGTCGCCGCTCATCCGCACCGAAAAATCGCCGCTGCGCATGGCCTGGAGCGCAAGCAGCAATTCCGGCCGGGAATCCTGCTCCGACATACCGTTGGGTTTTGGTTTTGGGACGCGACGACCGGAGCGTGATGCCGTTCCGGGATCGAGGTCGCTCATGCTATTTCCCCCGCGGGCGTCGGCCGAATCTTAGGCGTGACGCAACTGTCAAATAGAGCGTTAGCCAAATTCGAAATCAAGCGCCAAGGTTGCGACGCGAGGAATTGGAACCTGCCGTGCTCAGCCCGGCCAAACCAACGGCGAAGACTGTTGAGAGTTCCATCCGATTACCCAAAATTCTCACCCAAAGGGTGGGCGTTCCAAATTCCGGAGCCGCCCGCCATCGTTAGGAACGCCGGCACAAGCCCCCAAGTTAGCCCGCAGACCCAGGGAGAGAGCATATGAAAGCCGGATTGGCCGTCTTCATCGCCGCATTATTAGCCGCCGGATCGGCGCTGGCGCAGGCCGGTGCGCCAAGCGGGCGCGGAGCCGTGACCGGCGATCCCGCCGCAAGCTCCGCCACCCCGCATGCGGGCTCGCAGACCACGGGGGCCGCCCCCAAGTCAAACCCCAGCGGCAGCGGCACTTCGACCTCGGGCGGGAAAGATGCCAATGGAGATGCCGGCCGGGACAAGATGCCCGACAGCGACCGCACCGTCCGGCCGATGGGCCAGCAGCATCATCCGGAGGACAAGTAGGGCTGCTCTACCTGTCGGCCATGGTGCGTTCGGCGTCCTTCAACTGTGCGCGCAGCACCGGCAGGTGCTCGTGCGCGAAGGCGGCGAGCGCAGGATTATCAGGCGTCCTCAGATAGCGCTCGAGCAGGGCGATCGTGGATTCGTATTCGGGAATCTGCGCGGCATAGAAACTCCGGACATAGGCCGGCCCATCCGTATCATCGGGCTTGGCGAGACTGATGCCGGCCGATTTTGTCACGCACGGCTCGGTGCCGATGGCGTCCTGAATCTCCTTGAGCGCCTTGTCGCGCTTGGCCGCCTCTTCGGCGCGCAAGGCGGCAAGGTTCTTCACCTCCGCATTGCCGTTCAGGTCGGTGCTCTCCAGCAGGCCCTGCTGGAAGCGGCTGAAGGCGTAGAGGCCGCTGATGACGTCCGTCGCGTCAGGCGCGCGATCACCGCGCACCTGCTCGCCGGTGCTGTCGGCAAGAGCTGCGGTGCCTATGAAGGCCAGGACGATCGCGACAAATATCCGCATGAAGATCCAATGACTTGTAACGTGCGAAGTTCCGGCAGAGGTTACGATCATGTAAGGGCGGTTGCACGGCGCGGGTTCCATGCCCACGTCTTACCCATGAAACAGTCTGACATCTTCAGGGACAACGCCGAGAACTGCCTGCAATTGGCCGAGCGCTCGGAAGGGCAACCCGCTTATAATCGCTATTCGCGCATGGCGGATGCCTGGATGGCCTTGGCAAAAGAGCAGGACTGGCTCGATGGCGAAGTCCCGCCCGTTAAGGTCAGCATCCTGCAAAGCCAGAGTGCCTGACCGCTCTCGTTTCCGTGAGTCCCATCCGTGAGTCCCAGTGTGAGACCGCTCACGGAATGAGCGGCACCAATCAACCATCATCCGGGAATAGTCGATCGCGCTGATTTTTCCGATTCCAGAAGGAGGTTTTGCGATGGCTCCGCGTCTGGCACTTTTCTCACTCATTCTCGCCTTTGGCGTTTCGGTCGCGTTCGCGACGGCGACGACGGTCCGGCAGGTGCATCAGGAGAACGCATCCGTGGCGGTGCATGCGGCGCATAGCTAGCGTCGCACACCTTTCGCATGTTCGGAACATTCGACGCACCGGAGCGTAAGCGCTTCGAGGCATCGGAACACGCGAGAGGAAATCATGGCACATTCCGACCACGGCATCGTCAAGGACAAGCGCGCGGAGGATCAGCCGCGCGACAAGCAGCGCGCGCAAACTGCGCACAAGACGGGCCGGAGGGACTCGCCGTCGCGCGAGGCGACGCGCGATCCCAAGCTCAACGATAACAGCAAGACGCCGGGCTCCGGCATGACGCCGGACGATTCTGGCGCTGCGCCGAGCGGCTAATTAAGCGAGGAACGAATCCCCGCACGATGAGTCGACTGATTGCTTCCGGTTGTCATGCCCCCGGTGAGCCGGAAGTAATCTCCAAGGACGGCCCTGGCACCCACCGTGCCGGGGTCGTCGTGCTTGTGAGAGGCTGGAAATCAATCCTCGGCGTCGCCTTCCGGCTTCGTTGTGCTTGAATCGGAAATCATCAGCTGCAGACAGCTCTTCCGGCGAGAGCATGACCTGTTCCGCAGGAGTCCGAAAATGCGTCAATTGAGAATGATAGTCAAATAAAATCAATAGCTTGCGTCTTGAAACGTTTTCCCTGCAGGCGCATTTTAAAGACGAAGGGAGACGCGCCATGACGGACAAGGTCAGGTTACCCCGCAAGCTTTCCGAGGAACCCGAAGCACCAAAGCCGGTGCGGCCGAGCCATCAGAAGGTCATTGAGCAAGTCGAGCGCTGGGCCAACAGCCCGGGCCTGCAACCCCCGAGGACCGACGACGCGTAGACCGTCGGGGAAGTAGGGTTTGTGATGCTACGGGAAGACGCCGCGGCTTCTCGCTGATCGCCCTTAGCGTTCAGCGGGCGTGGTTTGCGTGGTGATGCGAAGCTTCCGCCTCAACCACCACGCTGACACCGAGACAGCAGCCCATACCAGGATGGCGGCTGCGAATGCCCCGGTCACGTTAGCCGCAACCAGGGCGTAGAAGGTCGCGGCGAACGCCGCAAGACCGAGGCTCCCAAGGCCGGCACCCGCAGCATCGAGAGCTGCAGCCTGCTGCCCGCGTCTCCGCCCCGAGAGGCCCGCCTTCTCTTTGGCCCGGCGCTCGTGGCTTTCGATCAGCGTCGCGCTGGCGCAGAAGATGGCAGGAAGCGCGAGGAAGAGCCCGCCGACGGCGACGCCATACTGTGTGCTCACGACGCCTGCGAAAACCGTCGCCAGTCCGCCGAGCAGGAAGCGAACGCTGTACTCGTACCAGCGCGTTTGCTTCAGGGACGACGATGACAGTTTGACCAGCATCAGGCGGCGCCTCCGAAACCCGCGAGCAGGGCAAAAGCAACCGCAAGCCATACGACGGAAGCGACGATGGTGGCTGGTAGCGCCGCTAGTCGAAACCTCATCAGGAGATGGCAGACGGCGAGGCTGTAGCAAGCGAGGGCTGCCGCGCCATAGATCATGGTCCAGCTTTCCGCCGCAGCATATTGCGGGCCGTGTTGGACGACAGCGATGCACAGCGTCGCCAGTGCCACCGATGGCGCGGCACCGAGCAGGCCGCCAAAGCTTTTGGGCCGCAACATATCGCCGAGGATCGCGAAGGCGGACACGATCATGCCGCCGGCGATGAAGCGGAGAACGTACTCGGTCATGATCGGGCCCGCCGATCCGGGGGCTTCGTGCTGCGATTCGTGAGCGTCCATGGCCTCATCATCCGCTCGATGACGATGCCCAGGGTGAAGCCTGCGACCACATCGCTGGCCCAATGCGCAAGCAAAGCGACGCGCGTTAGCGAAAGCCCCACGGCGATGAAGCGCACGAGACGTCGGCGGGCGGGCGGCAGCAGGCCGGCCGCGGATGCCAGCGCGCCCATATGCACGGCATGGCCGGACGGAAAGGCATCGCGCGCCCGTCCGGAGAACGGGATGCCGCGGCGATGGCCTCGTACCGTGAGCCGGTCCGGCCTGACCTGATCGAACGCGGATTTGAGGATGTGGGGCAGTATCGCCGTCACCAGCGACACCGCGAGGATGTGGTTGGCCGCATTGCGCTCTTCGGCAGAGCGATGCCTGGTGTAGAGCCAACCCGCAGCGGCGAGAGCGAGCAGCACATGTTCATCCGCGCCCCAGGTCAGCGCTTCGACAGCCTCCTCGATCTCCGGGTTGGTGCGACCTGCGATCTCATTCGCGATCGCGGTATCGATCCGTGTGGGTTTGACTGCTACGAGCGCCATTGATCCCAGGTCGGCGAAAGGTTCTCCATGACAGTTTTGTAAAGCCGAACACCGACGATTGTTCCTGAGCCGAGGCGTTACGGCTGTCCCGATCCGCCCGCGGAGCCGTAGACCTGGCCGGTTGCATAACTCGCATCGGCAGCTGCGAGCTGCACGTAGATCGAGGCGAGTTCGGCGGGCTGACCGGGGCGGCCGAGTGGCGTCATGCCGCCAAACTTTTCGAGCTTCTCCATGGTGGCGCCGCCCGAAACCTGGAGCGGCGTCCAGATCGGCCCCGGCGCAACGCCGTTGACGCGAATGCCCCTGGAGGCGAGCTGCTTTGCCAATGACTTCACGTAATTCATGGTCGCCGCCTTGGTCTGCGCGTAATCGTAGAGATCCGGCGAGGGATCGTAAGCCTGCTCGGATGTAGTGGCGACGATGCAGGATCCGGGCTTGAGATGCGTCAGCGCCGCCTTGATGATCCAGAACGGCGCATAGATGTTGGTCTTCATGGTGGCATCAAAATCCTCTGGCGAGACGTCGAGGATGGAGGCGCGCGCTTGCTGTCGCGCCGCGTTGTTGACGATGATGTCGAGCCCGCCGAGGCCCTGCACGGCCTGCTCGACCAGCTTCCTGCAGAAGGCTTCCTCCTTGAGGTCGCCGGGGATTGCGAGGCCGGTGCGGCCTTCCTTCTTGATCAATGCGATCACCTCCTGCGCGTCGGGCTCCTCCGCAGGGAGATAGTTGATGGCGACGTCGGCGCCCTCGCGCGCGTACGCGATCGCGGCCGCGCGGCCCATGCCGGAATCGCCGCCGGTGATCAGCGCCTTGCGTCCGGCGAGCCGCCCGGAGCCCTTGTAGCTGGCCTCGCCGTGGTCAGGTCGCGGCTCCATCCTGCCGGCGAGGCCGGGCCAGGGCTGCGACTGCTTCTTGAACGGCGGCTTCGGATAGCGGGTGAGGGGATCGATCAGGTCGTGCTCGGCCATATCAGTGCTTCCTTTCGCCCTCGAAGATGCCAGCGAAGCCGCAAGTCTTACTTCGACTGTCCGACGCTCGGCGCCCTGCCAAGCTCCTTGGCCATGTCGAGATGATGCCGGAGTGCTGGCAGCGTCTTGTTGGCCCAATCCTTCAGCGCGGCATTGTCGCCGCCCTTGGCATAGCGATCGAACAGCGAGGTCGCGTCCTCGTGGGCGCTGACCTGATAGGAATCATAGTCCGAGCTGAAGTCCTTGCCCGAGGCACTCTTGAGCTTGTCCAGCTTGCTCTGGTGCGAGCTGTCGAGTCCAGTCGGCAGGGTCGCCTGCACCTTGCCATCGCCGACGAGGGCCTTCAGCTCGCCGCTGGTCTTGGTGTGGTCGGTCACCATCTGCTGCGCGAAGCTCTTCTCCTGCGCGTTGCCCTTCTGCTCGGCGAGCTTGCTCGATTCGATCTCGAACATGTCGCTGACGGCGACCTCCTTGACGAAATCGGCGGTGGTCGGTGCGACGCCCAACGCCGAGTTGACGCCGGTCTTCTCACCTAGCGACTGCGCGAGAGCAGGGCCTGCGAGCAGCACGCAGGCAAAGGCGATGACGGTACGTTTCATGGTCCGGTCCCTCTGATTGGCCACGCGGCCTTTGCCGCGCGGATCTTTGCGGCGACCAACACGGCCCCGGGGCCGATGTTCCTAATCCGTTGGATGGCGGCCGGTGCGGGGATTGATCGGGTCGGTCGGCTTGCGCCGCAGCCGTTCCGGCAGGAACGGCTCGGATGGCGAGGCCGACGGCTCGGCCCGCACATCGGCATGGCGCTGGGCCCGCTCATGCGGCGTCTGGTTGGTGTTGATCTGGCGCTTCACGTCGACGCCGTCGACGGGATCGTTGACGCCATGCTGAATGTCACGGAAGTCGCTCATGGTTCACCTCATTCCTTTCCGGGCAGGATCTTTTCCAGCACTTGCCGGGCCGCTCCCTTGATCACGCCGGTCTCGTCAGGATCGCCCTTCATCAAGGCGAGCGAGAAATTCTTCGCCTGCTGCAGGGTGATGTGCGGCGGCAGCGGCGGCACTTCGGGATCGGTCTTCACCTCCAGCACGACGGGCATCTCGCTTGCCAGCGCCTGTTCCCAGGCCGAGGCGAGCAGTTGCGGGCGGTCGACGAAGATGCCGGTGAGGCCGATCATCTCGGCAAAGCGCGAATAGGGCACGTCGGGGATGCGCTGCGAGGCCTCGAATTTGGGGTCGCCATTGATGATGCGCTGCTCCCAGGTCACCTGGTTGAGGTCTTCGTTGTTGAAGACGCAAACGACGAAGCGCGGATCGCGCCATGATCGCCAGTATTTCGCGGCGGTGATCAGCTCGGCCATGTTGTTCATCTGCATCGCGCCATCGCCGACCAGCGCGATGACAGGCCGGTCCGGATGGGCATATTTCGCGGCGAGCGCGTAGGGCACCGCGGCGCCCATCGAGGCGAGGCCGCCGGAGAGCGAAGCCGTCATGCCGCGCCGGATCTTGAGATCGCGCGCAAACCAGTTGGCGCAGGAGCCGGAATCGCTGGTGATGATGGCGCGCTCTGGCAGGCGCGACGACAGCTTCCAGGCGACGAGCTGCGGATTGATCGGCGCGGCGGGCTGATGCGCACGGTCGTCCAGCGTCTTCCACCATTTGGCGACGTTGTTCTCGATGCCCTTCCGCCAGGCGCCGTCGCTCTTGGGCGCGAGCCGGGGCAGCAGGCTCCGCAAGGTCTCCGCGGCATCGCCGACGAGGCTGACTTCCATGGGGAAGCGGATCGACGTCATGCCGGCATCGATGTCGATCTGCACGCCGCGCGCGGCGCCCTCCTTTGGAAGGAATTCTGCGTAGGGGAATGCAGAGCCGACCATCAGCAGCGTGTCGCATTCCATCATCATGTTGTAGCTGGGCTCGGTGCCGAGCAGGCCGATCGAGCCCGTCACCCACGGCAGGTCGTCCGGCAGCGCCGCCTTGCCGAGCAGCGCCTTGGCGCAGCCGGCGGACAGGCGGTCGGCGACCGCGATCACTTCGTCGGTGGCATGCAGCGCGCCGGCACCGATCAGCATCGCGACCTTGTGGCCGGCGTTGAGAACCTCCGCGGCATGATCGAGTTCGGCTTCGCGAGGGATCACGCATGGGGCACTGTAGCCGACACCGGAATGCAGGGTGCCGTGGGCACGGGGCGGTCCTTCGTAGGGCTCTTCCTGGAGATCGTTGGGGAGGATGATTGCAGTCGGAGCCCGGCGTGCGAGCGCGATGCGCACCGCGCGATCGATCAGGTGCCGCACCTGGGCGGGTGAGGACGCTTGCGCGACATACGCGCCGGCGACGTCCTTGAACATCGAGACGAGGTCGAGTTCCTGCTGATAGCTTCCGCCGAGCGCGTTTCGCGCCTGCTGGCCGACGATCGCCAGCACCGGCTGGTGATCCAGCAGTGCATCGTAGAGCCCCGTGATCAGATGTGAGGCACCAGGTCCCGATGTCGCGATGCAGACGCCAAGCTCGCCGGAAAATTTCGCATAGGCGCTGGCCATGAACGCCGCCATCTCCTCGTGCCTGGCCTGCACGAAATCGATCTTGGCCTCGGCCCGGTTCATGGCGCCGAACACGCCGTTGATGCCGTCGCCGGGGTAACCGAAGATATGGCGGACGCCCCACTGATGCAGACGCTGGACGATGAAGTCGGAGATGGTCTGGGACATCGTGGACGGCTCCCGGTTTCCTGATCTGACATCAAGAACAGCGCGTTCCCGGCGATGTTCCTGTTGGCCGCAGGCGCCTTCTGGAACGATCACCCCTTCACGCAAGTTGATTCACACATTGGCTGAGTGGAGGATCCAAATGTTGAATCAAGGCGAACTGGATCGCGCCGAGATGGGCCGTCTGATCGGCAGCGACAAGGTCGAGGGAACGTCGGTTTACGGCGCGGATCGCAACCGGATCGGTTCGATCGAACGCGTGATGATCGACAAGGTCAGCGGCAAGGTGTCCTACGCTGTGCTCGGCTTTGGTGGATTTCTGGGCCTCGGCAACGATCACTATCCCTTGCCCTGGCAGTCGCTGAAATACGACACCGAGCTCGGCGGCTATGTCACCGGAATCACCGCGAAGGCCCTTGAAGGGGCGCCGAAGTATGGCGCGCGCAGCGATTGGAACTGGAGCGATGACGCCGCGACGCGCAGCATCAACGCCTATTACGGTGTTCCCTTCGCCTAACCGGTTGGCGGAGAGACAGAGGGAGATCAGATGAGCCAGGAAAAGCCCACCGACGATCCCCGGCAGCAGAATGACTGGGGATCGCACGCCCAGACGGACAAGCCCTGGAAGGGTAATCCGGAGAAGGAGCAGAGGTCCGGCGAGAAAAGGCCGGACCTGGAGAAATGGCACGAGACCAAGACGCACTGAACAAGACGCATTGAACAAATGCGCAGGCAAATTTGTGGGCGCGGTACAGATGGTGCCGCGCTTCTTTTTTGCGCAATGCATTCACGAATGAGAGCGGTGCTCCCGCAACCCGGAACCATGCCTTAAGGCTACGGTTAGGCTCCCGGTGTGCACGCATGGCAAAGCCGTTCGCTGCATAGTTTCGATCGAGGTGTTCGCAGTGGATGCTCAAACCCGGAAGCGCGGGCCGTCCGCGGAGCAACCGCAGAAGGTGGAAGCTCCAAAGAATTCGCCGGACCCCGAGCGCCAGACCAGGGATCAGTCCGGGAAGCCGGCCAAGACCCCGTCGCTGCGCGAGCGGCTCCGCGAGCACTGGCTGCTCGCGACCGTTGGCGCCGTCGTGCTGATCGCAGCGCTGGCCGGCGGTCTGCTCTATTGGCTCGAGGTCCGCCACTACGAATCCACCGACGACGCCTTTGTCGCCGCGCGCAGCTTTTCCGTGGCCTCGAAGGTCGGCGGCTACGTGACTGATATCCCGGTCACGGACAACCAGCATGTCAACGCCGGCGATCTCCTCGCCAAGATCGACGAGCGCGACTATCGCATCGCCGTCGATCAGGCAGCGGCGCAGGTCGAGGTCTCCAAGGCCAACATCGCCAATGTCGAGGCGCAGATCGATTCCCAGCAGGAGCAGATCAAGCAGGCCCAGGCCCAGCTCGAGCAGGCGCAGGCCCAGCTTCAGTTCTCGCAGGAGGAATTTGCGCGCGCCCAGAATCTGGTCGAGAAGGGCGCCGGCACCGTACAGCGCCAGCAGCAGACCCGCTCCGATCTTCAGGCCCAGCAAGCCAACACCGAGCGCGCCAAGACTGCGGTGATAGCCGCGCAACTCGGGATCAAGACGCTGCAAGCCCAGCTCGAAGGTGCCAAGGCGCAGCTCGAGCAGTTCCAGGCTCAGCTCGATCAAGCGAAGCTAAACCTGCAATATACCAGTGTCGTCGCCGCGCAGTCCGGCCGCGTCGTCAAGCTCTCCGGCGCCAAGGGTACGTTCGTGACCGCAGGCCAGAGCCTGATGATGTTCGTGCCCGATGATGTCTGGATCGTCGCCAACTACAAGGAGACCCAGCTCGCCGACATGCGGCCTGGCCAGCCGGTGGAGATCCGCATCGATGCCTATCCCGGGCGGAAGCTGACCGGCCATGTCGATTCCGTGCAGCCGGGCTCCGGCACCGCCTTCAGCCTGCTGCCGGCGGAGAACGCCACCGGCAACTACGTCAAGGTGGTGCAGCGCGTGCCGGTGAAAATCGTGGTCGACAATTGGCCGGCCGATCTGCCTGTTGGTCCCGGCATGTCGGTCGTGCCCTGGACCAGGGTGCGATGACGGACGCCACGCAAGACGGCGCATCTGCCGGCGGCTGGTCGCCGGAACGCTCGGCGGCCGGCGGCCATAATCCATATCTCATCGCTTTCGTGGTCTCGATCGCGACTTTCATGGAGGTGCTCGACACCACCATCGCCAATGTCGCGCTGCGCCACATCGCAGGCGGGCTCGCGGTCGGCATCGACGAGAGCACCTACGTCATCACCAGCTATCTGGTCGCCAATGCCATCGTGCTGTCGATCTCAGGCTGGCTGTCGACCGTGATGGGCCGCAAGCGCTTCTACATGATCTGCGTGGCGACCTTTTCGGTGGCCTCGCTGTTGTGCGGCCTCGCCTGGAGCTTGCAGGCGCTTGTGTTGTTCCGGATTCTGCAGGGGCTGGGCGGTGGTGGCATGGCGACCAGCGAGCAGGCGATCCTCGCTGATTCTTTTCCGCCGCAAAAACGCGGCCAGGCGTTTGCGATCTATGGCGTCGCAGTCGTGGTCGCCCCAGTGATTGGCCCGACGCTCGGCGGTTGGATTACTGATACCTACTCCTGGCACTGGGTGTTCCTGATCAACGTGCCGATGGGTCTGATCTCGCTGTTCCTGGTCGGCACGCTGGTCAAGGAGCCGTCGGGCGCGGAAGAGGAGAGGGCGGAGCTGCTGAGCAAAGGCCTGCGCGTCGACTACATCGGCTTCCTGCTGGTCGCGATCGGGCTCGGTGCACTCGAATTCGTGCTTGACGAAGGCCAGCGCAATGATTGGTTCGGATCGAACATGATCCTGTCCTTTGCACTGCTTGCCGCCTTCAGCCTGCTCGCATTGATCCCGTGGGAGTTGATGCGGGATGATCCGATCGTCGACATCCGCCTGCTCGGCAGGCGCCAGTTCGGGTCCTGTTTCCTGGTCATGCTTGGCACATTTGCGGTGCTGATCTCAACGACGCAGCTATTGCCGCAGCTCTTGCAGACGGAGCTTGGCTACACCGCCATGCTCGCGGGACTGGTGCTGTCGCCGAGCGGCGTCGTGACGATGATGTTGATGCCGGTGGCGGGACGACTGGTCACGATGGTGCAGCCGAAATATCTGATCATGTTCGGCGCTGCGACGGCCGCGCTTTCGATGTGGCATCTTACCGGGCTTACCGGAGACATCAGCTACGGCTACGCCGCGCTGGCGCGAATCTATCTCGCGGTCGCTCTTCCCTTCCTATTCCTTCCGGTGACGACGGCATCCTATGACGGCTTGCCACCCGAGAAGACCAACCAGGCCTCCGCCCTGATCAATGTCGCCCGCAACATCGGTGGCTCGATGGGCGTGGCGCTGGCGCAAACGCTCTTGGCGCAACGCCAGCAATTCCATCAGAGTCGCCTGATCGAGCACGCCGCGCCGTCCGATCTCGGCTATCAGCAAACCATCGACGCAATGACGCGCTTCTTCCAGGCCCAAGGCTCGAACGCAACGGACGCTGCCTCGCAAGCGATCGCCTGGATCGGCCAGACCCTCCAGCAGCAGATCGATCTTCTTGCTTATATCGACGTGTTCTGGACGCTTGCCATTATTGCGGCGTTGTTGATCCCGATTGCCGCGGTCATCCGACCGGTCGATTTGCGCTCGCCGGCGCGAGGGCACTAGGCAGCGTCAGCTCCTCGCCGCCCCGGCCCCGCATGAACGTGCACCTGCTTCGCATGCAGCGCCTCGCCGCATTCCGAGCACACCATCACGGGATCGAACAGCTTGCCGCAAGTCTTGTGCTCGTGCAGCAGCGGGCGGCCGCGCTCGTCACCCATGTGGGTGTCGCCCCAATGCACCATCGCCATGATGATCGGATAGAGATCGAGCCCCTTCTGCGTGAGGATGTATTCGTAGCGCTTGGGAGACTCGGAATAGGGGACGCGGCGCAGGATGCCGAAGCGGACCAGCTTCTTCAGTCGCTCCGACAGAAGATGCCGCGTGATCTGGAGCGACGACTGGAATGCCTCGAAGCGGCGTACGCGCAAGAAGCATTCGCGCAGGATCAAGAGCGTCCAGCGGTCGCCGACCACGGCGACGGTGCGGGAGAGCGAGCAGGGCTCCTCGTCCAGCGTATCCCACTTCATGATCCCGTCTCCGGCCTTGGCGCCATAAGTCTAAAAAAAGAACTGACTTGAATGATCAGGGGTATTTCTAGAGAAACTTAGCATCCGACGTCAAAGTTTGACAGTTCTATTTTAGAACTATAGCCTCCCGGCCCAATCACATGCTGTCACCGGAGGAGGCGACCTTGCCCAAGCGAAACGCGACCGCGGCCGTGATCGGGGCCGGCGATTTCATCGGCTCCGAGATTGCCAAGAAATTCGCCGCCGAAGGCTTTTCGATCTATGCGGGCCGCCGCAACGGCGACAAGCTCGCGCCGCTGGTGAAGGACATCGAGGCCGCCGGCGGCGAGATCCACGCGCGCTCGCTGGATGCGCGCAAGGAGGAGGAGGTCATCTCCTTCCTCGACGATGCCGACAAGCATGCGCCGCTGGAGGTCTGCATCTTCAATGTCGGCGCCAACGTCAATTTTCCGATCCTCGACACCTCCGAGCGCGTGTTTCGCAAGGTCTGGGAGATGGCCTGCTATTCAGGCTTCCTCGCAGGGCGCGAGGCGGCGCGGCTGATGCTGCCGCGCGGCGGCGGCAAGATCTTCTTCACCGGTGCGACGGCGTCCTTGCGCGGCGGCAGCGGCTTTGCGGCGTTTGCCAGTGCCAAGTTCGGACTGCGTGCGGTGGCGCAGGCGATGGCGCGAGAGCTCGGGCCGAAGAACATTCACGTCGCCCATCTCATCATCGATTCCGGTGTCGACACTGAATGGGTGCGGCAGCGCCGGCTCGAGGCGCTCGGGCCGAATGCGCTTGATAATCCCGATCTGCTGATGCCGCCGTCGGCGGTCGCCGGTTCCTATTGGCAGCTCTATCAGCAGCCCAAGAGTGCCTGGACCTTCGAGATGGAGATCCGCCCGTTCGGAGAGAAATGGTGACCGCGGCGCAGAAGTGCGGCTAGACTGTCCCCAAGCAGAGCTGAAGCAAAATTCCGGGAGGATATGTACGTGAGGACGGCGATCACCGAACTGTTCGGCATCGAGCACCCCATCATCCAGGGCGGCATGCATTTCGTCGGCTTTGCGGAGCTTGCCGCCGCCGTCTCCAATGCCGGCGGGCTCGGCATCATCACCGGCCTCACGCAGAAAACACCGGAGCTGCTCGCCAAGGAGATCGCGCGTTGCCGCGACATGACCGACAAGCCATTCGGCGTGAACCTCACCTTCCTGCCGGCCTTCTCGGCGCCGCCTTATCCGGAATACATCGCAGCCATCGTCGAGGGCGGCGTCAAGGCGGTGGAGACCGCGGGCCGCAGCCCGGAGGCCTACATGCCGGCGCTGAAGGCGGCAGGCATCAAGGTGATCCACAAATGCACGTCGGTGCGCCACTCGCTGAAGGCCGAGCGGATCGGCTGCGACGCCGTCAGCGTCGACGGGTTTGAGTGCGGCGGCCATCCCGGCGAGGACGACATTCCCAACATGATACTGCTGCCGCGCGCGGCGGAGGAGTTGAAGATCCCGTTTGTGGCCTCGGGCGGCATGGCCGATGGACGCAGCCTCGTCGCGGCGCTGTCGTTGGGTGCTGCCGGCATGAACATGGGCACGCGTTTCATCGCGACCAAGGAAGCACCTGTCCATCAGAACGTGAAGAACGCGCTGGTCGCGGCGACCGAGCTCGACACCCGCCTGATCATGCGGGCCCTGCGCAACACCGAGCGCGTGCTGAAGAATGCGAATGTCGACCGCCTGCTCGAGGTCGAGCGCGAGAAGGGCGCCAAGCTGACCATCGACGACATCCACGACCAGGTCGCGGGTGTCTATCCCAAGGTCATGCTGGACGGGCAGATGGATGCCGGCGCCTGGAGCTGTGGCATGGTCGCAGGCCTTATCCACGACATCCCTACCTGCAAGGAACTCGTCGATCGCATCATGACCGACGCGGAACAAATCATCCGCAGCCGGCTTATGGGGTTCCTGGACGGGACGGGTGCAACGCGAAAGGTCGCCTGACATCGCCTAACTTCTTAACCACGGCGGCAGTTGACCGCTGGAATTGCACGCGGCGCCTCCTAGATAGACGCAGATTACTCCTTTAATAATCAATTTCAGGAGGCGTCCGTGGTCCTGAAAAGCGTTCCTTTCGCTGTTGCCGTTGCCCTCGTGCTTGCATGGGGCAGCATCGCACGCGCTGACGACTACAAGCCTGATGAATACCTTGGCCTTGACCTCTCCAAGGCCGTGCTGTCACCGAAGCGGCTCGGACCCGAGACGCATTTTGCTCCAGTCGCGCTAGAGGCGAAGGGTGGCACCGAGGCGCAGGCTCGCGCCGAGCCGGTCGACGTGCCTAAGAAGGTTGCGGCGGAGCGCGTGCACGTCTCCGAGCCGAAGGTGGCGCACGCGAAGAGCGCGCAGCCGCGCGGCGCAGCCCGCACGAAGCTCGCGCATCGTCACGGCAATCCGCTGGACGCACAGGCGATGGACACGCGTATCCAGACCTGGCCGTGTCGTTCCGGCGGCATCTGCAACTGGAAGCGCTGACCAGTTCGAGAACGTCATCCCCGCGTCGTAAAATCGTAGGCGCAGAGTCAAGAAACCGTAAGGGTAGGAGTCAAGGAGCGCAGGCACCTTCCGTCGCGATTCGACGAAGGTTTCCTGAATGGCAACGCTCCGCGCTTCACGCGCATGGACCCGGCGACAGTTCCTGGTCCGCTCCAGCTCCAGCCTCGCCATCGCCTCGCTCGCAAAGCCGAGCATCAGCCGCGCCGCCGATCGCCCGCAGATCGCGGGCGGCATCCAGTCCGGCGACGTCTCGGACGGCTCTGCCGTGATCTGGGCGCGCGCGGATCGGCCTGCTCGAATGCAGGTGGAATGCTCGACGGTCGAGAGCTTCAAGACCATCATCGCGTCTGCTTCGCGCGACGCTCTGCCCGACGCAGACTTCACCGCAAAACTGCAGCTCGACGATCTGCCGCCCGGGCAGGACGTCTTCTATCGCGTGCGCTTCGACGACATCGCGAGCGGCATTGCCGGCGAAAGCCGCGTTGGCCATTTCCGCACTGCGCCGGCCGAGGGGCAGTCGATCTCGTTCCTGTGGTCAGGCGATGTCGCGGGGCAGGGCTGGGGCATCGATATCGCGCGAGGCGGCTATCGCAGCTATCGCACCATGCTCGACAACCGCCCGGACTTCTTCATCCACTCCGGCGATCACATCTATGCCGACTGCACGATTTCGTCCGAGCAGAAGCTGCCGAATGGCGAGATCTGGCGCAACGTCGTGACCGAGGACAAAGCGCAAGTCGCGCACACGCTGGCGCAGTTCCGCGGCAACTACAAATACAACCATCTCGACGAGCATTTTCGCGCGTTCCATGCGCAAGTGCCGATGCTCGCGCAATGGGACGATCACGAGGTCACCAACGACTGGTCGCCCACCGGCAGCTATGACGAAGCCGGCTACGAGGACGACCGCACGCCGCGCCTGGTCGCGCGTGCTCGCCGCGCCTTCTTCGACTTCATGCCGATCCGGGACATCGGCGCGCGCCAGGGCCGGGTCTATCGCAAGATCGCCTACGGCCCGCTGCTCGACGTCTTCATGATCGACATGCGCAGCTATCGCGACGAGACCTGGAACAAGGGCAACGATCATCGCGGCTGGATTCTTGGCGCCGAGCAGCTCGCCTGGCTGAAGCGGGAGCTCGCTGCCTCGCGCGCGACCTGGAAGGTGATCGCGGCAGATTTGCCGATCGGGCTGATCAGCCTCGATGCCGTCGCGCTCGGCGACGGGCCGCCCGACCGGCGTGAGCACGAAATCGCCGATCTGCTTGCATTCATCAAGCGCGCTTGTGTCCGCAACATCGTCTGGCTCACCGCCGACATGCACTACACGGCCGCGCACTACTACGATCCGAACAAGGCCCAGTTCAGCGATTTCGAGCCGTTCTGGGAGTTCGTCTCCGGCCCCCTGCATGCAGGCACCTGGGGCCCCGGCGAGCTCGACAACACGTTTGGCCCCGTAGCGATGTACCGGAACGGGTGCAGCGAAACCCAGGGCGAGAACCTCGCGCCCTGCTTCGGCCTGCAGTTCTTCGGCCGCGTCGACATTGACGGCACAAGCGGCGTGATGACTGTCACCTTGAAGGACGTCGACAACCGCGATCTCTGGTCGGTCGACCTCGTGCCGCAGCCGCAGGCGCGCCCGGCTATGGTTGCGCAGCATTCGTAAAGGGACGGGTCATTCTCACCGTCGTCATGGCCGGGCTTGACCCGGCCATCCACGCCTTCCCCTTGTGGTGTCAAGAACGTGGATGCCCGGGACAAGCCCGGGCATGACGGTGAGGAAGCACCTAACCCGATCTTGATTGGCTGCCGCCCGCCTTGCGCGCTACAGTGGGCCACTCCCGCCACCTCTTTTCCATCACCGAAGAGACTGCTCACGCGGCATCGCCGCGCGCATCCGGCGGGCTGAAATGCTCAGGAGCCTGTTCAATGGACAATCTGAAAACACAGGGCATCAGCATGCCCAAGCTCGGCCTCGGCACCTTCCGCATGCAGGGCGACGCCTGCCGCGCTGCGGTCGAGAGCGCGCTGTCGATCGGCTATCGCCACATCGACACCGCCGAGATGTATGCCAACGAGGAAGCCATCGGCGCCGCGCTGGCTGCGGCCTCCGTGCCGCGCGGCGAGCTGCACATCACGACAAAAGTCTGGCACGAGAACCTGGCGCCGGACGCGATCCGCCGCGCCTTCGATGACAGCCTGAAGAAACTGAGGCTCGACCACGTCGATCTCTATCTCGTGCACTGGCCGTCGAAATCGGCGAACTGGGGCGCGGTGTTCGAGACCTTGATGAAGCTGAAGGAGGAGGGGCGCACGCGAGCGATCGGTGTCGCCAATTTCACCACGGCGCTGCTCAAGGTCGCGGTCGAGGACGTCAAGGCGCCGATCGCCTGCAACCAGATCGAATATCACGCGATGCTGGATCAATCGAAGGTGCTGGCCTATCTCAACGCCAAGTCGATACCGCTTATCGCCTATTGCCCGCTCGCGCAGGGGCGCGTTGCATCCGATCCGGTGCTCGCCGAGATCGGCGCGAAACACAACGCAAGCGCGGCGCAAGTGGCGCTGAAATGGCTGCTCGACCAGGATGGTGTCGCCGCGATCCCGAAGGCATCGCGCCGCGAGAGCCAGCAAGCCAATCTCGATGCGCTGACGATCACCCTCGACGATGCCGACCGCAAGAAGATCGCGGCGCTGCTGAAGGACAAGCGCTGCGTCAATCCCGGCTTCGCGCCGGCCTGGGACTAGGGCTTGTACTCATAAACGTCAGTCTCCGAGGCCAAGCGGAAGTCGCCCCGCTCGGTCTGCATCGATCGCTTTTGACCCGAAGCAAACCTTCTTGCATTGCTAAAATTCGTGCAATTTTCAACGTGACTGGTTGATAAACCTGAATTACTCAATCTGGTGTAGAACGACAGTCCTTGAGAAGGCGTGTCTAGGCTGGTGGAGTGCTATTGGTGTCGATCATAAGAACGAAGATCGGTCGTTGGCTCGCTGCAGCGGCCTGTTTCTGTTGCTGGGCGCTGGCGCTTTCGTTGCTCACCACGGTGATCTGCACAGCAGCCGCTCGGCAGCAATCTTCCTGGAATAGGAGTGCAGAACTGAGGAGGGTCGGATACGTCGAGTTGTTCGGTGAGGATGCTGTCCATCTTCTGGTCGGCAATTCCGTGCTGGTACAAAACTCAGGCCCAATCGACAAAAGAAATGGCATCGAAATCAACGAGAAGATTTACTACTTCGTGAACGATAAGACTATGTACGAATGTGGGGTGGCCAAGGAGGCGGGTTGCGATGTTAAATCATGGGGCCTCCAAAACGATCAAGTATGCCTTGAAATTGGGTCATGCGGTGAGCGTCCGAAGATTATGAAGTCGCCGCTCTCGCTAGGTCGCGCAAAAAAGGGTGACAAGCTCGGTATCTATCTTTGGTTCGATCATTTTGCCTATGACATTGTCAAAGGCAATCGGACGGATTTCCCGCTATTCGATAATGTTATTCGAAGCAAACCGATCGAATTGGACCGCGCACATTTCGAGAAGGAAATCAATGAAGTTGGCCCGGGTGCCGAAGAAGTCCCGATCTCTGGGCCACGATCGGTCTCGTTGTTGATAGGGAACACATTTCTGTCCGATGACGTCACAAATCTCTCGGAAGATCGGGCGGCGAATGCATGCCCGAAGGAGGGAACGTACTATTCGCCGGACGGCAAGGTCATCCGCTTCGCTTGTCGCGACGGAAAATGGTCGATAGCTGTTTTGCACTGGAATATCCAGTCGGACCTATTCTGCCGCGATGGTCCCGAGTCTGATAGCATCGGCTCATTCAATTGCACGCGCGGGATGGTTTACGCGATCTCTGCGTCCCCCAAGTCCAGCGCGGATAACAAGATGCGCGTCCGCGATCCAAAATTCACGGACAGCGATAGTGACTTGATGGGCTATCTCGGAAATGCGTTCAATTTCAGATTCGAACAACGCCATGCGGCTGAAAAGTCCGGAAGAAGTAACGTTGGACCTCGCAGTTGCCAGCCAAAAATGAGGCTAACGGCAGAAGTGTGCCGCTGACTTTCCGCTTCTAGCCTATCAGCAAAGCCGTAGGATGGGTAGAGCGCCACCGAAACCCGTCAATCCGTTCGCCGCTGACGAAGCATGATGGGTTTCGCAAGGGCTCAACCCATCTACGCGTGCTATCTCGACGCCAGGTCGATCCCGCTGGTCGCCTATTGCCCGCTCGCGCAGGGGCGCGTTGCATCCGACCCGGTGCTCGCCGAGATTGGCGCGAAGCACAACGCGAGCGCTGCGCAAGTGGCGCTGAAATGGCTGCTCGACCAGGATGGTGTCGCCGCGATCCCGAAGGCGTCACGCCGCGAGAGCCAGCAGGCCAATCTGGACGCGCTGAAGATCAAGCTGGATGATGCCGACCGCAAGAAGATCGCAGCGTTGCCGAAGGACAGGCGTTGCGTCAATCCGGGCTTCGCACCGGCTTGGGATTAGTTTTATCGGCGAGGTTTTCGAAGCTAGGTTTTCGAACGCAGAGAATTCTGAATGGATATTCAGGATCAGAACGATCGTTAATCGCAGCGCTGTTGTGGAGGCGTCGGCGCGCCAGTCTTGCCTGGCGGCCTGAGCGAATCTTTTAGGCGCGCTTCTCCACATTGGCGCTGCGGGCCGGTACGCCGAACTCCTTGCGGCAGACCTCGGCCAGCACGGCGACGCCGTCGCGGATCTGCTGATGCGAAGGGCTCGCGAAGCACAGCCGCAGGCGTGAGCCTGAGTGGCTCTTGTTGGTCGACCATTCCGGCCCCGGATTGATCGAGACACCGGCGGCAAGCGCAGCCTGTGAGAGCTTGAGCGTATCGACCTGGTCGGGCAGCTTCACCCACAGGAAGATGCCGCCCTTGGGCTCTTCGAATTCGGCGGCTGTCCCGAACTGTTCGTTGAGCGCTTCCATCAGCGTGTCGAGCTTGGTGCGCAGCGCTTTCGTCAGCGCCGGCACATGGGTCGAAAAATGCGGTCGGCAATAGGTGGCGAGCACCATCTGCTCCAGCGCGCCGGAGCCGGCGTCGGTCTTCAGCGCCAGCATCCGCGACATCACATCCCAGGGCGCCACGATGAAGCCGACGCGCAATGCCGGCGCGATCGACTTCGAGAACGAGCCGATATGGATCACGCCGCCATTTTTGCTCAAGGCGTGGATCGCGGGCGGCCGTTGGCCCGACCAGACCAGGTCGGCATAGCAATCGTCCTCGAAGACAGGCACGCCATATTCGGTCGACAACCGCAGCAACTCGATGCGGCGCGTCTCCGGCATGATGCTGCCGGTCGGATTCTGCACGGTCGGAATGGTGTAGATGTATTTCGGCCGGATGCCGCGACCCCTGAGGTCGGCCAGCGTCGAGGCCAGCGCGTCCATGCGCATTCCGTCGTCGTCGAGCGGAATGCCGATGGTGTTGACGCCCAGCCGCGTCAGGCGGTTCAGCGCACCCTGATACGTTTCCTGCTCGACAATCACGGTGTCGCCGCGTGCCAGCAGTGTGTTGTTGACGAGGTCGAGCGCCTGGAGCGAGCCGGAGACGATCATGAGATCGTCGACCGTGCAGCTGATGCCGGCATCGCGCTTCAGCTTTGTCACCAGGAATTCGCGCAGGGGCAAGTAACCCTGCGGGCCGTGCGCCAGCCCGTAAGTCGCGAGCGACCGGCCTTCGCGTCGCAGGGTCTGATTGGCAGCCTCGATCAGCTCGTCGAGCGGCAGCTGCTCGGAATCGTTGTTGCCGCCGACAAAGCTGTATTTGGCGAGGCCCGTCCAGCGCGCAGAGGGCGCCGGCAGCCCTGCGGGGAACAGGGGCGCGAAATCGAAGCTGGACGTCATGGGAGCGTTCCTCGTTATTTTTATTGGGCGGCTGGCCTGGTGCCGACCGGGCGCCGCGATTTCGATGATGTCATCATGCCAGTGTTTTGCCCGACGCGTCAAACAAAATTCGTAAAATCCGCATATGTGTCGCGCGGACCAATAAGCCCTTGATTTTGCAGATCCGGCTACTGTGCATGGGGTTGTTTTCGAACTTTTCGATCTGCAGCACTCACTCGAAGCGGCGGCCGTAGCCGCCCTCGATGCGAGCTTCACTTCTTGCCGGCGGTCCGGGTCGGGCGGCCCTGGCTGATGAAAGCGTAATGCGCATTGGCGACGCCGCCAACCATCAAGGCCTCGACCACCGGCTCGGCGATTTCGCCCGTGGCGGCCCAGTCGACGATGAAATTGGCCCCGGTCCCGCCGCGCACATCGTCGGTCGGAATGAAGATCGAGACGGTGGCGAGCGGCTTCACGGCGACCGGTGCCTTCAGATAGCTCTCGACCTGTTTTCCTGCGGTGTCGAAATAAGCGATGCGCCGGACCACCAGCGCTTGCGTCTCGGAGGCGTTGTGGACGCTCAGCGTCACCGAAAAATCGACCCGCAGCTTGCCCTGGCTCATCGCCACGCTGGAATAGGCCGGCACGTAGAAGCCGCCGGAGACCGCGAGCTCCTCCTTTGGCAGCGCCGTGAACGAATCGGCGAAGGCCTGTTCGAGGTTCACTTTGGGCTGCGCGGCCGCCGGGCCGGCGAAGGCGAGGGGGCATAGCAGCATTGCAGTGGCAAGGCTGGCCCGCATGTGACGAATTGCTCGCTTGCCGCGCTGCAGCCGGTCTCTAGGGTGCGGCAAAACGGACCGATCTGGCATGCACGAGCTCATTCGCGACATCACTCTCTGTATCCTGTTTGCCTGGATGCTGGGCCTGCTCGCCCATTTTTCCCGGCAACCGCTGATCCTGGCTTACCTTATCGCCGGCTTCTGCATAGGTCCATTCGGTGCCGGCTGGGTCAAGTCGCAGGAATCGATCAGCGTCATCTCCGAGCTCGGCCTGATCTTCATGCTGTTCATGATCGGGCTCGAGATCGACCTGAAGAAGATCGTGCGGGCGGGCAAGGTGATCCTGTTCGCGGCCGGCGGCCAGCTTCTCGGCGGCTGCCTGCTCGGCATCCTGTTCTTTGCCGGCATCGGGCTCTCGCTCGGCGGCGGACATTTCGACGCGCTCTATCTCTGCATTGCCTGCGCGCTCTCCTCAACCGTCATCATCGTCAAGGTGCTCTACGAGAAGCGGGAGCTCGACACCTTGCCCGGCCGCATCACGCTTGGCGTGCTGGTGCTTCAGGATATCTTTGCCATCCTGTTCCTGGCGGTGCAGCCGAGTCTCGCAAACCTGCAAGTCGGCGTCATCCTGCTGTCGATCGGTCGCGTCGCAGTGCTGGTCGCCGCCGCGCTGCTGGTCAGCCGCTATGTGCTGCCGCGCCTGTTCCATCAGATCGCCCGCCGGCCCGAGCTGATCCTGCTCGGGGCCCTGGCCTGGTGCTTTCTCGTCGCCGAGACCGCCGAGCAGCTCTCGCTTTCGCGCGAGATGGGCGCGCTGATCGCCGGCGTCTCGCTCTCGACCTTTCCTTACGCGCTCGACGTCACGGCCAAGGTCACGACGCTCCGCGACTTCTTCATCACGCTGTTCTTCGTGGCGCTGGGCATGACCATTCCCGTGCCCGGCCTCTCGGTGATCGGGCTGGCCTTGATGATTGCCGCGTTCACGGTGGTGAGCCGCCTCGTCACCACCTTCACGCCGCTCTATCTGCTGAAGCAGGGTCTGCGCGCGAGCCTGCTGCCCGCGATCAATCTGGCGCAGATCTCCGAGTTCTCGCTGGTGGTGATCCAGACTGGCGTCGGCGACAATCACATCGCAGCCGAGACGGCGAATGCGGCCTCGTTCGCCTTCGTGGTGCTGGCCGTGCTCTCGACCTTCGTCATGACCCGCAGCGACGAGATCACCCGCTGGGCCATCGGCCCGCTCAAGCGGATCGGCTTGCGCGACCTCGACCACGGCAACGGCCACGCCGAGGAGGCGGGCGAAGGCGGCCACGGCGAGGCGCGCCGCATCGTCATTCTCGGCTTTTTCCGCAGCGCGAGCGCCCTGCTGGCCGAGATCGAACGGCAGGCGCCGGTGCTGCTGGAGCAGATCACGGTGATCGACTTCAACCCCAATGTGTACCAGACCCTGCTTTCGCGCGGCCTGCACGTGATCTATGGCGACATCAGCAGCGCCGACACGCTGCTCCATGCCGGGATCGGCAAGTCCGAGATGATTATCCTCAGCGTGCCGGACGCGCTGCTGAAGGGCGCCAGCAACGAGAAGCTGGTTCGCCACGTCCGCACCCTCAACCCCAAGGCCCTGATCGTCGCCACCGCCGATCTCCTGTCCGACGTCGGCGAGCTCTATGCGGCTGGCGCCAGCTATGTCACCGTGACCCGGCTCAGCGACGCTCATGAATTGTTTACGGTGATCGAGGCGGCCCAGGCCGGCCTGTTGGCCGACAAGCGCGCCGAGCTCGATGCTCGGCTCGGCGAGCGGCGCGAAGTGCTACCCTGACAGCGTCCGCCCGTCTTCCGTCGGGGCCGGGCGCGCCTATATCCCTGGTATCTTCGGTGCAAGCCTCGTTAGCAGGCTGGCCTCCGGACATATGCGGTTGCATCCAGGACACTAGCGCTTGGGCCCAAGTCCAGCTAAGGCGTCCGGCTAAGCCTCCGGCCCATAACCGATAGAGATTGGGACATGCCCGATACCGTTCAGGAAGTTTTGCAGGCCTTTGCCCGGGGCGAGCTCGTCGTCGTGACCGACGACGAGGATCGTGAGGGCGAGGGCGATCTGATCGTCGCCGCCTCGTTCTGCACAGCGGAAAAAATGGCCTTCATCATCCGCCACACCTCCGGCATCGTCTGCGCGCCAATCACCACCGAGGACGCGCGGCGGCTGCGGCTCGATCCGATGGTCGCTCACAACGATTCCGCCCACACCACAGCCTTCACGGTCTCGATCGACTACAAGCCCGACGGCGGCACCGGCATCTCGGCCGAGGAGCGCGCCTCTTGCTGTCGTGCGCTGTCCAATCCCAATGCCGGAGCCAACGACTTCGCTCGTCCGGGCCACATCTTCCCGCTGATCGCCAAGGATGGTGGCGTGCTGCTGCGCTCCGGCCATACCGAGGCCGCGGTCGATCTCTGCAAGCTCTCGGGCCTGCCGCCGGTCGGCGTCATCAGCGAATTGATGAACGACGACGGCAGCGTGATGAAGGGCGAACAGGTCGCCCGCTTCGCCGCCCAGCACAAGCTGAAGCACGTCACCATTGCCGACATGATCGCCTATCGCCAGGCGCGCGAAAAGCTGATCGAACGGGTCTCGACCTTCACCACCGAAAGCCCGATCGGGCCGCTCCAGGGCTATGCCTACCGCTCGCCGTTCGATTCCATCGCCCATGTCGCCTTCGTCTACAATGGCGTCGGCGATGGCAAGAACGTGCTGACGCGCTTTCATAAGCCGAACATCGTCAAGGACACCTTTACCGGCCACAAGCGCATGGCGGCCGTGCTCGAGCACTTCAAGAAGTCCGGCCGCGGCGTGCTGGTTTATCTGCGCGACGGCGCGGCCGGCGTCCCAGTGGCCCCGCTACCCGATGAGAGCGCGACTGAGGCCGATCGCAACCGCCAGTGGCGCGAAGTCGGCGTCGGAGCGCAGATCCTGCGCGATCTCGGCGTCACCTCGATCCGTCATCTCACCTCGTCGGTGCATGACTACAAGGGCCTCTCGGGCTTCGGCATCGAGATCATCGCCAACGAGCAGCTTGAAAGCTAGCGCTGTCATTCCGACAGGCGCGACACGCATCCCCGGGATTCACGCAGACCCGTATTTCTGCAACGCAATTGCACTTGTTGCCGCGGCGCACTAGTTTGTCCGGCAATTTTTAGACGGAACCAGACCGAAAGGACGTTTCATGAGCGTGCGCCCTCAGACCAAGGACAAGCCGGCTGCGGCTTCCTTCCAGTGGGACGATCCGTTCCTGCTCGATGAGCAGCTGACCGAAGACGAGCGCATGGTGCGTGACACCGCCCGCGCCTACGCCCAGGACAAGCTGCTGCCGCGCATCACCAAGGCCTATCTGGAAGAGACGACCGACCGCGAGATATTCAACGAGATGGGCGAGCTCGGCCTGATCGGCATCACGCTGCCGGAGGAATATGGCTGCGCCAACGCGAGCTACGTGGCTTATGGCCTCGTCGCGCGCGAGATCGAGCGGGTCGATTCCGGCTATCGTTCGATGAATTCGGTGCAGTCCTCCCTGGTGATGTACCCGATCTACGCCTATGGCGACGAGAACCAGCGCAAGAAGTACCTGCCGAAGCTCGCCAGCGGCGAGTGGGTCGGCTGCTTCGGCCTGACCGAGCCCGATGCCGGCTCCGACCCCGGCGGCATGAAGACCCGCGCCGAGAAGGTCTCCGACGGCTATCGCCTGACCGGCAGCAAGATGTGGATTTCGAACGCGCCGATCGCCGACGTGTTCGTGATCTGGGCCAAATCGGCCGAGCACGACAACCAAATCCGTGGCTTCGTGCTGGAGAAGGGCATGAAGGGCCTCTCTGCGCCGAAGATCGGAAGCAAGCTCAGCTTGCGCGCTTCCATCACCGGCGAGGTCGTGATGGACGGCGTCGTGGTGCCGGAAAGCGCGCTGCTGCCCAACGTCTCCGGCCTGAAGGGTCCGTTCGGCTGCCTCAACCGCGCCCGCTACGGCATCTCCTGGGGCGCGCTCGGCGCCGCGGAGGACTGCATGCATCGCGCCCGCCAGTACACGCTCGACCGCAAGCAGTTCGGCAAGCCGCTCGCCGCGACCCAGCTGGTGCAGAAGAAGCTCGCCGACATGGAAACTGAGATCGCGCTCGGCCTCCAGGGCTCGTTGCGAGTCGGTCGCCTGATGGACGAGGGCAAGTTCGCGCCCGAGATGATCTCGATCATGAAGCGCAACAATTGCGGCAAAGCTCTCGACATCGCTCGCGTCGCCCGCGACATGCACGGCGGCAACGGTATCTCGGCCGAATACCACGTGATGCGTCATGTCCATAACCTCGAGACGGTCAACACCTACGAGGGCACCCACGACGTGCACGCCCTGATCCTGGGCCGCGCGATCACGGGCATTCAGGCGTTTTTCTGAGCGCCCTGTATTCCGTGGTGGTTGCCTTGCTCCGCTGTCATCGTTCGCGAAAGCGGACGATCCAGTATCCCAGGGACCTCGCCTTCGCCTCGGGCGCCGCGGCGTACTGGATACCCCGCTTTCGCGGGGTATGACGAGAGTATGGCGGTACGTACAGGAAATGCCATGTCCGACAACGACGATGTTCCGTTCAACCGCAACTTTCCGCTTAAAGCCGGTGTCGTCGAGGAAGTCCGCCCCGGCGTGCGGCGGGTGCTCTGTAACAATCCGAGCCCGTTCACCTTCACCGGTACCGTCAGCTACATCGTAGGCACCGGCAACGTCGCGATCATTGATCCCGGTCCCGACGATGAGGCTCATGCGGCTGCGCTGCTCGACGCCGTGCGCGGCGAGACGGTGAGCCATATCTTCGTCACCCACACCCACCGCGACCACTCGCCCAATACACCGCGCGTCAAGCAGGCAACCGGCGCGCCGGTTTATGCCGAGGGCCCGCACCGCGCCTCGCGTCCGCGCTTCGAGAGCGAGAAGCACAATCCGGAATCCGGCTCCGATCGCGACTTCGTCCCCGATATCAGGATCGCCCATGGTGACGTCGTCGAAGGCGCCGGCTGGCGGCTCGAGGCCGTGGCGACGCCCGGCCATACGGCCAACCATCTCGCCTTCGCCTGGCCCGAGCGAAAGTTCAACTTCGTCGGCGATCACGTCATGGGCTGGTCGACTTCGATCGTGGCGCCGCCCGACGGCTCGATGATCGACTACATGGCGTCGCTCGACCGGCTCGCTGCGCGCGAGGAGGATCTGTATTTCTCCGGCCACGGTCCGGAGATCCCGGAGGGCCAGCGCTACGTGCGTTTCCTGATCCGCCACCGCAAGGCGCGCGAGGCCTCGATCCTGCACCGCCTCGCCAAGGGCGAGACGGATATCCCGACCATGGTGCGCGCGATCTATATCGGCATCGATCCGCGGCTGACGACGGCCGCCGGCTATTCCGTGCTGGCGCATCTGGAGGACCTCGTCGCACGCGGCATTGTCGCGACGGACGGCGATCCCGTGATCGGCGGGACGTATCGGATGGCCTAAGGGCGAATAGCGAATAGCGAGTAGCGAATAGGCAGCCGTCCCATTCGCTATTCGCTACTCCCCATTCGCCGATCTCACTTCTTCACCGTCTTTGCGGGCGCCTTCGGCGGCACGACCGGGGTCTTCTTCACCGGCTTCAGCGCGTCGGCGTCGGCTGCGGTGTTGAGGTCGTCGATGAATTTCGTCACGCGCGCGGCGTTGCTGCCGAGATCGCTCTCGAAATAGCGCGAGGCGGAGCGGATATCGACGCGTGAATCGTCGCCGTCAGGCACGACCCTGATCGAGACGTCCTCGCGAAAGCCCATGATCGGCGTGCGCGCCACCGCCTCGATGCGGCCCATGCGGCGCGGTGGCTGCGGCTCGCGTTCGTCGATGACGGTCCATTTGCGCTTGATGACGAGCTGGCGCGCGATCGCATAGGCGCGGTCAACGGGGATCTCGAGCTCGATCGGCTCGATGTCGGGATAGAACTGGCGCTGCTGCTCGGCCGAATAGAGACCGGCATAAACGGCGGTGTTGGTGCCGTCGCCGGTGCGCAGGCGCGACAGCGCGTCGAAGCGCGGCGGGTCGATCGGGTCGGTGGTGATGTCGTGGATCGGCGGCAGCTTGCGGTACAGCAGAGCTTGATACGCGGGATAGGCGAGGATCGCCCCGTCGATCAGGAAGGCGAGCAGGATGCGCGCCATGCCGCGCGAGCCGTTCTGCCAGATCGCGGCAAAGCCGGCGAGGCCGAACAGGATGGAAAGCCCGGCAATCGCGAGGCCGCCGAAGAACGTGGCCAGCGCCGGCTTCATCTCCAGGAAGTCGAAACGGACGATGATGGTCGACACCACCACCGTCACCACCGCGAACACGGCCAGATTGCGCGCCCAGCTCGCGAGGCTGGACACGGGCTCCGACTGATAGGGAGCGGAAAACCTGCGGGCCATCGGGTGAGCTCTGCCGGGGTCTTGGGGCTTGCCGGCCGATTTGGCGCGACGTCGAGCCGTTGAGACCACGGCCCGGTGGCAAATTCAAGAGTTCCGCAGGCTCTTGCATGGTCGTGCCCGGGCTTGACCCGACCATCCACGCCTTTCTTGCCGCCTGGACGTCGACGCCCGGGGAAAAGCCCGGGCATGACGGTGATCGCGATTTACGCCGCCGCGTTCGGGAAGCGATAGTCCTTGAACTGGTCGCGCAGCGCGGTCTTCAGGATCTTGCCGGTCGCGGTATGCGGGATGCCGTCGACGAACGCGACGTCGTCCGGCATCCACCATTTGGCGATCTTGCCGTCCATGTACTTCAGGATGTCGTCACGCGTGGCCTGCTGGCCCTGCTTGAGCTGCACGATCAGCAGCGGCCGCTCGTCCCATTTGGGGTGGAAGACGCCGATCACCGCAGCCTCCGCCACGGCCGGGTGGCCGACCGCGAGGTTCTCGAGGTCGATCGAGGAGATCCACTCGCCGCCGGACTTGATCACGTCCTTGGAACGGTCGGTGATCCGCATATAGCCGCCCTCGTCGATGGTCGCGACGTCGCCGGTGTCGAAGAAGCCTTCCTCGTCGAGGATGTTGGCATCGAGACGGAAGTAGGCCTTGGCCACCGCCGGGCCCGAGACTTTGAGGCGGCCAAAGGTCTTGCCGTCCCAAGGCAGTTCCTTGCCGGCATCATCGGTGATCTTCATTTCGACCGCGAAGGGCGCATAGCCCTGCATCTGAAGCACGTCGAGCCGCGCATCGCCGATCGCGTTGTGGAACGGTGGCTTCAGCGCCGAGACGCTGCCGATCGGGCTCATCTCGGTCATGCCCCAGGCGTGACGGACGTTCGAGCCCATGTCGAGGAAGGCCTTGATCATCGAGCGCGGCATCGCCGAGCCGCCGCAGATCACCATCTTCAGGTCCGGCAGCTTCAGATTATTGGCGGTCATGTGCTGGAGCAGCATCAGCCACACCGTCGGCACGCCGGCGGTGTGCGTCACCTTCTCGGTGGAGAGCAGCTCGTAGACCGAGGCGCCGTCGAGCTTGGGCCCGGGCATCACCAGCTTGGTGCCCTGCGAGGGTGCGGAGAAGGCGATGCCCCAGCTGTTGGCATGGAACAGCGGAACCACCGGCAGCATCGTCTCAGAGGCACTGGTGCCGAGCGCGTCGACATTGTTGGCCATCAGCGCGTGCAGCACGTTGGAACGATGCGAATACAGCACGCCCTTCGGATCGCCGGTCGTGCCAGACGTGTAACACATTGCGGCCGCCGTGTTCTCGTCAAAGTCCTTCCATTTGAATTTGCCGTCGGCCTCGGCGATCCAGTCCTCGTAGGCCACGACGTTCTTCAACGTGGTCTGCGGCATATGCGCCTTGTCGGTGAGGATAACGTAGCGCTCGACGCTCGGCAGCTTGTCGGCGAGCTTCTCGACGACCGGCACAAAGGTGAGGTCGACCATCACGATGCGATCCTGCGCATGGTTGATGATCCAGGCGATCTGCTCGGGGAAAAGCCGGGGATTGACGGTATGGCAGATGGCGCCGATGCCCATGATGCCGTACCAGACCTCGAGGTGGCGCCAGGTGTTCCAGGCGATCGTGGCGACGCGGTCGCCGAGCTTGATGCCGTCGCGCTCCAGCACCTGCGAGACCTTGAGCGCGCGCTTGTGGATTTCGGCGTAGGTGGTGCGATGGATCGGTCCCTCGACCGATCGCGTTACGACCTCCTGCTTGCCATGAATCCTGGCGGCGTGTTCGATGATCCGGTGGCAGAGCAGGGGCCAATCTTGCATCAAGCCGAGCATTCAGGCGTTCCTCCGAGAAGTCGCTGGGCGCGTTTTCGCTCTCAGCGCAGGGCCAAAGAATTGTCATGAGTTTTAGCCTGCCGGACTTTCGCCGCAAATGGTCTTGTCGCGGCAATATGTCCGCCCGCGCGGCAATGGTTACCGCCGCGCTCGGGCTAACGCTTGTGCTCGCGGATCGGGCGGAGGCGCGAAACTATGCTGCGCCGCTCGATATCTTTGGTTTTGGTACACCTCGGCCGCGCCGGAGCGTCCATTCCGCCAAGATACCGCTACCAAAGCCTCGTCCCGCGGAGGCACCCAAAGCGACGGACGAGGCCGCGCCGGAGGCCGACGGCAAGCCTTCCCCGGATAAACCGGGCAAACCGGCCGAGGCCGCGCCGCCGCCCGAGAAGCAGCTCTCGGCCTGCCGTATTGCGCTGACCGAGGAGATCGCGGTCGCGCCGTCCATTCCCGATATCCATGGCCCCGGCGCCTGCGGCGGCGAGGATCTGGTGCGGCTGGAAGCGATCGTGCTGCCGGACAAGCGCAAGGTCGCAGTCAAGCCGGCGGCAATCCTCCGCTGCACCATGGCATCAGCGATCGCCGATTGGGTCCGCGCCGACATGGTGCCGCTGGCCGCGAGCCTCGGCTCGACCATCACCGACCTCGACAATTTCGACAGTTTTGAGTGCCGCGGTCGCAACCGCATCGTCGGCGCTATGCTGTCCGAGCACGGCAAGGCCAACGCGCTCGACGTGCGCTCGCTCAAGCTTGCCAACGGCCAGTCGATCGGCCTGACCGACCGCACGCTGTCGCGCGACGTGCGCGAGCGCGTGCTGCATTCGGTCTGCTCGCGCTTTTCCACGGTGCTCGGCCCGGGCTCGGACTGGTACCACGAGGACCACATCCACCTCGATCTCACGCAGCGGCGCAACGACTACCGAATCTGCCAGTGGAACGTCTGGGACCCCTTGCCCCAGGTCGCGCCCCAGCTGCCCGCCGAGCGTCCAGAGGAGGCGCCGCCCCGCGAGGTCGCAGCCACCAAGGATGGTGCAAAGGACGGAGCGAAGGATGAGGCTGACGATCAGGAGAGCGCGAAACCTGCCGCGCCGCCGGACAAGCCGGCAGCCGGCTCCGGCAAGAGCAAGCCGGCAACGAAAAAGCGCCGGTAAAACTGGCGCTTTTCAAAACCTTCAGATCACGCGGAGATCAATTAGTTGCTGGTCTGATAACCGCCGCCCTGGAGCGCGAGCCGCGAGTTGTACGGCGAGTCGCCGTGCTTCGGCTCGAGCACCACGACGATGGTGCCGATCTTGACGCGGCTGTAGAGGTCGATTGCGTCCTCGTTGGTCAGGCGGATACAGCCCGACGAGATCGAAGCGCCGATATATTCAGGCTGGTTGGTGCCGTGAATGCGGAACAGCGTGTCCTTACCACCCGAGTAGAGGTACATGGCGCGCGAGCCCATCGGATTGTCCGGGCCCGGAGCGACGAAGGTCGGTACGCCAAGGCGCGAGATCTCGCCGGGCGTCGGGTGCCAGGCCGGCCATTCCGTCATGCTGCCGACCTTGGCGATGCCGGACCAAGCCATGGCCTCTTCGCCGACGGTGATGCCGTAGCGGATCGCCTTGCCGCCATCCATCACGTAATAGAGGTAATGGTTGTCGGAATCGACCACGATCGAGCCCGGCGACTCCTTGCGGTGATAGTCGACGATGGCGCGACGGAACGGCTCTGCCACCGGCGTATTCTCGTACCGGATCTTGGCGAGGAGTTCCTTGTCCTTCGGCTTGAAATTCTGCGTGTTGGTGGCTTCGAAATGCGTGGCCTGCATGCAGCCCGATAGCATGAAGCCGGCAGCCAAAATTCCCAACATAACTCTCAGCGACGACATGGTTTGGTTCCAATCGAACAATACCGCGCAGGTCCTGAGCGTAGTACCCAAGGCCTTCGACTCCGTTGATTTCATTATCGTTGAAATCTGCCACAATTCCAGCGTTTAGGGGCTTTTCTCGCGCTGCGAGACCCAACCTGTGGCTTTTTTGCCGCAAGTTTTGCGCCCTTGGGCCGGTTTTTGGGCAGGAAATGCCGAATTGTCGATTCCGTGCCACGGTTGAGCCGCGTCGGCGCCACAAATGCAAACGCTCCGTTAATGTGCTTGTCATCATGAACTTGTCAGAATCGCGCTAAGCGCCGTCAATCTGTCGCAGGGCTTCGCTGGAGTTGTTGATGTTTTCTGTGTTCGTTCCGACCGACTCCTCCCTGAAGAAGGCCGTTGTCGATGACCTCGCGGCGGTACCGGAGCACGCGGTGTGGATCGATCTGGTCAATCCGACCGCAGCCGAGGACAAGGCCGTCGAGAAGCTGTCCGGGATCGCGATCCCCACCCGGGAGGACATGCAGGAGATCGAGATCTCCAGCCGCCTCTATATCGAGAACAGCGCCCGCTACATGACCGCGACGCTGATGTGCCACTCCGATACCGACATGCCCCGGACCACGGCAGTGACCTTCATCCTCGGCGACCATCGCCTGGTCACGGTGCGCTACGACCAGCCCAAGCCGTTCGCCCTGGTCGAGGCCAAGCTGGCGCGGTCCTGCACCCCGGGGATCACCGGCGAGATGGTGCTGATGGAACTGCTGGATGCCGTCATCGACCGCTGCGCCGACATTCTGGAACGCTGCGGCGCCGAGATCGACCAGGTCTCGCACGACATCTTCGAGCCCGAGAGCGAGCGTCACGGCCACGCCAAGCAATATTCGCAGATCCTGATCTCGATCGGCCGCAAGGGCGATTTGACCTCCAAGGTTCGCGAGAGCCTGGTGTCGATCGGCCGCGTCGTCACGTTCCTGTCCGCGGTGGTGGAGGGCGTGAAATGGTCAAAGGACATGCGCGAGCAGCTCAAGACCATGCAGCGCGACGTCGTCTCGTTGACCGACCACGCCTCGTATCTTTCCAGCAAGATCACCTTCGTGCTCGACGCCATGCTCGGTGTCGTCAATCTCGAGCAGAACAACATCATCAAGCTGTTTTCGGTCATGGCCGTTGTCCTGATGCCGCCGACGCTGATCGCCTCGATCTACGGCATGAACTTCAAGTCGATGCCGGAACTTGAATGGACGCACGGCTATCCGTTTGCGCTGGTGCTGATGCTGTTCGCAGCGATCGTTCCGTACTGGATCTTCAAGTGGAAGAAGTGGCTCTGAGCCGGCCTGCGCTCCGAAAATAGTGACCGAGACCTTACGCCGGTCGTAGAGACAGGGCTGATGGTGTCGCAGAATAGAGCGTCATTGCGGCTATGCGGTGATGCGTGTGCTGTGCCCCAATTCCTCCGGTAAAATTTGAGCAGTGGGCTGAACGTTTGCGCGAAACTTGTCTGCGATAAGCAACGGGTTAGCCGCGAGGAACAGCCATGGTTGAAAAACAGATAACGACGCCCCGCAACGTCATCGACCTGACGAGCTATCGTCAGGCCGTGGCGAGCGGCAAGGCGCCGTCGTTGTCGGCACGCATGTGCCGGCACTGTGGTGCTCCGCTGCTCGATGGCGAGAACGATGACGATTGCTCGACCGCATTCAACGCAGCCGCCGCTCCGCGGCTGCGCGAACGGTCGCGTCGGATTCGCCTGGATTGAGGAGTGGAAGGAAGGGCGGGCGATCCAGTCTTGCGGCGGCGTTGTCTGGATCGCCTGGCTTCCCGCCTTTCGCGGCAAATCATCTAGCGCTTCACGATTTGCGCCGTCGAGACGATGGTCTCGGCGATCGCGCCGTCGCGGCTGAACGATGCCAGATGGCTCTCGACGTCGTGCAACATCGCTTCGACGTTGTCGCCCAACGCTTCCGGAGAGGACGACGAATAGGTGAGGGTGCGTTGCGCCAGGTCCTGCATGCTGACCATGTGGTGGGTCTCGACCGTGACGAGCTCGGTGGGTGCAAAAGCGCTGCCGCGGAAGAACGCGGGAAGGTCGCGATGGGTCCGCGTGCCCCGGCCGGCTGCCTCCCAGAGATTCGCGGGTGACCAGCGGCGGCGGATCTCGTTGTAGCCATCAAGCCATGGGTTGCGGCCGTCGGTGACCGAGAACGAGGCGCATATCAGGATCGCGCCGTCGCGCGCGACCAGTCCATCGAGCCGCGCGAGCGTCGCGTTGCGATCCATCCAATGTAGGGCGCGGCCGATCGTGACGATGTCGAACGTGCCGATCTCGGAGGCGAGCGTCTCGGCCTTGCCTGCGATCAGCGTGAGCTCTTGCCCTGCGCGCGCCGCCGCTTGTCGCGCAGCCTCGAGCATCGCGATTTCAGGGTCGACGCCGACGATACGGCCGACATAGGGTGCGAAGCCCAGCGCGAGCAACCCGGGGCCGGTGCCCAGATCGATTAAGGCGCATCGTTCGGAGAGGCCGAGCTTCTGCGCGACGCTGCGAAAGAACGCGCCCGGGTAGGGCGGCCGCAAGTGCTCGTAAGTTGGCGCCGTGCTCGCAAACCGGCCCATGCGTTACCCGGCCTAGACGTGCTGGCCGCCGTTGATGTGGATCTCGGCGCCGTTGACGTAAGAACTGGTCTCCGTGCACAGCACGTAGATGATCTTGGCGACCTCGTCCGGTGTGCCGAGGCGATGCATCGGAATCTGCTGCTCGACGATCTTCTCGGTGCCCGGCGACAGGATCGAGGTGTCGATCTCGCCCGGCGCGATCGCGTTGACGCGCACGCCGACGCGGCCGAAGTCCGAGGCCATCTCGCGCGTCAGGGACGCGAGTGCGGCCTTGGAGGTCGCGTACGCAGCGCCCGCGAAGGGATGCACGCGCGAGCCCGCGATCGAGGTGACGTTCACGACCGAGCCCTTGGCCGCCTTCAATTCGTCGATCAAGCCCCGCGCGATCATGATCGGCGCGAAGAAGTTGACGTGGAAGACGTGCGTCCAGGTGTCGAGGTCGGTGTCGACCGAACCGAGCCTGGAGCCGCCTGGACCTTTGGGCGAGATCGCGGCGTTGTTGACCAGCGCGTGGAGCATGCCGCCCTCGAGGCGGTCGCGGATGTCGGAGATCGCGCGCGTGGTGTCCTGGGGATTGCCGAGATCGACCTGGATGTGGTCCTCGGGGCCCGCATCCCACGGGCAATCTTCGGGGAAGGGATGCCGCGAGCAGGTGATGACGCGCCATCCCGCCGACGAGAAGCGGATCACGGTGGCGTGGCCGATACCGCGGCTAGCTCCGGTCAGAAGCAGCGTGCGGCGTGGCGCATTGGACGAATGCGGCATGGACATCTTTCAGGTCGGCCCAAGATTCGAGACAAGATTCGAGACAAGGCTCAAGGATACATCCGCGTCTTGGACCACTTCTGGCCGGCCGCGTCACGGCGAAATTCGATGCGGTCATGCAGACGGAATGGGCGATCGTGCCAGAACTCGATGCGCACCGGCGTGACGCGCCAGCCGCTCCAACCCGGTGGCCGCGGCACTTCGCCGATGACATGCTTGGCGGCAACCGTGGCGATGGCCCGCTCGAAGGCGAAGCGGCTCTCCAGCTCTTGCGACTGCTTGCTGGCCCAGGCGCCGATCTGCGCCTGCTTCGGTCGCGTCGCGAAATAGGCGTCGGCCTCGGCATCGGTCACCGGCGTCACGTTGCCGCGGATGCGGACCTGACGGCGCAGCGACTTCCAGTGAAAAAGTAAAGCCGCCTTAGGATTTGCGGCGAGTTCGCGGCCTTTTTGGCTTGCGATGTGACTGTAGAAGACAAAACCTTCGGTATCGAAGCCCTTCATCAGCACCATGCGCACGTCGGGCAGGCCGTCGGGATCGACGGTTGCGAGCGCCATGGCGTTCGGATCGTTCGGCTCGCTCTTGATCGCCTCGTTCAGCCAGGCCTCGAACAGCGCAAAAGGCTCGTCGGCGGCGGTGAAATCACCGGATGTTAAGGGTGTCTGGTGTTTCATCGAGGTCGTGTCGGTCATGTCTGGAGTCCGAATTGCGTCCCGCGGCCCAAAGCGCGCTGTTGTCTGCTACTGCCCTATATAGGGCATGGGGACGCGTTGGCCTATCGGCGATGCGGCCGTCGGGCCTTGCCATGACGATGATTTTGATCGGGCTCGGCGCCGGCGGCTGCAGTCTGCCCCGAACTGACACCAATGCCTACGCCAAGGCCGACGACAACGACCTCACCGGCTCGATCGCACGGCCGGCCAAGGACGCCCCTCCGACCGAGACCGATCTCGCCTTCGCCCGCAACGCAGCCTCCGACGTGTTGAGCAAGGGCGACAAGGATGCATCCCAGCACTGGGAGAATCCTGAAACCGGCGCGCGCGGCTCGGTGACGCCGATCGCGCAATCCTACGCCGCCGAGGACGGCCGCAAGTGCCGCGATTTCCTGGCGAGCTACGTCAACGGGACGACCGAAAGCTGGCTCCAGGGTGCCGGCTGCCAAAGCAGCCGTGGCCGTTGGGAGATTCATACGCTAAAGCCGTGGCGGAGCTGAGCATGATCCGGAAAAGTGGAGGCCGGTTTTCCGATAAGATCATGCTCCAGACTTAGAGATTCGGCTCGACTGACTAGTTGCAAAAATGCCACTCGCCCCCACATGTGGCTCAGATGGGGGCGGGCAGCCCCTTTCGACATTTCGTATTCCCAAGAGGAGACGTGACGGATGCGCGACCCCTATGAGGTCTTGGGGGTGCCGCGGAGCGCTAGCGCTGCCGCGATCAAGAGCGCCTATCGCAAGCTGGCCAAGAAGCATCATCCCGACAGCAACAAGGATGATCCCAAGGCCGCCGAGCGCTTCTCCGAGATCAATTCGGCCAACGAGATCATCGGCGACGAGGACAAGCGCAAGCAGTTCGACCGCGGCGAGATCGATGCCGAGGGCAAGCCGCGCTTCCAGGGCTTTCCGGGCGGCGGCGGGCCGCGCGGTCGCGCGGGTCCCGGCGGGTTCGAGAGCTACAATTTCCGTGGCGGCGGGGCAGGCCCCGGCCAAGGAGCGGGCGCGTTCGAGGACATCCTCAACAGCATGTTCGGCGGCGGGATGCGCGGTGCGCGCCCTGGGGCCGGCGGCGGTGCCCAGTTCGAATTCGACACCGGCGGGATCGGGCTCGATCTCGACGTCAACGTCGCCATGTCCGTCTCGCTGGAAGAATCGGTCAAGGGTGGCGAGAAGCGCGTCCGGCTGCCGAATGGCAAGGAACTCAACGTCAAGATTCCGGCGGGCGTCGTCGAGGGTCAGCAGATCCGGCTGCGCGGCCAGGGCGAGACCGCCCAAGGCCATCCGCCCGGCGATCTCCTGATCACCATCAGCATCGCCCCGCACCCGTTCTTCAAGATCGAGGGTGCCGACCTCAGGATCGACCTGCCGGTCACGCTCTACGAAGCTGTGCTCGGCGGCAAGGTCCGCGTGCCCACACTCGGCAATGCGGTGGAACTGTCGGTCCCGAAAAACACCTCCAGCGGCCGGACCTTCCGACTCAAAGGTAAGGGCCTGCCGAAATCTGGCGGAACCGGGGATCTCTTCGTTACCATCAGGATTATGCTACCGGACGGGAACGACGCCGAGCTTGAAGCATTGATGGAGAAGTGGCGGGACCAACACCCCTACAATCCACGTAGCGGGCTTGGTTAGGGCGAGATCCAACCGAAGGGGTTCTCCTACGGTCTAGCGCATCTTCCAGCAGATGATGCTCATCATACGCCTGAGGCGCGGTAGCGCTTCTCGGCTCGTATGCTCGACGTGTCGGATGTCCGGCGGGGCAGCCGATAAAAAGGTGCGGCCTCGAGAGGGGGACCAGCGCGGTACCAAAAACCCCAATCGAGGCCGCCCGCGTCGATCGGCGGATCGAACGCTGCTCATATTCGCGTGAACACCCGGTGCGATAATGAGACGCACACATGTCTTGATTCGAAATTTTCAATGACGGAATCGAGGCACGGCGCGGTTTGAAGGACGCCCAAGCGAAGCTTGAGATATGGCGGGTTGTTCAGCCGCCGGTTTTCTCGGCTTGGTCGTACACCGCCTGCGCCACCTTGGTCAGGCGATCGCGGTCGGCGCCGCCGCCGCTGACGACGTAGCCGACGCCGCGTTCGGCCCAGAACAACGCGCCATCCTTGTCCGCCCTGGCGTAACGCATCTGCGTTGCGCCGGTTTCGGTCTTGGCGGTGTAGATCGTGTAGCGCTCGCCCGAGGCGCCCTCATACATCAGGAAGGACGCCGGCCCGTTCGGCCCCGGCAGCAGCCGGCCGCCGACGAGCTTCAGCCCGCTCCCCTCCAGATTGGGGGCGAACACGGTCCAGCCGCAGCGCCGGGTCAGCCAGGCCTGGAGGTGGTCGCGCTCGTTGCCGCCGACCTCGACGGGATGGCGGACCTCGACGACATAAAGGCGGTGGGCATCGAGCGCATCCGTCGTAAAGCTCTGGAAGGTCGAGGGCGCGTTGGCGGCGCCATGCGCCACCCAGCCGGCCGCGCCGCCGGCGATGAAGGCAACCAGCGTGGCGGCGACCGCGCCGTAGAGCCATTGCCGCGGACGGCGCTCCAGCCGCTCGAGCTCCAGCCGGACCGGCACCGGCTCCTGGGCGACGTTGTCGTAGCGGGCATGCAGCATCTCGGCCATGGCGCGCCAGGATTGCACCCGCTCGGCATCCTCAGGATGTGCGGCAAGCCAGGCCTCGACGTCGGCGCGGCGCTCGGTCGGCAACTCGCCATCGACAAAGGCGTGTAGCTCGTCTTCGGTTACGGGAATATTGCGGTCGTTCATATCGGTCGTCTCTGGCTCTGCGGCCCAAAATATCTGACGCGGTTCAACTGCGCTGCTTCTCTCTCCGTGCAGCGGACGTGGCATGCGCGATGCATCAATCCTGCCATCATTTCACCCGCCTGAGCGCCGGGCGCTCGCCCTCCAGCGACGCTTTAACGTGTGCGCGGGCGCGGGCCAGGCGGGACATGACGGTGCCGATCGGCACGCCCTGGATGTCGGCGACCTCGCGGTAGCTCATGCCCTCCAGCATTACCAGGAGCAGCACCGAGCGTTGCTCCTCGACCAACGTCGAGAGTGCACGTTCGATGTCACGTCCTTCCGCCTCCGTCCCGCTGGCATCCGGGTTGTTCTCCGTCAGCTGCATGAATTGCGGCCGCCTTGCCAGCGAGCGCCGCCGGTTCTTGTTGAGGTTGGTCAGGATCGTGTAGAGCCAGCTCCTGACGTCGCCTCCGAGAAACAATCGCTCCGAACGCAACGCACGCACCAGCGTATCCTGCACCAGATCGTCGGCCGCATCCGCATCGCGCGTGAGCGCGCGGGCGTAGCGGCGCAACGCCGGGATCATGGCTTCCACGCTCTGGCGAAACGCACTCATTGCCGTCTAGACGTCCTTCACATCAGGCGCGAGCGCCTCAACGATCATAACACCCGAACGGAACGGCTATTCCGGCGCTCGAAACAGCGTTAACGCCGCGTATTAGGACTGTACCGCAGGGGAGGGCTGGTGTACCTCCAGACGCTAACGAGAGCTACAGGACGTTAGCAAATGGCGCAGAATTCAGGACTGATGCAAGGACTGATGCAAGGCAAGCGCGGGGTGATCCTCGGCGTTGCCAACAACCGCTCGATCGCCTGGGGCATCGCCAAGGCATGCCAAGCGGCCGGCGCCGACATCGCACTCACCTATCAGGGCGATGCGCTGAAAAAGCGCGTCGAGCCGCTCGCCGCCGAACTCGGCGCGCTCGTGCTCGGCCATTGCGACGTCACCGATGCCGCGACCATCGATGCTGCCTTCGATGCCCTCAAGGAAAAATGGGGCAAGATCGACTTCGTCGTGCACGCGATCGCCTATGGCGAACAGCTCGACGGCCGCTATGTCGACACCACGCCGGAAAACTTCTCCAAGTCGATGCTGATCTCCTGCTACTCACTCACCGCGCTCGCGCAGCGCGCCGAGAAGCTGATGACCGACGGCGGCTCGATCGTCACGCTCTCTTATTACGGTGCCGAGAAGTGGATGCCGCGCTACAACGTGATGGGCGTGGCAAAGGCCGCGCTCGAAGCCAGCGTGCGCTATCTTGCGGCCGATCTCGGCGAGAAGGCGATCCGCGTCAACGCGATCTCGGCCGGCCCGATCAAGACGCTGGCATTCGCCGGCATCGCCGATTCACGCCTGCTCTTGAAATATAACGAGGTCAACGCGCCGCTGCGGCGGAACGTGACGATCGAGGAGGTCGGCGACAGCGCAGTGTATTTCCTGTCGGACATGTCGCGCGGCGTTACCGGCGAAGTCCACCATGTCGATTCCGGCTACAACGTGCTGGGCATGATGCGACCCGATGCGCCGAAGGACTGACCACGACCAGCAATGCCCGTGCCCACGATCTATTACCTTCGCCACGGCGAGACCGAGTGGAATGCGCTCGGCAGGCTCCAGGGCACCAAGGACATTCCGCTGAACGCGCGCGGGCGCGATCAGGCCCTGCAAGCCGGTGGCATTCTCGCCGATCTCTTCAAGCGCGACGGCCGCGACAAGGCC
Source organism: Bradyrhizobium sp. S3.12.5 (assembly GCF_040548225.1). Taxonomy (NCBI): domain Bacteria; kingdom Pseudomonadati; phylum Pseudomonadota; class Alphaproteobacteria; order Hyphomicrobiales; family Nitrobacteraceae; genus Bradyrhizobium; species Bradyrhizobium sp. S3.12.5. The sequence goes on from NZ_JBEPRF010000007.1 coordinate 62,620, forward strand.
GCGTTGCCCTACGTGTCGAGCCCGCTCGGGCGCTCGCGCATGACCATGGAACTCATGCGCGGCAAGCTCGAATTGCCGCCTGCCGACTACGCGCTGGACGATCGCCTGCGCGAGATCGGCTACGGCGTCTGGGAAGGGCTGACGCTGGCGGAGAGTGAGGCGACCGATCCCGACATCTATGCCAGGCGCCTCGCCGACAAATGGACCGTGGGGCCCGCGGGCGGGGAGACCTACGCCGATGTGCAGGTCCGCGTGCGCGCCTGGTACGACGAGCTCCGGACCGACACCGTCGCGGTCGCCCACGGCGGCACCTGCCGGGCCCTGATGGTTTCGCTCGGCCTGGAGACGCCGGCCAGCGCCGCCGAGCTCTATATCGAGCAGGGCGCCGTCTACGTGTTCCGCGATGGCCGGCTGGACAAGTATAGTTAGCCCGGCTCGTCGCCCCGCCCTCCGCCGTCATGCCCGGGCCTGTCCCGGGCATCCACGGACTTTCTCGTTGTGACCAAGAACGTGGATGGCCGGGACAAGCCCGGCCATGACGGCCGTCGGTATATTTGACCCATATTTCAGGGCGAGCTAAGTCAGCACTGACTTACCAGCCAGCGAGCAGCGATGTCCTTCAACACCTTCGGCCACATGTTCCGCGTCACCACCTTTGGCGAGAGCCATGGGGTGGCAATTGGCTGCGTGGTCGACGGCTGCCCGCCGATGATCCCGCTCACCGAAGCCGACATCCAGGGCGACCTCGACCGCCGCAAGCCCGGCCAGTCGCGCTTCACCACCCAGCGCCAGGAGCCGGACCAGGTCAAGATCCTGTCCGGCGTGATGGCGCATCCGGAGACCGGCGTGCAGGTGACGACGGGCACGCCGATCGGGCTTCTGATCGAGAACACCGACCAGCGCTCGAAGGACTACTCGGAAATCAAGGACAAGTTTCGTCCCGGCCATGCCGACTTCACCTACGAGGCGAAGTACGGCCTGCGCGACTATCGCGGCGGCGGGCGCTCCTCGGCGCGAGAGACGGCGACGCGCGTCGCCGCCGGTGCGATCGCGCGAAAAGTGCTGCCTGACATCAAGGTGCGTGGCGCGCTGGTGCAGATGGGCCCGCACAAGATCGACCGCGACAAGTGGGACTGGGACGAGATCGCCAAAAATCCGTTCTTCTGTCCGGACAAGGACAAGGCATCGTTCTTCGAGACCTATCTCGACGGCATCCGCAAGAGCGGCTCCTCGATCGGTGCCGTGCTCGAGATCGTCGCCGAAGGCGTGCCGCCCGGCCTTGGTGCCCCGATCTACGCAAAACTCGACTCTGATCTGGCGGGTGCGATGATGACCATCAACGCCGTGAAGGGCGTCGAGATCGGCGCCGGCTTTGGCGCGGCCGAGCTCACCGGCGAAGAGAACGCCGATGAGATGCGCACCGGCAATGATGGCACGCGCTTTTTGTCCAATCACGCCGGCGGCGTTCTGGGCGGCATCTCCACCGGACAGCCGATCGTGGTGCGCTTTGCGGTGAAGCCGACCTCGTCGATCCTGCAGCCGCGTCTCACTGTCGATCGGCAGGGCGCCGACACCGAGATCATGACCAAGGGCCGCCACGACCCCTGCGTCGGCATTCGCGCCGTCCCCGTCGGCGAAGCCATGATGGCCTGCGTGCTGGCCGATCATTTCCTTCGCGACCGCGGGCAGGTTGGGCGCTAGCGCCAACGGCACCAGCCTACCGCGCAGCTTGACGGCTCCACAACTTCGTCGGCAAATGCGGGGATGCAAAACTCCGAGATTCAGCGCATCACCAATTGGCTGATCGACGGCGCGAGGTCGTCCGGGGCCCCTTCCGAGATGATCGCCGAGGTCTGCGAGCATCTGGTCGAGGCCGGGCTGCCGCTGTGGCGGTTCGGCATCTTCATCCGCACGCTGCATCCGGAAATCTTCGGCCGCAATTTCATCTGGCGGGAAGGCCAGAAGGTCGAGATCGGCACCGTCGATTTCAAGATTCTGGACACGCCCGAATTCGCCAGGAGCCCGCTCCGGATCGTGTTCGAGGAGGGGCTGGAGGTCCGCGGACGGATGGACGATCCGGACAGCAAGCGGTTTCCGTTCCTCGACGACATGCGCGCCGAAGGCGTGACCGACTATTTCGCGATGCCGATGCCATATCTCGACGGTTCGATCCACGCGACGAGCTGGGTCACGCGACGTCCCGGCGGTTTCAGCGAAGACGACATCGCCGCGATCCGGACCCTCGTGGCGCCGCTCGCACGCGTCAGCGAGATCATCAGCCTGCGCCGCACCGCCGAGATGCTACTCGACACCTATGTCGGCAACCGCGCCGGCGCACGTATCCTGGGCGGCCAGATCCGCCGCGGTCACAACGACACCATGCAGGCTGCGATCTGGCTGTCGGATCTGCGCGGCTTCACCGCGCTGTCGGACCGGCTGCCGGCCGAGACCGTGGTCGAGATCCTCAACCATTATTTCGATTGCCAGGTCACGGCGATCCGCGGCCACGGCGGCGAAGTCTTGAAGTTCATGGGCGACGGCCTGCTCGCGGTGTTCCCGATCGACGAATATGTCGGCGATGCCGCGCATGTCTGCACGCGCGTGCTTGAAGCCGCCCGCGAATCCCGCGCCAGCGTCGAGGCGCTCGCTTTTCCGGTTGGCGACGTCATCGAACGCTTCCGCTTCGGCGTCGCACTGCATGTCGGCAACATCCTCTATGGCAATATCGGCGGCGGCAACCGGCTCGACTTCACCTGCATTGGCCCCGCCGTCAATCTCGCGGCAAGAATGGAGAAAATCGCCGGCCGCTTGGGGCGCACCGTCGTGGCGTCTGAGGGCTTCGCCAATGTCTGCCAGCATGACTGGCGCGATCTCGGCGATTTTCCGATCGCAGGATTTTCCAAGGCGCAGCGCGTGTACGGGCTCGCCGAGGAGACGCCGGTGGTGATGGCGTGAGGCACCGAGGCTGCCCATGAATGTCGAATTCCGCCAGATCGAGATCGCTGACACCGACGCCTTTCGTGCGGCCGTCGACATTGTCGCCCGCGAGCGCAAATACATCGCGCTGGTGGAGGCGCCGCCGATCGAGCAGGTCCGCGCCTTCGTCGCACGCAATGTCGAGCGCGGCTATCCGCAAATCGTCGCCGTCGTCGACGGCGCCGTGGTCGGATGGTGCAACGTGCCGCCGGCCAGTCGCGCGGTCTCGGCGCATGTCGGCGATCTCTTCATGGGGCTTGTACCGGAGTTCCGTGGCAAAGGCTTTGGCGAACGGCTGTTGCGGCAAGCCATCGAGGCGGCAGATGTGTTCGGCTTCAGGCGTATCGAGCTCGGCGTCTTCGCGACCAACACCGCCGCTGCCGCCCTCTATCGCAAGGTTGGGTTCGTCGAGGAGGGCATCAAGCGGATGGCGATCGTGATCGACGGCACCTATCACGACGAAATCATCATGGCGCGCCTCAAGGGCTAGCCGGCGTTGCGCGGCAATGCCGGCCGTCGCGTGAAGACCCTAGTACGCGATCTTCATCGCCAGCGTTGCGATCACGATCATGATGGCGCCGCCGACGCGGGTTGCGATCTGGGCAAAGGCCATCAGTCCCATGCGGTCCGCGGCGCCGAGAATGGCGACGTCGCCGGTGCCGCCGAGCCCGGAATGACAGGCCGTCACGATCGCCGCCTCGACCGGATACATGTTCAGCCATTTTCCGACGAAGAAGCCGGATGCGACCATCGCCAGCACCGTCGTCGTGCAGATCGCGATGTAGCCGGGATTGAACGACGCCACGAGCTGCTGCCACGACACCAGCAGCGTTCCCATCGCCACCGGGATCGCGAAGGTGAGGCTGGTCGACATGAACTTGTTGATCTGGTAGGCGCCGAGCTCCATCTCGGCCGGCAACAGCTTTGTCAGCTTGAGCGCGACCGCGGCGATGATCATGAGGATCGGGCCGGGAATGCCGGTATAGGGCGCGAGCACCATGCCGAGCACGAACAGTACGCAGGACAGCACAATGCCGGCACCTAACAGGCTGAGATCGATCGGGTGGTCGGATCGCGCCGGGCCCAGAATGTCGTCATCGCCTGTTTTCACCAGCATGCCCTGGCCGTTGAGGTCGCGCCGTTTTTCGCCGAGGCGGGCGAGGAGTCCGGCCGCGACGATGGCGACGACGTTGCCGAGCAGCGCCGCAGGCACCATTTGCGCCACGAGCTCGGCCTGCGGCCGGTGCAGCATTTCTGAATAGGCAATGGATAGCGGCAGCACACCTTCGGCGAGGCCGCCGCCGATGATCGGCATGATCACGAAGAAGAACGTCTCCCTCGGGCTATGACCGAACAGCAGTCCGACCGTGATGCCGATGGTGATGGCGCTGATTGTGCCGACCAGCAGCGGCACGAACATCCGGAGAAACCCCTGCACCAGGACGCGATGCGGCATGCCGAGGATCGAGCCGGCGACGAGACAGGCGATGAAGAAATACTGCAAGTTGGCGGTGCGGAACGTCGTGGTGATCGCCTTGAGCGCCGTCTCCGGCATCAAGCCGTAGGCAACCATCGCGGCCGGCACGAACAGGCACATGATCGCGGTGCCGCCGATCCGCTTCACGACGGGAATGGTCTGGCCGAGCTTGCCGAGCAGGAAGCCGAGCAGCATCAGCACCGAGAGCCCGCCGATCACATCATTTGGCAGTTTTCCGGAATAGACCGCGGCGGCGCAGACGAGCGCTGCGGGAAAATAGACGGTGATCGGGAGCGGACCGATTTTCAACGCGGTGAGCGCGGATGGTTGCGTCGTCTCCGTGAGCTTGATGGTGGTGTCGGTCAACAATGCCTCCCTCTGTCGTTTTATGTTTGTTTGGTTGCCGGTCTGCGCGCTCCGCTCGCGCTCAGAACCAGGGATTGTCCGCCCGGTGCCGCGCCTCGAAGGCGCGGATGTCATCGGAAAAGACCAACGTCGAGCTGATCGCATCGCGCCCCGTGAGGAACGCCTCCTTCCGCGCCGACCCTATCGCGAAGAGAATGGTGCCGCCGTCGCTGCGGATGGTCTGCTGCTCGAGGTCGACAGTGAGCCTGTTGCTCGCAGGGCTCGCGACGATGCCGGCGAGGGTGCCGACCGTGGCGGCATCGAGGCTGATCGTCAGCAGGCCGTTATTGGCGCAATTGTCGTTGAAGATGCCGGCGAAGGTGGTGCCGATCAGCGCGCGAATGCCGAGTTGCTGGAGGCCCCATACGGCGTGCTCGCGGCTCGACCCGCAGCCGAAATTCGATCCGACGATCAGGAAGCTGGCGTCACGATAGCCGTCCCTATTCAGCACGAAATCTGGATTGGGCTTTCCCGCGATGAACCGAAGCAGGTTGAAGGCGCCGTCGCCGAGACCGCTGCGGTCGACACCCTTCAGGAACATCTTTGGCATGATCACGTCGGTGTCGATATTGGGCGTCGTCATCGGTGCAGCAGCGCCGGAGACGCGATGGAACGGCGTCATTGCAAATCTCCTCCGATCAGGTCGCGCACATCGGTGATGCGGCCGGTGACTGCGGCGGCCGCGACCATCGCCGGACTCATCAGGTGCGTGCGCGCGCCGGGCCCCTGGCGGCCCTCGAAATTACGGTTGGTCGAAGAGGCCGAGCGCTGCCCCGGCGCGAGAATGTCGTCGTTCATCGCAAGGCACATCGAGCAGCCCGATTGCCGCCAGTCCACGCCCGCGTCGATCAGGATCTGCGCGATCCCCTCCGCTTCGGCCTGCGCGCGGACTTGTGTCGATCCGGGAACGACGATGGCGCGGACGCCGGTTGCGACGTGACGGCCCCTGAAGATGCGCGCCGCATCGCGCAGATCCTCGATGCGCGAATTGGTGCATGAGCCGATGAAGGCGAAATCGATCGGCACCGACTGGATCGGCGTTCCCGCCGTCAGGCCCATATAGGCGAGCGCACGTGTGTCCGCCGTCTTGCGCTCCGTCGTGACATTGCTGTCGGGATCCGGCACGCGATCGGTCACGGCGATCGCCTGGTCCGGGCTCGTGCCCCACGTCACCAGCGGGGCGACAGCGCCGGCATCGATCGTCATCTCCCGGTCGAAGCGGGCGTCGGAATCGGAGCGAAGCTGCAACCAGGTCTTTGCAGCGCGGTCCCACATCTCGCCCTTCGGCGCACGTGGCCGCCCCTTGAGATAATCGAGCACCTTCTGGTCGGGCGCGATGACGACGCCGCGTGCGCCGGCTTCGACGATCATGATCGACATCACGATGCGTCCCTCGACGCTCATCTCGGTCACGGCAGGGCCGGCGAATTCCACCGCATAGCCGGTGGCTCCATCGGCGCTGATGCGGCGGATGATCTCCATGACGATGTCCTTCGGCGTCACCCCGAGCGGCGGATGCCCGGTCACATGGATGCGCATCGTCTTCAGTCGGCGGTAGCGCACCGTCGACGTCGCCAGATAATGCTCGATGTCGGAGGTGCCGATGCCGTAGCCGAGCGCGCCGAAGGCGCCGTAGGCGGTGGTGTGGCTGTCTCCGGCGGCGATGACCATGCCCGGCATGACCAACCCTTGCTCGGGGGCGACGACATGCTCGATGCCCTGGCGCGGATCGAGGATGTCGAAATATTCGATGCCGAAGTCGCGGGCGTTGTCGGCGAAATAATCGACCTGACGTGCGGCGTCGGCATCCGGCATCTGCCGTGTGCGGCGAGCCGCGGTCGGATTGACGTGATCGACCACCATCAGCGCTGCGGACGGATTCCAGACCTTGCGTCCGGCGGCGCGCAGGCCGGCAAAGGCCTGCGGGCTGGTATATTCGTTGAGCACGGTACGATCGACATAGAGCAGCACCAGCCCGTCATCGTCGAGGCGCCGAACCATATGCGTATCGATCAGCTTGTCGTAGAGCGTGCGCCCGGACATTCGGCCTCTCCAGAGAAATCTGACTTTCTTCGAGGGTGCAGGACGGCCTTCTGGAAATCCAATGTCACCTCGTGATATGATTATGCGGTATTTGCATAAGCAAGGCGGTGCCATGGAGATCAACTGGCTGCACGATTTCATCGCGGTGGCATCGGCCCGCAGCTTTTCGCGCGCGGCCGAGCAGCGGAATTCGTCGCAGCCGGCGCTGAGCCGCAGGATCAAGGCGCTGGAAGTGTGGGCCGGGGCGGCGCTGTTCGAGCGCACGACCCACGCGGTCAGCCTCACGCCCGCCGGTGATGCATTCCGCCTGACCGCCGAGGACATCGTCCGCCGCCTGTCCGCCGGCCGCCTCGAGGCACAGGAGCTCGCGCGCGGCGCTTCCGACGTGTTGAAATTCGCATCGACCAATGCGCTGTCGCTGACGTTCTTTCCGGACTGGCTGCGCGGAATCGAAACGATGCTGTCATTCGTGCCGAACGTCCAGCTGGTCGCCAACCACATGGAGGCGTGCGAGCGCATGCTGCTTGCGGGCGAGGTGCACTTTTTGCTTTGCCACCATCATCCCGCCGTCGTCACAGCGCTGACGACCTCGCAGTTCCGCTCGGCTCATGTCGGCGACGACTGCCTGATCCCGGCATCCGTGCCGGCATCGCGATCAGGCAGGGCCGCGCGCTTCAGGCTTCCTGGAACGGAAGCCGCACCGGTGCAGGTCCTGAGCTACCGTCAGGAGTCCGGAATGGGAAAAATCCTCGACGCGGTACGTTCGACCTCGCCGCTTGGCGCGCATCTGAAACCGGCGTTCACGTCGCATCTTGCAAAGCTTCTCGTCACCATGGTCCAGGCCGGCCGCGGCATGGCCTGGCTTCCCGAGAGCCTCATCGTTGATCAGCTTGCATCGGGCGCGCTGGTGAAGGCCGGCGGACAGGAGTGGGAGATACCGATCGAGATCCGCGTGTTCCGCCCGCGATCGCGACTGACGCCGGCGGCCGAAGCGTTCTGGACGCACGTTCAGGAGCATCCGCCCACGAGCAGCCGGCGCAAGGCGCCTCGCGTGCGTCGGAGCCGGGGCTAAAGCCCTATTCCTCCGGCTCCGTCGTGAACAGCAGCGGATAGCCTTTGGTGCGGGCGGCGTCGGTGGCGCGGGTGGCCTTGGTTTCAGCGACGTCCTTGGTGAACACGGCGACCACACAGGCGCCCAACTTGTGCGCGGTGATCATGACCTTGTAGGCCTGATCCTCGGTCATGCGGAATTCGGCCTTCAGGATCATGGTTACGAACTCACGCGGGGTGTAGTCGTCGTTGATCAGGATGACCTTGTGTAGCTTTGGCCGCTCGACCTTGGTCCTGGTCCTGGTTTTCGGCGTGGTGACAGTGTCGTTCATTCCGCCTCCCGGAAACGGCGGGCTTGGGTTCCTGCCGGCGATCAGCTCGCGGCCTTCTTACCATATTGCAGGACCTGCACCTTCTCCAAGGTGATCAGCCCGCTCGACATCATGCCATCCAGGATGGGCAGGAATGCGTTGATGTTGTCCTCGCTGTCGACGATCTCGATTAGCAACGGCAGATCCTCCGACAGCCGCAGGATCTTCGAGGTGTGTAGCCGGCTCGACTTGCCGAAGCCCATGGGGCCGCGCAGCACTGTGGCACCGGCAAGGTGCAGCTCGCGCGCCTTTAGCACGATTGCTTCATAGAGCGGCTTGCCCTCGCAATAGTCGCTCTCGCCGATGAAAATGCGGAGTGAAACAGCCTGATTGGGGATCTGCATGGTCAACTCCTTTTCAAGCGGTTGTAGCGGCTCGCCATCATATGGCCGAGCCAGACCGACACCAGCCAGCAGACGATGGACGCCGCGACATAGGCGAGCGCGGTCAATTTCATGCCGCCATGGAACAGGCGGAAGGTTTCCAGGCTGAAGGCCGAGAACGTGGTGTAGCCGCCGCAGAACCCGGTCATGACGAGCTGCCGGTGCTCGGGCCGCGCCAGCACGCGGCCGTCAGGACCGGTCAACGTCGCATAAAAGCCGATGATCATGGATCCCGTGGCGTTGATGAACAGCGTCGCAAACGGAAAACCCGGGCCGGTCTCGAGCACGAGCGAGACGAAATAGCGCGCCAGCCCGCCAAGGATGCTCCCGAAGGAAACCCAGGCATAAAGCATCGCGCTGGGCCAGCGGTCGGTGAAAGAGGGCAATTTCATCCGCCTCTAGCCCCCAAAGCCGTCGGCGAGGAAGAAGCCGCAACTGACGGCGAGGAGGCACAGTCCAACCGAGAACACGACATTGCCGAGTGCGTGCGCCGGCTCACCGTTACGGGCGAGTGTCAGCGTTTGCAGGCTGAACGAAGACACCGTGGTGTAGCAGCCGAGGAACCCCGTCACGGCAAACAGCCACGGATTGGGTGCGGCGAACACCGAGCCGGGATGGGTCGCGAGCGCGCCGAAGATGCCGATCAGGAAGGCGCCAGTGACGTTGATCGTCATGGTGCCCCAGGGAAAGGTCTCCCCCATTCGCCGCGCGATCACGCCGGAAACGAAATAGCGGGCGCAGCCGCCCAGCACGCAGCCGACCATGATTGCGATCACTCCGCTCAGCACGATGAACCGTCTCCCGTCATTCCTTGCTCTCCGTTCTCAAGTCGTTGCCGACGGCAAGCAGTCCCGCGAGCGCGGCCAGCGCGAAGCCAAGCCCTGCTAGGAAGGTGCTGACCGGACCATAGGCGTCCCACAGCGCGCCGGCGATCACGCTCGCGGCCAGCAAGGCAAGCCCAGTGAACAGGTTGAAATAGCCGAAGGCGGTGCCGCGCAGCACTGATGGTGCAGTATCGGCGACGAGGGCCGAGAGCAAGCCTTGCGTCAGTCCCATGTGCAGACCCCAGAGCACGACGCCAAGTGCGAGGCCGGGGAGGCTCGGCAGCAGTGCGAGTGCGAGGTCGGCGCCGGCGAGAAAAACGAGGCCGAGCGCGAGCAGGGCAGTCCGGTTGATCCGGTCCGACAGCACACCGGCCGGATAGGCCGAGAGCGCGTAGGTGATGTTCATGAGCACCAGCACCGCCGGCACCCACATCGCATTGAGGCCGATGTTCTGCGCACGCAGGATCAGGAAGGCCTCGCTGAAGCGGGCGAGCGTGAAGACGACGCCGACCGCGACGACGCGCCAGTATACGGGCCCCAGCTGCCGCATGGCGGCGGTGTTGAGAGGGTTCTTGGCAGGCTTTCGACTTGCGTCCGGCTCCGGCTCATTGACCGCGAATGCGATCAGGCCAAAGGACAAAAACGCCGGTACGACGGCCACCCAGAACACCGCGGCAAAATGATCCGCCGTCCACCACATCAGGCCGATCGCGGCGAGTGGTCCTACGAAGGCGCCGACCGTATCGAGCGATTGTCGCAGGCCGAAGCTCGCGCCGCGCAGGCCCGCCGGCGAGATATCGGCGATCAGCGCATCGCGGGGGGCGCCGCGGATGCCCTTGCCGACGCGGTCGATGAAGCGCGCCGCGACCAGCCAGCCGACGCTGGGGGCAAGGGGGAACAGCGGCTTGGTCAGGGCGGCCAGGCCATAGCCGAGGGCGGCGAGCAGCTTGCGCCGGCCGAGCCAGTCCGACAACGCGCCGGAGAAGATTTTCGTGATCGAAGCGGTTGCCTCCGCGATACCCTCGATGAAGCCGACGGTGAGCGTGGAGGCGCCGAGCACGGTGACGAGATAGACCGGCAGCAGCGCGTGGATCATCTCGGAGGAGATGTCCATCAGCATCGAGACGAAGCCGAGCACCCAGATTCCCCTGGGCAGCCTGGTGCGCGCAGCATTCGGTGTGGTCGTCGTCACGTCCTGACCTTCGTATTCAGACAACAAAAAACCCGCCAGCGGCGGGCTTGTCCATGCTCCCGCCTAAGGCAGAGGCTCATGAATGCCTCACCTCAAGCAGGAGTCATCAGCCCACTACGGTCGTTCGGCCGCCGGGCGGTTGTCGGGGGACTCCATCCCCATCTGCATGGTCAGCCTAGCATGGAAATCACAGGGAACAAGTAGGCGGGCGCTCTGTCCCATGGCGGCGCCAGCGTGGCTATATGGCGGCGGTTTCGCGCAACGCACGAAAATCCCAACGCGCAAATCTCTAACCTGGCAAATCTCTAACCTGGCAAATCTCTAACCTGGCAAATCTCTAACCTGAATGTGAAGCACAAGCGATCTTCGCACTTTGCGGCAAGCCGTTTGCATGTCACCATCGCGTCATACGACGGGAGGCTGCGATGCGCTTGCTGTTCTCGATCGGGGCTGTGCTGGTGGCCGGCGTGCTTGCCGGAGGGGATGTCGCGGGCATCGCGGCACCAAGTCCTAAATTTGAACCGCCGAAATTTGAACCGTCAAGACATCAGCGACAGGCGGCCGACGGTGACGCGCAGTCGGTCGATGTCGAGCTGATCCTCGCGGTCGACGTCTCCTACTCCATGGACATGGACGAGCTCGCGATTCAGCGCGAGGGTTATGCGCAGGCGATCCAGTCCAAGGAGTTTTTGCAGGCGCTGAAGGTCGGCCCCAACGGCAGGATCGCGGTGACCTATTTCGAATGGGCCGCGTCCTCCGATCAGAAGATCATCATCCCGTGGCGTCTCATCGACGGACCGGAGACGGCGGACGCGGTCGCAACCGAGATCATGAAGACGCCAATCCGGCGCGCCTCACGCACCTCGATCTCCGGCGCGATCGGATTTGCGATGCCGCTGTTCGATGAGGATCCCTATCGCGGAATTCGTCGCGTCATCGACATCTCCGGCGACGGCCCTAACAACAATGGCAGCCCGGTCACCTTGGCGCGGGATGCTGCGCTCGAGAAAGGCATCATCATCAACGGCCTGCCGATCATGGTGAAGGAGCCATCCTATTCGACCATGGATATCGACAACCTCGATTACTATTACGAGGATTGCGTCATCGGCGGTCCCGGCTCCTTCGTGATCTCGATCAAGGATCGCGAAAAGTTCAAGGAAGCGATCCGCACCAAGCTGCTGATGGAAGTTGCCGGCCGCACACCCGAGCATCCGGTCGTACACGTTGCGGAGAAGGACAAGGAGCCGCGCGTGAACTGCCTGATCGGCGAGAAAATCTGGTCGGACCGCTGGGGCCGCTAAAGTTCCACCCCGGTGAGGCCAATTGTCTCGCCGCGCGCGATGGTTGGATTAACCGTTCATTAACTACGGCGTGGCCTATTCGATGTGTTTCTGAATGTTTCTGACGCTGCTTCCGAGCAGATTCATGGCCATCGTCACGCAAAGCACCAGCCAGATTTCGCCCGCCAATGAGCGGATGTATCACCTGAGCGCTCTGCTCGGTGAATGGAAGGGCAATTGGGCAGGCAATAACCAGCCCGTCGGCTTCAAGGTCGTGAACATCCGCGGCAGCCGTGCACAGGTCGAGTACACCCATAACGGGCACACCGAGCGTGGTTTTGCCCAGATCACCGGCTCGCTTATCACCTTCGGTGACGGTCGGCACCAAGGACGGCAAGAACCTCGTGCTGTTGTTCTCGGCGGGAGGCGCCAACGGCAACGAAGCGCAGGTCAGCGTCACCACCGACGGCATCACCCGCCAGGGCACCGGCATCGTCTACAAGAACGTCATCATGTTCGGGCAATCCCAGATCGCGACGGATGACGGGAAGAATGGCAAGATCATCTACCAGGTCGGCATGAAGTCCTTCATGGTGCCGGTGACCAAATATCCGCCGGCGGATTCATCGTCCTCGGTCGATGTGACGGCGTAGCCGCTCTCACGGTTGCTTGCCGCTCGACGGCGTCAGCGCCTGCAATTGCCGGTCGATTTCCCGCACAACATTGCAGGCGGGCGCGAGGGCGCCGTCGCCAATCAGCTGCCAGACCTCCTTTGCCTGTTCGGCCAGATGCGGAATCGTCAGCGGCAAGTGCGCTGCTTCCGGCAGCGCGCCCTTTTCATTGATGAGATAGCGCTCGTTCAGCGCGAACAGGACCTGTGCGACGCAGACGAGCGATCGGTAGATGCATCCGGCAATGTGGGTCCGCTCGTCGCGCGCGATGGCAAGCTCGGCATTTTCGACGCCAAACAGCACCTCCCATTGAAAGCGCCGGATCAAAGCATCGCGCAGGGATCGCGGATAGGGCAGCGCAATAGATTTCAGTCGCGCGATCAGGGCTCGCGGATCGTGCATCGGCTGGCAATAGGCGATCTCGCCCATCCAGATGGCCGAGCAGAAGCCGTGCGGATGACCGGGCTGGTAGTCCATGGTGACGGTCCCTGCGCGGCAGGCTTCCATCACAGCTTCGACGGCATCGGCGTTACGGTAGAGCAGATCGACCTTGTATCCCTCAACCGACAGCCACGCGCCGCCGACGATCCACGGTCCCCACTCGCCGATCGGCGTCACTGAAGCGGCCGCCGGGTTTTCGGCGACCGCCTTCGCGGCGGCCAGCAGCCGTTCCATATCCAGCGGAGCGGCCGCCGTGAAATAGAGGCCGATATCGTAGTCGGACGTCGTATGCGCGCTGCCCCGCGCACGCGAGCCGCCGAGCACAATGGCCTCGACGCCCGGCACTTCGGCAAAAGCGGATGTCGGGCGCGTGAGCAAGGGATCTTGCGTCATGAACGACGTGTACTGCTTCTATTTCGCCGCGAGCGACGGTAGCGGCGAGACGCTATCATTTGGGGCTTCCGCCTGCATCGTGATCAGCGCCGCCCTGTTCGATCGTCAGCTTACGGCGCGGCGTGACCCATTCAAGGCCTTGGTGCGCATGCTAGGTTGCGTGGGATGGGGACGGACGCCGCGGCCTGACAAAGTCGACCGCGGCGCCCGGATCAGATCCGTGCCTCCAGGATCAGGTTGAAGGGTGTTTCGGCGGCGCGACGGAAGCGCGACAGGCCGCCTTCGCTGGCGACCTTGCGCAGCCTTGCCTCGCCGGCTTGCGCGCCAAGCGCGAGGCCCACCTCCTGATCGAGCGAGGCCGGCGTGCAGATCATGGTCGACGCCGCATAGTAGACGCGCCCGACCGGGTTGAGATTATCCTCGAGGCGGTCGCCCGCGAACGGCTCGACCAGCATGCAGGTGCCGTCCTTCGCCATGGTTTGACGCACGTGGCTGATGGCGCCGACGGGATCGCCCATGTCGTGCAGGCAATCGAAGAAGCAGACGAGATCGTAGCCCTCGGCCGGATAGGTCTTGGCCGAGTGAACCGCGAAGTTGACGCGATCGCCGAGCTTGGCCTCGGCTGCCGCCTTGCGCGCCGCCTCGATCGAGCCCTCGTGATAGTCGAAGCCATAGAAGCGCGAGTTCGGAAAGGCTTCCGCCATCAGCCGCGTCGAGACGCCGTGGCCGCAGCCGACATCGGCGACCTTGGCGCCGCGCTTCAGTTTGTCCACGACACCGTCGAGCGCGGGCAACCATTCTTGCACCAGATGATGCATGTAGCCGGTGCGGAAGAAGCGGGCGGTGCCGCAGAACAGGCACTCGCTGCGCCGGTTCCAGCCGACGCCCTTACCGGACTTGAATGCATCCGTAATCTTCGGCTCGTCGAGAAACGCCGCGGCGATGACATTGCCGACTGCGCCGAGAAACACCGGGCTGTCCTCGTCGGCAAGCGCCATTGCTTGTTCCGGCAGCATCGAGAACTTGCCGGAAACGGAGTCGTATTCCACGTAACCGGAAGCCGCCTGGCTCGCCAGCCACTCGCGGACGTAGCGTTCGTTCGTTCCGGTGGCGCTTGCCAGCTCAGCGGAATTCATGGGTCCCTTGGCGGCGAGGACGCGGTAGAGACCGAGCTTGTCGCCCAGCAGGACCAGCGACGCGTTGATCGCGGCCCCAACCTCGGTGATCATCTTTCCCATAAAGGCATTCAACCTGTCGGAATTGACCTCCATGACAGCCTCCATACAAACGCTGGGCATTTTCAAGGGTTTGCGCAATTGCGCGCTGCAGGACTGCGCAGGCTTTCGCGGTCAAAGCCGCGGCCTGAGCATGTGCGTCCTCTATGTGGGTCAATCTGGCGAGGGCGAGGTTCAACGTGTCGGCAAGACGTAATCCCGGAACTTGATGACGCGACAGCCGGCGCTGCTCCGCTGGCATTCGCGATGTTCGGAGGGTATAATCGGAGCACTTTTGACGGTAGCCGGAATGTCCAGCCTCGCACGCTCTTGTGGTTTTGCAGCTTTGCTCGCCGTGCTTTGCCTCGGCGGGGCGCCCATTCATGCGCAGGTCGCACCCCTGCAGTATTGGATCCCGGGCGGGGCTTTCGGTCTTGGCAGCAGCGCCGACAGCTACGGCAACTTTCCAAGCTTCAATGCCGGCGATGCCCGCGACGGTTACGGCTTTCGCCCCGGTTTCTTTGTCGGAAGCCAGAGCGGCAATCTCGGTCTGAGCGGTTTCAGCCAGGCAGGTCTGGCCGGCAATCTCAGCGCGCTGTCCTACGACAGCACGCAGTTCGGCTACAACATGAAAAGCGCGGGCGGCATGCCCGTGACGTTCTTTGCCGGTTTCGACACACTGAAATATGGCAACGGCATTGGCAGTTCGGTTGCGCCGCTGACCTCCAGCGCTGCACCCGGCTATGGCGCATTCGGGGGTGTCGAGTTCAAGCCAACGTCGAACCTCAGCCTGTCGTTCGGAGCCGGGTTCACCCAGCGGGACTCGGGCCGCATGGACAGCGACATCAGGTCGAACATGCTGCCGGGCGAGTCGCCGGCGTTGGGCGCGCTTCGGCGCTAACGCGTAAACTTTGCCACCAGCTCCACATGTGGCGTGTGGCGGAATTGGTCGACGGGCACTACCGCGTCGATCTTGTAGCCGCCGTCGATCAAGAGCCGCGCGTCGCGGCCAAAGGTTGCGACGTTGCAGGATACCGCAATCACGACAGGCACCTTGCTCGCGGCAAGCTTGAGCGCCTGCGCCTGTGCGCCCTGGCGCGGCGGATCGAACACCACGGCATCGAAATCGCGCAGCTCCGGCGGCACCAGCGGACGGCGGAACAGGTCGCGTGGCTCGGCCTTGATCGGCTTGAGCCCCGGCGTGCGCGCGGCCTTCGCGAGCGCGGCAATCGCGCCGGCGTCGTTGTCGTAAGCCGTGACACGCGCCTTCTCGGCGAGCCTCAGAGCGAACGGGCCGACGCCGCAGAAGAGGTCGAGAACCTCCTTTGCCTTGCCAACGCGCTCGGCAACGAGTGCAGCGAGGGTCTCTTCCCCCGCCACCGTCGCCTGCAGGAACGAGCCCGGCGGCAGCGTCACCTCGGCGCGGCCCATCTGCAATGTCGGCGGCACGCGTTGCAGCACCAGCTCGCCATGCCGCGTCAGCCGCGCCAGGCGATGCTGCTCGGCGACGCGCGACAGCGCCGTGACCAGCGGCGTCGGCAGCGGGCCGGAGCCGCGCACGTCGACATCGAGGCCGCTGGCGGTCGCGGTGACCTGGATATCGAGCGGCTTCGTCATTAGCATTTTTGACGTCAGCGGTTCCGCGAGCGCCCAGGCGGCATCGAGCGCGCCATCGAGCGCGGGATCGAGGATCGGGCAGCGATGGATCGGGATCACGTCGTGCGAGCTTGCCGCCGAGAACCCGACCTTCAGCACGTCATGCGTGCCGAACCTTCCGTGCAGCGTCACGCGCCGGCGGCCAACGCCATGGGCATCGACCAGCGGCGCCACCTCGCAATCGATGCCGGCCTGCGCCAGCGTCTCGATCACGATGTTGCGCTTCCAGGCATGATAGGGCTCGGCCGCCCAATGCTGGATCGCGCAGCCGCCGCAGATGCCGAAATGCGGGCAGAACGGCTCAACACGCTCGGGACTTGCGACGTCGACCGCGAGCAGCTTGCGGCGGTCAGGATGGCCCGCGACATGGTCTGCCTCGACACTCTCGCCGCCAAGCGTGTAGGGCACGTAGACCGCATCGCCGGTCGTCAGCGAGACGCCATCGCCGCGATGGCCGACATGATCGATCGTGACGCGTTCAACCACGGCGCGCGCCCAGGAAGAATTCGATGTTGCCGTCCCCGCCCGCAATCGGGGAGGGAAACACCTCGATGTCGGTGCAGCCGAGCGACGCGGCAAAGGCCGCGATGTCGTCGCAGATCTCCTGATGCACCGCGGCGTGGCGGATGATGCCTTTCTTGTTGTGCTTCCGATCCGCCTCGAACTGCGGCTTGATCAGGGCGAGCAGGCTCATCGGCGCAGCCGCGAGCGACAGCGCCACGGGCAGCACCGCCTTGAGCGAAATAAAGCTGACGTCGATGACGACGACATCGGGCCGCGCCGGTAGTCGCTTGCCTTCATAGCTGCGGATATCGGTCTCCTCTATCGACACGATCTTGGGATGATCGCGCAGCGAAGCATGCAGCTGGCTGGTGCCGACGTCGATGGCGAACACCAGGCTCGCGCCGTTAGCCAGTAGCACCTCGGTAAAGCCGCCGGTGGAGGCGCCGACGTCGAGGCAGACATGGTCCTCGATGTCGATTGGGTAGCGCTCCAGTGCGCCCGCGAGCTTGACGCCGCCGCGCGAGACGTAAGGGTGCGCAGGCTCGGCCTGGATCACCGCGTCCTCGGCGATCGTCTCCGAGGGCTTTGCGACCTGCTTGTCGTTAGCCCTGACGAGGCCGGCCTCGATCGCCGCGCGCGCCCGCGCCCGGCTCTCGAACAGGCCGCGCTCGACCAGCAGAACATCCGCGCGCTTGCGGGCAGGGGACATCGGTTCTCCAAAGACGACTGAAGCGCTTATCTAGCGATCAATCGCGCGGCTGCCATCCGGACGCAAGTCTCGAACGTGGCGAGATCGTGCCAAACGTCGACGGGCTGCTTGGCCGGCGTCACCAGCGGGCAGCCGTGCAGCTCCAGCGCATGGATCATCATGAGATTGTCGACGAGGCCAAAATCCTCGACCGTCAGCCCCTGTGCGTCGACCAGCCGCCCGTCCTCGGAGGCGACGTGCATGAAGCGGCCGACACGGTCGGCGTAGGTGGTGCCATCGTTGGAATAGGCCATGCAAAACTTGCGGCGGCCGGCCATGTAGCCGAGCTCGTAGACAGTGCCCGGATCGGCGCCGGCGCCGCGGAACGGCGTCAGATTGGCAATGATGGCGTCGGCATCGTCCATCATGGCCTCGTTGCCGGCAAAGATCTGCCGCGAAGCGTCAGGCGTGGCGAGGTCGATGGCGTTGTCGAGCGGATACAGGCCGGTGAGGCCATGGGCAGCGCAGATCGCGGCCTTCTGCCGGCCGATCTCGACCGCATCCGGCAGGAACACGTCGGGACCTGCCAGATAGATTTTCATGAACGTCGCACTGCTTCGCGTCAGGCCGAAGCTCGCCCTCAGGCGAGCTTGACCGTCTCGGTCTTGACGTCCTTGCCGAGCGCCTCGAACACCTTGGCGACGATGCCCTTGGCGTCGAGACCGGCGCGGGCGTACATCGCGTTCGGCGTGTCGTGGTCCAGGAACACGTCGGGCAGGACCATCGTGCGGAACTTGACCATCCCGGTGTCGAGCACGCCCTGGTCGGTCAGGAACTGCGCGACATGCGAGCCGAAGCCGCCGACCGAGCCTTCCTCGACCGTGATCAGGACGTCGTGGTCACGGGCGAGCTTGAGCACCAGCTCGGTGTCGAGCGGCTTCATGAAGCGCGCATCCGCGATCGAGGTCGAGAGGCCATGGGCGGCGAGCTCGTCGGCTGCCTTCTCGCACTCGGCCAGACGCGTGCCGAAGGAGAGCAGGGCGATCTTGCTGCCCTGGCGGATCATGCGGCCCTTGCCGATCTCGAGGGGAACGCCAACCTCGGGCATCTCGATGCCGCGGCCTTCACCGCGCGGATAGCGCAGCGCGCTCGGGCGGTCGTTGATCGCAACCTGAGTGGCGACCATGTGCACCAGCTCGGCTTCATCTGCCGCCGCCATGATCACCATGTTCGGCAGACAGCCGAGATAGGCATTGTCGAACGAGCCGGCATGCGTCGCGCCGTCGGCGCCGACGAGGCCCGCACGGTCGATGGCGAAGCGGACGGGCAGGTTCTGGATTGCGACGTCATGGACGATCTGATCGTAGCCGCGCTGCAGGAAGGTCGAGTAGATCGCGCAGAACGGCTTGTAGCCTTCGGTCGCAAGACCGGCGGCAAACGTCACCGCGTGCTGCTCGGCGATGCCGACGTCGAAGGTGCGGTCGGGGAAAGCCTTGTTGAAGATGTCGACGCCGGTGCCGGACGGCATCGCCGCGGTGATGGCGACGATCTTGTCGTCCTTCTCGGCTTCCTTGACCAGGCTCTGGCCGAACACGTTCTGGTAGGCCGGCGCGTTCGGCTTGGCTTTCGCCTGGGTGCCAGTCGCGACGTCGAACTTGACGACGGCGTGGTACTTGTCGGCGGAAGCTTCCGCCGGGCCGTAGCCCTTGCCCTTTTGCGTCACGACGTGGACCAGGATCGGGCCGGTCTCCATGTCGCGCACGTTCTTCAGTACGGGCAGCAGGTGATCGAGGTTATGACCGTCGATCGGGCCGACGTAATAGAAGCCGAGCTCCTCGAAAAGCGTGCCGCCATCCATCATGAAGCCACGGGAATATTCCTCGACGCGGTTGGCACGGTTGGCGAGGATCTTCGGCAGGCGCTTGTTGATCTGCTTGGCCGCCTCGCGCAGCGTGCGATAGGTCTTGCCGGAGTAGAGGCGCGACAGATAGGCGCTCATGGCTCCGACCGGCGGCGCAATCGACATGTCGTTGTCGTTGAGGATGACGATCAGGCGCGAGTTCATGGCGCCTGCGTTGTTCATGGCCTCGTAGGCCATGCCCGCCGACATCGCGCCGTCACCGATCACTGCGATGACGTTGTTCTTGCCGCCGGCGAGGTCGCGTGCGACGGCCATGCCGAGGCCGGCGGAAATCGAGGTCGAGGAATGCGCGGCGCCGAACGGATCGTAATCGCTCTCGCTGCGCTTGGTGAAGCCGGAGAGGCCGCCGCCGGTGCGCAGCGTGCGGATGCGGTCGCGGCGTCCGGTGAGGATCTTGTGCGGATAGGCCTGATGGCCGACGTCCCAGATCAGCCGATCGCGCGGCGTGTCGAAGACGTAGTGGATCGCGGTGGTGAGCTCGACCACGCCGAGGCCCGCGCCGAAGTGACCGCCGGTCACCGAGACGGCGTCGATGGTCTCCTGACGCAGCTCGTCGGCAACCTGGCGAACCTGTTCCACCTTGAGCTTGCGAAGGTCGTCCGGCGTCCGGATGGTGTCGAGAAGCGGCGTTTTACTATATGCGTTCACGGCGATTTCCAATTTGTCAGCGCCGGAAGATCGTTCCGGTGCGCGATGGGTTTGCACAATGTCGGCGCAGCGCGAGTCCTTAAACCGTCGGAGCCACCTGCATGGGGCAAAAGCCCCGTCTTCAAGCTTAGGTGAGCTTAAGTGCGCTCCGGTTCAGTCTCTGTGATCCTTGTCACGTAGATCGGCTTCGTCCGTCCCAGCCAATTTCATTAGCGATTTGAAGCGCTTGTCGTCGGAAATCGGTCCCCACGTCAAAGCTAACAAAAAGCCACACTCTGCGCAGCTTTACACCAAAGCTTGGGCCAAAGCCAACCCGGCCCGACCGATTACGGGCATGCCCGTGCAACCCGTGGGCCAGGGTGGTTAATCCTGGCGCCGGCGGACGGTTCCAGCCTTGCCCAGTTCCTTGGCAGGATTTTGGGCAAGCGCGAGGCTTTTTCGGATGGATTCGAGAGGCCGGAGGTTCCCTCGCGGAGCAGTTCCCCAATCTTCATGGGCCCAGCCATTTGGCCCTTGAAGGGAAGGGCAGCGTGCGATCATGAAAAATTGCAGGCGGCCATTGCCCAAAACGGGCGGCTTTTGTGCGGCGGCGCTTACTGCACGTCGAGCGGTGCAGTGCCGTTGGCTTGGCCGCTGGCATCGATGGTGATCTTGTCGACGCGCGCCTCCGCCTGGCGCAACAGCTCCTCGCAGCGGCGCTTCAGGGCTTCGCCGCGCTCGTAGATCGTGACGGATTCCTCGAGCGGCACCTTGCCGTCCTCAAGCCGCTTCACGATCGTTTCGAGTTCCTCGATCGCGCGCTCGAAGGTGAGCCGGGAGACGTCGACTTGGGTATTTTCGGCCATATCCGTTTCCGATTGCCCGATTCGCTTCTCGTGTAAAACAGCAGAGTTTTGCGGGCTTAATGTGGCGGGTCTGTCTAGGCGCCCATCAGGGCGCCGACATGCGCCGTAACAGATTCTTTCAGTCCTTGCAGGTCGTAGCCGCCTTCGAGCACAGAAACAACGCGCCCGCCAGCGGACTTGTCGGCAAGGTCCATCAGCTTGCGCGTGACCCAGCTGTAGTCCTCAGCACGCAAATTCAGCGAGGCCAGCGGATCGCGGTAATGCGCGTCGAAGCCCGCGGAGATGATGAGCAATTCGGGGCTGAATTTTTCGAGTTGCGGCAGGATCAAATTCTCGAACGCACTGCGGAATTCGGGCCCGCCGTCTTCCGAAGCGAGCGGTGCGTTGACGATGGTGTCGTGATCGCCGCGTTCGCCCTTGGCGCCGGTGCCCGGAAACAGCGGCATTTGATGCGTCGAGCAGTACATCACGGTCGGGTCCGACCAGAAGATGTCCTGGGTGCCGTTGCCGTGATGCACGTCGAAATCGACGATGGCCGCGCGCTTGATGCCATATTTGCGCTGCGCATGGCGCGCGGCGATCGCGGCATTGTCGAAGAAGCAGAAGCCCATCGGCTTGCCGATCTCGGCGTGATGGCCGGGCGGGCGCACCGCGACGAAGGCGTTGCGGTGCTCGCCGTTCATCACCGCTTGGGTCGCAGCCACGGCGCCGCCGACGCCGCGCATCACCGCTTCCCACGTGCCGGGGGACATCGAGGTATCGCCGTCGATATAGACCTGGCCGCTGGCCGGCGCGATGTGACGCAGCTCGGTGACGTAATCTTCGTTGTGGCACAGCGTGACGAGGTCGAGATCGCCCTCCGGCGCCAGGTCGCGGGCCAGGAACTGGAAGCGCTCAACCGACAGCGCCTCCTCCACCGCGCGCAGGCGGTCGGGTCTTTCAGGGTGTCCCGGCGGCGTGACGTGGTCGAGGCAGGCCTTGTGGGAAAGGAGAAGCGTGCTCATCAGGTCGGCCTCACTGGGAACGAACTCTCGACGTCGCTTGGCGCATCCAACGACAAAACGCAATGCAAAACCCAATCTATGCGTTCCATCGCGAATGGCAAAGGGCGTCCCGTTCCGCCCAGGTTTGATCCGGATCAATTCACCCGCAGGATGCGGGTCGACGGCAGCGGGCCGATCGGACCATGTGCTTTAAAGAAGGCAAACAGCGCATCGGCGTCATAGCCGCCATATTGCGGCGAAGCGCCCTGTCTCGCGACCGTAAAACCATCGCCACCGACGGCGAGGTAATCGTTGACGGTCACACGGTAGCCGGTACCCGGCTCGATCGGCTTGCCATTGAGCGTCATCTTGTCGGCTATCACGCGCTCGCCGAGCGGCTTTGATGCGTCCCAGCTATAGCTGAACCCGATCGACACCTGGAGAATCCGAGGCCGCTTCGGATCGAGCCATTGCTGCTCCAGCATGTCCTTGAGCTGGCTGCCTGACAGCGTCATGGTGACAAGGCGGTTGCGGAACGGCTGGCTCGCGAACAGTTCGCCATAGGACACCGCGCCGTTCTCTTTCGGGATGATGTCGGTGCGGATGCCGCCGGGATTGGTGAACGCGATGACAGCGCTGCCATCCTTGGCGTCCCTGGTTGCGGCAAGCTGCGCATCGGCGATGACGTCGCCGAGTGCGCTTTCGCCAGCCTCGTTCGGCACGCGCGACAGCGTCTGCGTCACCGATCCGGCCGGCCGGTTGGCAATCGGCGCCGAGAGGTTGTCATAGGCGTCGATCAGAGCGGTCTGCTCGGGATCCTTGGCGAGCGAAGCGTTGGCGACGATGACGTTCTCGGCCCTGGCGCCGACGATGTCGCGTGTTGCGGGATCGAGCTTGAGGTCGATCGCGGTGACGAGCGTGCCGTATTTGTCGCCGCTCGTCACCAGCCGGCCGTCGATTTGGCAAACATAGGCACGATGGGTGTGGCCGCTGACCACGACGTCGACGGCGCGGTCGAACTTCTTGACGATGTCGACGATCGGCCCCGCAATCGCCGGGCATTCGTTGTAATCGCCGCTTGGCTCGCCGCCCTGGTGGATCAGCACCACGATCGCCTCGACGCCCCGCGCCTTCAATTGCGGCACCAGCGCGTTCACGGTCTCGGCCTCGTCGCGGAATTCGAGCCCGGCAATGCCTGACGGAGAGACGATGCCGGCGGTGTCCTTCAAGGTCAGCCCGATGAAGGCGACCGGGACGCCCTCGAACTCCCTGATCTCGTAAGGCGGCAACACGCTCTTGCCGGTCGCAGTCTCGATGGTGGAGGCCGCAAGATAATGAAATTTTGCGCCGGTGAAAGGATGCGGTCCCTGGCATCGGTCCTCCGGATGGCAGCCGCCGTTCTGCATCCTGAGCAACTCGGTCTTGCCTTCGTCGAATTCGTGATTGCCGACAGAGGTGATCGCAAGCCCCATCATCGAGAGCGACTCGACCGACGGCTCGTCGTGAAACATCGCCGACAGGAACGGGCTCGCCCCGATCAGGTCGCCGGCGGCGACGAAGATGGTGTTCTTGTGCCCCTCGCGCAATTGCTTGACCAGCGTTGCCATGTACTCGGCGCCGCCGGCGGCGACCATCACTTTCTTGCTCTTGTCTTCGGGATCATTGATGCGGATGCCGCCCGGCGGCGGACGGAGATTGCCGTGGAAATCGTTGATCGCGAGAATGCGCAGCTCGACGGGCGCCGCGGTCTGGGCCGCGGCGGGCAGGGCGGCGAGCGCGAGGGCGAAGCTGGTCAGGCGGAGAAGATGTCGCATGGAACAAGATTAGTCATTCCGCGCGAAGATTTCACGAAAGTTCTCTTGCCTACCTCTTCTTCCTGTTCGCAAACGCATTGAACGCGGCCGTGGCCTCGTCCGATTTCAACCGTTCGCCGAATAAATGGGCTTCCTGGTCGATGCGGCGGGTGAGCTCTTCCGGGGCTGGGCGCAGCAATTTGCGCGAGATTGCGACCGCCTCCGCCGGCAGCCGGCAGATCTCGCGCGCCACCTTGCGGGCCTCGACCTCGGTATGTCCCGGCGACACCACGGTGTTGACGAAGCCGGCGGCATGGGCCTCCGCGGCGGTGAAGCTGCGTCCCATCACCAGCATGCCGAAGGCGCGCTGGTAACCCATGGTGCTCGGCATCAGCAGGCTGGCGGCGCCGACCGGCACGAGCCCGAGATTGATGTAAGGCGCCGAGAAGGTCGCGGCGTTGGAGGCGAGCACGTAGTCGCAGTGAAACAGCATCACGGTGCCCATGCCGATCGAGGCGCCGTCCACGGCTGCGATGATCGGCTTGACGTTGAGGGCCAGCGAATACAGGAATTTGGCGCCGTCCGACAGCGTCTCGGGCCGCGACGCGTCGGCCTTGATGAAATCGTCGATGTCGTCGCCGGCCGTGAACACGCCGGAGCCGCCCGTGATGATCATGCAGCGGATGTCGGGATTGTTCTGCGCGGTGTCGATCGCGCGGCTCATTTCGCGATACATGTCCTGGGTGATCGCGTTCTTCTTGCCCGGGCGGCGCAGGGTGATCACGCGCGTTCCACGCTCTTCGGTGACGACGATATTGCCGTTCGGCATGAGGACTCCCTCCGGCCGCCGCGGCGCTTGCCATCGGCGACTCTTGCGAGGCGCAGCCTACATGATCGGGCAGGCGTGCCAATCCTGCGGCTCAACCATTTCGGTGGTGATACCCGCGAGCGGTCGCATGACACCCGTCCGATGATGGCGCTCGTCCGGGAACCGTGGCGCGAAAAGCTGGATCACATGTGCTGCGGAGTTTTGCGCATTGCAACAATCGGCTACAATGTTTCGATTGAAAAACCGGTGGTTGTGCGTCACGATCAGCCGTCTCGTTCCATGAGGTCGATACTTGATCGATGATTGCCGCAACGGGCGTTGACGAATCCTCGCTTCACTACCGCGGCTGGCGCGTGGTGCTGGCTTGCTTCCTGATGGCCTTCTTCATGTTCGGCTTTGGTCTTTACGGCCAGGGTGTCTATCTCGCCGAGCTCCAGCGCGCCCATGGCTGGCCCGGTACGCTGGTGTCCGCGGCCAGCACCTTCTCGTTCCTGCTGACCTCCGTCCTCGTCATCTTCACCGATGATCTGCTCGCCCGCATCGGGTTGCGGGCGCTGATCCTGTGCGGGCTGACGGCGCTTGGCGCATCGACGGCGCTGCTGGGACTGATGCAGGCGCCCTGGCAGCTCTATCTTGCCTATGCGCTGATGTCGGTCGGCTGGACCGGCATGGGATCGGTGGTGATCGCGACGGTGCTGAACGCTTGGTTCGCGCGGCGCCGCGGGCTCGCGCTCAGCCTCGCCTTCAACGGCGCCACCTTCGGCGGCATCATCCTCGTTCCGGTTTTGCTGGCGCTGAGCAGCAGTATCGGTTTCCGTTCAGCCATGCTGGCGGCCACCATCGTGATGGTGGTGCTGGTGCTGCCGGTGGTCATCGTCTTCACCGGTTGGCCGGTCGACGCGTCGCCGAATGGAGCAGGTGTCTCTGGGGGCAAGGCCGCGCGTCATTCGCGGAAGGAGCTGCTCGCCAACGCGTCATTCTGGACCATGGTGCTGCCGATCGCGATCGCGCTGTTGGCGCAGATGGGATTCATCATCCACCAGGTGACGTTTCTCGAGCCGCTGATCGGCCGCGCCAGTGCAGGCCTCGCGGTCACCATCATGGCGGCGATGGCGGTGGTCGGCCGGCTGTCGCTCGGCCTGTTCGTCGACCGGCTCGATCCGCGGCTTGCCTGCGCGGCGTCGATGACGAGCCAGGCGGCGGCGCTGCTCGTTCTCCTGCAAAGCCAGAGCCCGACCGTGCTGCTCATGTGCTGCGCCGTCTATGGCTTCTCGATCGGCAACATGATCACGTTCCCCCCCTTGATCATCCAGCGCGAGATCGGCAGCACGGCTTTCGCGGCCGCGATGGGGTTGGGGACGTCGATCAGCGGCGTCGTCAGCGCCTTCGGCCCGGGCATCGTCGGCCTCGTGCGCAGCGCGAGTGGTGACTACACCATGGCGTTCGCGATGTGCGTTGTGCTCGATGTCGTCGCGGCCGGCATCGTGCTGTGGCGGCCGGGAAAAAGAGCCGAGGTCGCAGCTTCGTAGGACGGATAAGCGTGGCACGCGCGTCCTACACATTCGGTGTCATCGTCCGACTTGATCGGGCGACCCAGTACTCCGAGACGTCCGTCGTTGATCGAGAAGCAGCGGCGTACTGGATTCCCCGCTTTCGCGGGGAATGACAGCAAGGAGGAGGGAGGCTTCTTTACCCCAGCAGCACCGCATCCGCCGCCGCAACCGACTCCGCGCTTTCCGTCACGGTGCGCTCGAGCGCGGGCGCCTGCACGGTGATGTTCTCGGCGAAGAAGCGCGCGAGCGAGACGTAGCGCGCGGCCTCGGTATTGCCGCCGGCCTTGGCGGCGAGCGCTTCGGAGGCCAGCATGCAGCCGCCGAGCGTCGAGCCAAACTGCTGCAGATACGGCGTCGCGCCGGCGAGCGCCTCGTTCGGCGCGGATGTGACGCGCTCCAGCAGCCACTTGCTCGTTCGCGTCAGCGCCTCCAGCGCCTCGCGCAACTTCACGCCCGTGGTGCCGAAAGCGGGATCGTTCGAGGCTTCGACCTGCTTGACGGTGGCCGCGAGATCGTCGAGCAGCGCCCACACCGATGCCCCGCCGTTCGCCGCAAGCTTGCGCGTGACGAGGTCGATCGCTTGGATGCCGTTGGTGCCTTCATAGAT
Organism: Bradyrhizobium sp. S3.12.5; assembly: GCF_040548225.1. Lineage (NCBI taxonomy): Bacteria > Pseudomonadati > Pseudomonadota > Alphaproteobacteria > Hyphomicrobiales > Nitrobacteraceae > Bradyrhizobium > Bradyrhizobium sp. S3.12.5. Next base: position 89,370 of record NZ_JBEPRF010000007.1, read on the forward strand.
CGCGGTGATGCGGGCATCGCGATAATGCTGCGCGGCGCCGGTCTCCTCGATGAAGCCCATGCCGCCATGCACCTGCACGCCAAGATAGGCGACCTCGTTGCCGATATCGGTGGAATAGCCTTTTGCCATCGGTGTCAGCAGCGCGGCGCGAGCGGCCGCATCGGCGCGTACCTTCGGATCCCTGGCACGCGTCGAGACGTCGATCGCGACTGCTGTGGCATAGCAGATGGTGCGCGCGGCCGCCGTCTGCGCCCGCATCCGCATCAGCATGCGCTTGACATCGGGGTGCACGAAAATCGCATCCGACCCGTCGCCCTTCTTGCCGATCGCGCGGCCCTGCTTGCGCTCCTGCGCATAGGCCAGTGCCTGCTGATAGGCGCGATCCGCGACGCCGACGCCTTCGAGGCCGACGCCGAGACGGGCCTGATTCATCATCGTGAACATGCAGCGCATGCCCTGGTTCTCTTCGCCGATCAGGAAACCAATCGCCCCGCCATGATCGCCCATGGTCATGGTGCAGGTCGGCGAGGCATGCATGCCGAGCTTGTGCTCGACGCCGCTGGCAAAAATGTCGTTGCGCGCGCCGAGCGAGCCGTCGGCATTGACCATGAACTTGGGAACAAGAAAGAGCGAAATCCCCTTGGTGCCGGCGGGTGCGTCCGGCAGGCGCGCCAGCACGAAATGCACGATGTTGTCGGTCATGTCGTGCTCGCCATAGGTGATGAAGATCTTCGTCCCCTTGATGCGATAGGTGCCATCGGCCTGCTTCTCGGCGCGGGTGCGCAGCGCGCCGACGTCGGAGCCGGCCTGCGCCTCGGTGAGCTGCATCGTGCCGGTCCATTCGCCGGTGACGAGCTTCTCGAGATAGATCGTCTTGAGCTCGTCGCTGCCATGCGCATCGAGCGCCTCGATCGCGGAGGCCGTGAGCAGCGGGCAGAGGCCGAAGGCAACGTTCGACGCGCTCCAGATCTCGGTGCAGGCGGCGTTGATCGCGGTCGGCAGGCCCTGACCGCCGAAACCTTCCGGTCCGGACACTGCGTTCCAGCCGCCGGCGGTCCAGCGCTTGTAGGCATCCGGCCAGCCCGGCGCGGTGGTGACCTTGCCGTCGCTAAGCTTGATGCCGTGCTCGTCGCCGACGCGGTTGAGCGGCGCCAGCACATCGGTTGCGAACTTGCCGGCCTCTTCCAGCACCGCGGCGACGATATCGGTGTCGAAATCGCCGTAATGGCCGGCCTCGATGGCGGCCTTCAGGCCGGCGCCATGGTTGAGCGACAGCAGCATGTCAGAGATCGGCGCGCGGTAGGTCATGGCTCACTCCCGAGGACAGGTTTGGCGCCGTATTCCCATGAAACGCCTGTCGTCTCAATGGCCTGAGGGACGGGAAGGGCGCGGACCGCATTTATTATAGAGTGTGGCCCGGGCGGCCCCCGGACCTGTGGTATTTTGCCTCTCCAGGCGATTGAAATGCCGCGCCGCACCCTATAGACCGGCTGCGACCAGAGGGAATCTGCGGGTGCCAATTTTCCGCCGTTCCCTTCGTCGCCTGATGGGGCGTAGCCAAGCGGTAAGGCAGCGGATTTTGATTCCGCCATTCGGAGGTTCGATCCCTCCCGCCCCAGCCAGCACTTAAAGCTGCTAAGTTCGTTATGTAACAGCTCTATTCCCGCCGAATTTTTGGGCGGGTCTGGAAATGGAGCTTCTGATGCTCGTTCCAGAATCGAACTAAACGGTGTGGTGTGCACTACGGCGACCATACTGGCCTATCTGCGTGGCTTTCATCCGCAACATATACCGCGGGGAGGCCACGCCGACAGATCTGTGATGCGCTCATCGTAGAATAGCTCATTACGGCGCACAAATCGGACAACCTGTCGTGTCCACGATGATGGTGTAGCTCGGTGAAGCAAGGTCGCCAGCACACATTCAGTGCCAAGTGCCGTATCGAGTCCAAAAGCAGCTCAGACAAGCGGCGTTCGTTTGGTGGCCGCCGCGTTAAGCAGAGTAGTTCAAACAAAAGATTTCTTCACAAGTTCATGATGGTTGAGAAAATCCGAAGGTTTCTGTCACGCAGGTTGGGCGCGGGATCCATCAAGGATGCTGCTTGATCGACCTTGTTGCATCAATGAATGAACTGGCGGCCTCGAGGACTGCATGGGGGCGGCCGATGATCCGATGTCGGTCGTCTCGGAGGATCTGAGGGGTCGAAGGCCTCCGGATCGCCGACGCGTCGATCATGCCGCGTCTCGTTTCCGGCAACACCAACGCTCCGACGATGATGATAAAAGAACTAAGATGAGCGTCTTGCGACCCGCGACAGCATCGCAACGAATGCCGTGACCTTGGGCGCGCGAAAACGGGCGGCGGGATAGACGACATGAATACCGCCTGATGGCAGGGCCCAGGACGGCAGGACATGGACAAGCCGTCCGGCTTTCAGATGCTCCGAAACAAGGAAGTCGGGCAGCACGGACAGGCCTCCGCCGGCAAGTGCCGCCGCAAGCACTGCTGGCGTCGTGTTGATCGCGATCGCTTGTCGCATGCGAACTGTGCAGACTTCGATATCGTTTCTCGTGAAGCGCCAGACCAGCGGCTCACCGAGCGCCCCATTGGCGATGAACGGCAAAGCCGCAAGGTCATCGGGCTTGTCCACGCGAACCGCCACGGCGATCTCCGGCGGGGCTACCAATAACTGGCGGAACGTCCCGAGCCGTCGGGCTTGAAGACTTGAGTCATTCAGCCAGCCGACGCGAATCGACAGATCGATCTGGTTGGCGATGAGATCCGTCCTGGTATCCGAGAGAACCAGATCGACGCCGCATGCCGGGTACTTCCGCGCAAATTTGGCCGCGACCGGCGCAATGGTCGATGCACCGTAGTCGTTCGGCGCGGCGATCCGCAGTACCCCCATGGGCTCGGCGTTCGTCTGGGCAAGCTCGTCTATGGCATACTCGGCCTCGCGCAGGATCATGACGCAGCGGGCGTGCAGCAGGCGTCCGGCCTCGGTCGGCCCCACTCTTCTGGTCGTCCGCAGCAGGAGCGCCGTCTTCAGTTCGGCCTCGAGCCGCGCGACCTGCTGGCTGACGACCGTCTTGGTGATGCCGAGCCGCTCGGCCGCGCGGGTAAAGGAGCCCGCGTCAACCACTGCCGCGAAATAGGCCAGGCGATTGAGGTTGATCGTTTCCATTGGACTCAGTGATTGTAAGCCAATAGCTAACAATATGTATCATTATATTGCGTTTATCAATCAATTGGCGTCGGCTAATTCTGCGGCACATGGAATCGCAGCGGCTTGAAATCATGCGGATCACCTATCTCTTCGACCCTCTGTGTGGCTGGTGCTACGGCGCTGGACCGGTTTTGGACCGGCTTGCGCGGCTGGCCGACACGAGGCTGGAGCTCGCACCGACCGGCATGTTTGCAGGCGAGGCCGCCCGACCAATGGACCAGCATTTTGCGGCCTATGCCTGGCAGAACGATCAGCGCATTGCGCGACTCACGGGCCAAGCTTTCACTGAGCCTTATCGCAACCAGATCCTCAGCAATATCGGCGGCATGTTCGACTCGGCCCCCGCAACCCTTGGCCTGGTCGCAGTCGGCCTCGCGGAGCCCGCTCGCGAATTGGAGGCGCTAAAACTCTTGCAGCGCGCTCGCTATGTCGACGGCCGGGACAATTCCAGTCTTCAGGTCGTCGCCGACGTGCTCGACGAAGCGCAATTCACCGATGCGGCTGGCCGCGTTCGGGCGCCAGACGATGCCCTCCTCGCGGCTTACCGGGGACGGGTCGAAGCTGCCCGTTCCGAGATGGCGCGATTTGCCGTCGATGGCGTGCCGGCGCTGGTGGCTGGTGAAAGTGCCGGGCGCCGGTTGCTGAGCAGCAGCTTGTTGTTCGGGCGCTTCGATCTGCTGGCTGCCCAGTTGCGCGCGGCTTGAAGGCTCAAGACCGACTTATCCCACTGACGAAGTTTGATGGAGAGACCGATGTTCTCAAGGAGACAGATCGTGAAAACGATCCTTGCTGCCAGCGCCGCCGCCGTATTTGCTCCCGCTGATGTCGGGTACGCCACTGAGTCCAAGCTGAGCTGGAAGCATTTTCCCGCCGGCCCCAACGGGTTTTTTCGTGCTCCGGTGCTGCTCGAAGGTCCCACCGAGGCGGTCCTGATCGACGGCGGATTCTCTTATCCCGACGGACGTGCGCTGGCCGAGGCGATCAAGGCGACGGGCAAGAAGCTGACGACCATCTACATCAGCCAATCTGATCCCGACTACTATTTCAGCCTGAAGCCCGTGCGCGAAGCCTTTCCGAATGCCAAGGTGCTGGCGGCATCCGCGACGCTTGCGGCCATCAAGGGAAATGTGGAGAAAAAGCTCGCCGTCTGGGGCCCGCAGTTGAAGGAGAACGGTCCGCAGACCCTGGCAGACATCGTGCTGCCGGAAGCTTTCGATGGAACCTCTTTCGCGGTTGACGGCGAGACGATCGAAATCGTCAATGCCGACGGCCTTGCCAACCGCCGCTATCTCTTCGTTCCCTCCCTGAACGCCGTGTTCGGCGGTGTGATGATCTTCTCCGGTGTTCACGTTTGGACCGCCGATACGCCGACCAAGGAGCAGCGCGCGGCCTGGGTCGCGAACCTCGACCAGATCGCCGCCCGCAAGCCGTCTATCGTCGTGGCGGGTCACATGGCGCCGAGCGTTGCCGTCGATCTCTCCGCCGTCGAGCACACCAAAAAATATCTGCTCGCGTTCGATGAAGAGTTCGCCAAGGCAGCTGACGGTGCCGCGCTCAAGGCGGCTATGGAAGCCCGCTTCCCGAATCTCGGAATGGGCGTGGCACTCGATATCGGCTCCAAGGTCGCCAAGGGCGAGATGAAGTGGGGCTAAGAAAGGGAGGGCGGATCGGGCGGGCTGATCCGCCTCTCAGCCACAGGTCAAATGAGCTCGATGTCGGCAGGATAGCCCGCGTCCTTGAGCTTCTCAAAGAAGGCTCCCGTCAGGATATGTCGGGGCTCCGGCGATCCGCCCGGCGTTCCCCAGGCGCAGCCGGTGCTCCGACAGGCCTTCATGTCGTAGACGAAAGTGGCGGCGAGATCGATCAGGATCTCCCGCCAGGTGACGACATAGATGTCATCCCGGATCTTCCAATAACTCGCTTCATCCGTGCCGCAATCGCCCCGGCGTACGCCCTTCAGGCACTGATATGAGTACCAGTGCGTGTTCAGATATAGGTGCTCGTAAACAGTGTCCTCGCTGTAGCGGTAGATCGCCCGCGTTCCGATGAGGTCGCGTGTAGGCTCGGGGGCAGAGGATTGCAACGAAGGTCGAGAGCCACGAATTTGTCCCTTCGTGAATCTTTGCGTCACTCTGGTCTTTCTTTCGAACGGGCGCCGACCGTCGGCAAGCTGCGATGCGACGAACAACACGTGATGCGTGCTGAGGTCGAGCACGATGGCCATGGTCTCGCGGCCCTGTGCCGGCAGCATCGCCACGATGAGCAGCACGTCTGGAGCCGCCTCCACCACGTCGACCGGACAGAACCCGCTTTGATCCAGCGCGAGACCAGGCAGGCCGCGCCAGCGCAGCACGCCATCTGGTAGAAATTCCAGGATTATCTTGCTGTCTGCTTCGAGTGCGACTTCCAATGTCTGGCCTTGCAGCCGGTTCGTGCTGGGCTGCCGGTTTACGGACAGCCCGCTGGCAACAGCGGCCGCCGAGGGAGCCGTCGCGGACATCTTGACGCCCGAATCTGCAGTTCTTGCAAAGCTCTCGCCGACGAGGCGCTCCGACAAGCCCCAGACCGCTTCGGCATGAGCCTGATCGAGGGCCCATGGCATGATCCCATTGGGCAGGCGCGGATCGGGATTCACCTCGGAGAAGCCGCAGTCTTCGAGAAAGCGGCCGCCAAGACCGTCGAGCTCGGGATGAACGAGCGCCCAGACCATCGTTGCAGCTCCGGCGGCCAGAGTTTTTCGCGGAAGATTGGCGACCTCCGGCTGACGGCGGCGCAGCGGCGCGAAATCATCCTGGGTCAGATGGTGGTGGAGGTTGGTATCGGTGATGATTCCTGGGGCAACCGTGAACGCGCGCACGCCCGCGTCGCGGTGATGCGCGTCGAAGGCCAATGCGAACAGAGCATTCGCCGATTTCGACTGGCCGTAGGCGTCCCAGCGGTCATACGGCTTGTGACGGAAGTTCGGATCTTCAAGGTCGACATTGTGCAAGCGGTGGGCGCCCGATGTCATCACGACGAGCCGCGAGGGTGCGCGCGCCTCGAGAAGCGGCGCCAGCCGATTGACGAGCAGGAAGTGCCCGAGGTGATTGGCCCCGAACTGCATCTCGAAACCGTCCGCGGTGAGGGCATGGTCGATCGCCATCACGCCGGCATTGGCCACAATGCCGTCGAGGCCGCCGTACGAACCTGCAAGGGTCGCCGTGAACGCGCGCACGCTGGCAAGCGAAGCGAGATCGACCAGGCGGACGTCCAGCGCAGCGCCCGGCACGACCGTCCTGATCGCTGTGGCGGCTGCTTCGCCCTTGTCGCGCGATCGGACGGCCATGATGACCTTTGCGCCGCGCGACGCGAGCACGCGAGCGGTCTCCTGGCCCAGGCCAGACGATGCGCCCGTCACGAGGTAGACCTTGCCGGACAGATCGATGCCCGCGAGTACCTCGTCTGCGGTCGTGTCGCGATTGAAGCCAGCCATCTCATTCATCGGCGAAGTCCTTCCAGGAGAGATTCATAAAGATCAGGCTCGAGCCCTACGCCACGGCGTGAGCGCGCGTTCGACAAGTCCAAGCAGCGCGTTGTTGGCTGCACCTACCGCTCCGAGCAGGACGATCCCGCCATAGAGGTCGGTGCTGCGGAACGAGCGCGCCGCCATGATGATGGTGGAGCCGAGCCCCTGCTGCGCCGTGATCATTTCACCGACCACCGTGATGATCAGGCAGGCGGTCAGCGACAGCCGCATCCCCGCGGTCACGTCCGGCAGCGCGTTCGGCAGTCCGAACTTGAGCGCAAATGCCAGCGGGCCGATGCCGAGATTCCTCGCAACTTCGCGCAGCCGTGGGTCGATCGCGCTGAAGCCGTGAATGGTCGGCAGAAGCACGGGCCAGATTGCGCCAAAGGCGATGATACCCAGCAGCATGTTCGGATGTAGTCCGAACAGCGCAATGCCCACGGGTAGGAGCGTCGATGCAGGCAGTGGACGCAGGAGCTCGAGCGTTGGCGTCAGCCAATAGCGCGCGCGCTGCGACAGGCCGATCAGGGCACCCAGCAGGATGCCGCCGAGCGATGCCAGCGTCCAGCCATAGATCATGCGCTCCATGGTCGAGATGGTGAGCGCGAGCAGGTCGCCACGGGTCAGGCCCCGCAAGAGGTTGGCGAATGTCGAGGAGGGCGAAGGCAGGAAAATCGGCTGAACCAACCCGGTGGTCGTCACCAACTGCCAGAGCAGAAGGATCGACAAGGTGACGAGGACGGAGCCTGCCCGCAGGGACCAGTTGCTCATGTCGCCGCGTCCCCGTACGCCGCGCCGAACAGGCGCCGGTGCATGGCAATCAGGCTCTCATTGAGCAGCCATCCGAGGATTGCGAGCCAGACCAGGAAGGCATACATGACCTCGGGACGGAGACTGAGCCCGGCGGAGATGATTGCGTAGCCGATGCCGATCGGGTTGGCCGCAATTTCGGTCGTGACTGCGACGATCAGAGCGATGCCGAGGGTCAATCGCAGCGCCGTGAAGATTCGCGGAACCGCTGCTGGCAGCGCGATCTTTGTGATCTGCTTGCGGCGCGGCAGGCCGAGTATGCGGGCGACTTCGATCAATCGCGGCTCGACGCCGAGCACGGCGTCGCGAGTCAGCAGCAGCATCGGCCAGAAGCATGCAAAGGCGATGATCGCCGCTTCCATTCTGATGCCGAGACCGTAGATCAGCATCATCAAGGGAATGACTGCAACCGGTGGGATCGGACGAAACAATTCGATCGACAGCGAGGCGAGGCGTGCGGCTGTGGGGGAAAGGCCCAGCCACACGCCAAGCAGCAAGCCGAGCGTGCCCCCGATGGGAACACCGACCGCGATTGCGCCGATCGTCTCCGCCGTTCGCAGGAAGATCTCGCCATCGGTGATCAGGCCGAGCAGGGCGGCCGCGGTCTGGCTCGGTAGTGCGAGCCCATCGCTCTCGATGCTTGAGGCGCGCATTGCGAGTTCGATGATGCCGAGAAATGCGAGCGGGACCAGCCACGCTGGCAAGGCGCGCAGCACGATATCAATGTGTCTTCTGGACATGGTCGAACAGCACGTGGCGAAGCCGAAGGAATTCCGGATGCTCGCGGGTCCGGAGTTGGTCGCGGGGCCGCGGCAATCCGACATCGATCACTTCCGCCAATCGGCCGGGATTGGCTTGCAGTGCGAACACCCGATCGCCAAGATAGATGGCTTCATCGAGATCATGGGTGACGAAGAGGACAGTTGCTCTGCTGTCCCTCACAAGCCTCGCGATCTCGTCCTGGAGAGCCTGACGGGTGAGTGCATCGAGGGCACCGAACGGCTCGTCCATGAGAAGAACGCGCGGCCCCTGGGCCAGGCAGCGGGCGATCTGCACACGTTGCTGCATGCCGCCGGACAGTTGCGCCGGATACTTGTCGCCATGCCCGGCGAGACCGACCTTGTCGAGCAGGGCGGTAACGCGCTCGGCGCGCGCCAGGCGCGGCGCCCCCATCGCTTCCAGCGCGAGGGCAATGTTGCCTGCTGCGGTTCGCCAAGGCAGTAAAGCCCGCCCATAATCCTGAAACACGATCGCCACGTCACGCGACGGGCCGTCGACGGTTACCCCTAGGCGACGCACTTCGCCCCGGGTCGGCGACAGCAAACCTGTCACGAGCCGCAGCAAGGTCGTCTTGCCACAGCCGGAAGGGCCGACGACGCACGCGAACTCACCGGGAGCGACCGTGAACGAAAGGCCGTCCACGACGCACTTGCCGCCGAAATCGAGCCGGACGCCGTCGAACGCAATAGCAGGCTGCGCGCAAGCCTCGGCGGCGGGCGCGAGCCGGGAGCTGATTTTGTTCATTTCGCGAAGAGCTTTTCGGGTGACTTGAAGTTCCGCAGCATGTCCTGCTTGTCCATCATGTCGACCCAGAGCTGGACCTGCTGCGGCGTCACATCTGTGTCCAGCTTGTTTATCGTCAGCGTCTTCAGCACCTCGGGCGGCATCTTCACGTATTTGCCGAAGATTTCGAGCGTCGCCGGCAAGTCGCTCTGCTCAAAGGCAATCGCCTTGTCCAGGGCGAGCTTGAATCCGGCGGCTGCCTCGCGATGCGCGTCAGTCCAGGCTCTGCTGCTGGCATAGACGAATGGGGGCAGGCGGTCGGGGAGGTTGGCGGCAATGTAGAAGATCTTCCCGCCGATCCCCGGTGCGGCAGCTCGCTGTAGAAAGGGGTTTGTCGAGAGTACGGCGTCCACCGTACGGGCCTTCAAGAGATCGGCGAGCTGCGGAAAGGTGCTTTCGACGAAGGTGATCCTCTGCCAGTCGACGCCGCTCCGCCGAAACCATTCGCGTGCCATGATGTGGAAGAAGCTGCCCAGACCCGGCGTTCCGATCTTCTTACCGACGAAGTCTTCCGGTTTCTCGATGCCCGAGTTAGCACCGGCGACGATCCCGTAGTTGGTGTCGTTGACCGACGCGATGGCGCCTCCCGAAACAATGACGAGATCGAGACCGCTGTCTGTTACCTGGATCAGGGACGCCGTACTCAGCGCGGCGATCTGAAGCGAGTCGGACTGCAGAGCCGCGGGCATCGACTGACCGCCGGGAATGATCTTGATCGTCGCGTCGATGCCGTGATCCCGGAAATAGCCCCGCTCGACCGCGATCATCGGCAGCACGAACTCGGGCACCGGCGGCACGCCGATGGTGATCTTGGTTTGAGCTGTGGCGAAGCTGATCAGCGCAAGCTGAACGGCGAAGGCAGCCGGCGCGGTCCTGAGAAGAGTTGAGAGGGCGTTTCGCATGATGGCGTCTGCTTATCCGAAATGGCTCGGTGAGGATAACAGCGCGCGCGAGTGAGACCATCTCCCCAAGATTGGGGAGGTGTAGGCTTGAGGGAGGTCAACAGGCTGGATCGAGCTGCAAAGCGCCGGAGCGTCCGATCCGTTCAGTGCTTGGTGCGGCTCTGTGTGCCTTGCGTTACGTCGGCAGCGTGCAGGAGAGAAGCAAGCTGGGTGCGGTTTCGAACCCCGAGCTTGGCGAATGCGCTGTCGAGATGAGCCCTGACCGTTGCAAAGGTCACGGCGAGGCGTCGGGCGATTTCCTTGTCGGCGAGGCCTTTCGCGGCCAGGCCGGCAACGGCCGCCTCGCGCGGCGACAATTTGGCCTGCACGCCTGGCAGCAGCCTGGGTGCGCTTGAGAGCGCAGTGCGCTTCAGCGCCTGCGTAAATCCGGGCTCAATCAGCTTAAGCAGCTCGATTTCGTTGTCGTCGAAATCGGGCCGTCCGTTTCTCCGCCAGATTCTGACGTCGCCGATGCTTTCACGCCCATCGAACGCAAACAGGTTGATGCCGTAGTAGTGTCCAAACGGACGCAAGAACTCGTTGTAGATCTCCGTTCGCATCAGGTCGCGGTGCGAAATCAGCGCGCTGACGGGATTGACGCCTTGGCGTAACCAGCGGGACAGTCCCGCCTTGTGCCGGTGCTGGAAATAGCGCTCGTAATTCGGGACGCAGGCGTCGTCCAGATTGACGGAGACCCCGAGCTCGAACGCTTGTTTGCGTGAGTTCCAGGTGTAGGACGCATAGAAATCGGCATCGAGCAGGTCGAGCAACAACGGTCCAATGATGGTTCTGAGTTCCTGATTGCTTGCATGCTGCGCGGAAAGCAGCCCGATAATGCGGGACAGAACACGCTGCTTCTTTGTGCTTATGTTCATCGCCGTCCTCCCCTTTGGGAGCATAATTCAAGGTGAGTTCGACTGTCCAGCTGGAGGTCGTCCGCGCTCGCCCCAGAACTCTTCAGCAGCTCGACAGTATGAGCAGGAAAGCCTGAGTACCTGCGCCCAAATCCGATGAAACGGGATCCAGGACCGTCGATGACGTTGAGCAAAGCCGACGGAAGCGCGCAGGGTTGCTGGTGCGGTCAATGTCTCTTTCGTTTGCCTAGCGCTGCCCATCGTGCACAGAGATGTCCGATACGGCGAGCCCGCCGATCCGCGCATGCGGTCTGCCGCCGGTCGCCATCACCAGGCCGAAGGCGATCTCGTCACGCCTGGGCGCGTCCCAGAGCGTCATCTCCGCGGTGCCGAAATGACTGCGCACATAGCACGCATGGATGTGTCCGAGCGGGACCATCAGGCGCGTGCCGGGACCGCCGATGGTCTTCGCCGCCGGGACGATCGCCTTGGGCTGAGCGAGCACTTCGCGCATGCCCTGGCCGCCGGCTTCATGCCAGACGGCGCCGTGCTCGAGCTCGCCATCCTCGCCGACGATGATGCCCTTGCCATAGGCTTCGATATGCGCAGCGCCCCCGAGCTGCGCGATCAGCCGCGTTGCGAGCTCGCGCCCGAGCTCACGCAGGGCAGCTTGAAACGGCATCAGGTTTGGCTCGTAGCGTCCCGCGAAGGGATTGGCGACGACCGCAACGGCCGTCCCGATCAGGAGCGGCTTTTCCAGCCGGGGGCCGCGTTCGTGCCAGACCGTCTCGACGCTGAGCGCGGTCTTGCGAATGTCATAGGAGGACATGCGAGCCTATGCCTCATCCACGACCGGATTGCGCAGCACGCCGATGTTCTCGATCTCGACCTCGACCACGTCGCCGGGCTTGAGGAAGATCGGCGGCTTGCGGGTGAAGCCGACGCCGGCCGGCGTGCCAGTGGCGATAACGTCGCCGGGGACGAGGTCGAAAATGGTCGAGCAGTATTCGATCAGCCGCGGGATCGAGAAGATCAGCATCGAGGTGTCGGAGGATTGCACCACCGCGCCATTGACGCGTGTTTCGAGCTTCAATTTGGTGGGATCGCCGATCTCGTCCGGCGTGACCAGCCAGGGTCCGAACGGGCCGGTGCCGACGAAGTTCTTGCCGGAGGCGATCTGCTGGGCATGGCGTTGCCAGTCGCGGACGCTGACGTCGTTGTAGATCGAATAGCCCGCCACGTGATCCCAGGCGTCGGCCTGGCTGATGTGACGGCCGCCCTTGCCGATGACGACGGCGAGTTCGCCCTCCCAGTCGAAATTGTCCGAGACCTTCGGTCGGATCACGGGGGCGTTGTGGCCGACCTGGGAACGCCAGACCCGCAGGAAGATGGGCGGGAATTCGGTGATCTCGCGCTTCATGCCGAAGGCGACCGCTTCATTGTGGTGGTCGAGATAGTTGCGCACGGCGCAGACGATCTTCTCCGGGCGCGGGATCACGGGGAGATATTCGACGTCGCTGAGCGCCATCGTGGGCTTGTGCCCGGCGACGATGGCCTCGCGGCGCGCGTAGTCGTCGCTGCCGACGAAGTCTGCGAGGATCGGATACTGGGGCAGGGCGCGGCCCAGATCCACGACACCGTTTTCGACAATGGCTCCCCAGCTTTCCCGATTTCCGTCCAGGAACGACAGCAGCTTCATGATTGTGATCCACCAGTGAGAATTTTCGATGATTTATAGTATTTTCGAAAATTGTCCGGAGCGCAAGCCCGCGGGACCTGAAAAAGCGCCGTCTATTTGGTGTCCAGCAGGTGCCCGGCGTATTTCGCGACATTGTCGGCGGTAGTGCGGATATGGGTCTCTATCAGTTGCACGGCCTGATCAGCATTGCGGGAGATGGCGGCCTGCATGATCGCCTGGTGCTCGCCGGCCTTGTCGCGCGGGCGGGGCCGGAAATTGGCCGACAGATGCCGGTAGCGCTCGGCGCGATCGAACAGCTCGGCTCTAATCGAGAGCAGTGTCGCCGAGCCGCAGGCGGAGACCAGCGCCTGATGGAATTGGCGATGGGCGATCTTCCATTCGGGATCGCGCAGCGGATGCTCGGGATCGCGTTGCTCGATCCGCTTCAGCCTGTGCAGGGTCGAGATGACGGCAATCTCCCAGTCGTCATCGCCCTTCTCAATCGAGCGGCGGATCAACTCCACCTCGATCAGCACCCTGGCATCGGTGACCTCCACCAGATCCTGGTGGCTGACCGGCGCCACGCGAAATCCGCGCTGCTCCTGGGCGTCGACAAGTCCCTCGGCGGTAAGGGCGGTCAGCGCTTCCCGCAATGTGGTGAAGCTCGCGCCGAAGCGCTCGCGCAACACGTCGAACCGCAACGGCTCGCCGGGGGGCAGACCGCAGGTCACGATCTCCTCGCGCAGCCGATGAGTAATATCGGCGGCAATCGTCTTGCCGAATTCCTTGCGGGAGCGAATGGCGGTCTCAGGCATGGTTCTGCCGATCAATTGATGCCCCAAGATGCCGCGCCAACGACCATCTTGCAATAATTTTCGTAACAGCTAGTATTTTCGAAAATATGGTCCGAGGGAGAGGGGATGAGCTCATGAGAGCGGTTCTGGTACGTCAGCCGGGCGGGTCGGATGCCCTCGAACTGGTCGAAGTGCCGGTGCCAGCGCCCGGTGCCGGTCAGGTTCAGATCCGCGCCGAAGCATTCGGCGTGGGGCAGCCCGACGTGCTGATCCGCCGCGGCGTCTACAAATGGATGCCGCCGCTGCCGGCCAATCCCGGCAATGATGTCGCTGGCCGTATTTCCGCGCTCGGGTCGAGCGTTGAAGGCTTGCAGGTCGGCCAGAAGGTCCTGCTGAGCGCGCGTGACCTGTCGCAGCGCGGCGGCTGCTGCGCCGAATACGTCGTCGCCCCCGCCGATGCCGTTCATGCACTTCCCGACAATGTCGATCTGAAAGCCGCAGTGTGCCTGTCGAATTATCAGGTGGCTTACGCACTGCTGCACGAGTGCCGCCATCCGCGCGCGCCCGCAAGTGTGCTGGTGATCGGCGCGGCCGGCGGTGTCGGCACCGCGCTGGTGCAGCTGGCCAAGCTCGCACAAATGACCGTGATCGGCACGGTCTCCACCGACGGGAAGGCCGCCTTCGCGCGAAGCAACGGTGCCGACCACGTCATCTTCTATCGCCGCGAGGATGTCGTGGCGCGGACCCGCGAACTGAGCAAAGGCGAGGGCGTCGGCCTCGTGCTCGACCACGTTTGCGGACCGGAGTTTACCTCCTATCTCGGCGCGCTCGGCAAGTGGGGCACGCTGCTGTCGTACAACGCCTTCGCCGGGCTGCCGGAAGAGAATCTGATGGCGGCGATGCGCAATCATCTCGACATCTGCCCGGCCGTGCGCTGCTTCTCCTTCCACATCTATGACCATGATCGCGAGGGCCGTCGCGCCCTGATGCGCAACGTGATCGACGCCTTGAGCCGCAACGCGATCAAGCCGGCCATCTCGGCGACACTGAAGCTCGACCAGGTCAGGGAAGCTCACACCTTGCTCGAGCAGGGCTCCGCGCTCGGCAAGATCATCATGACGCCATGAGAGAGTGAACCAGTACAATGACGACCCAGGCACCGATTGCCCGATTCACACGGCTGAGACACGCCACTTTCGCCTCGCCGGATTCCGAGCGATTGCTCGATTACTACCGCGGCGTGATCGGTCTTGGCCTGGTCGGCCGCGATAGAGATCGCATTTTTCTCGCCAGCGATTCCGAGCAGCTTTCGCTCGTGATCGAGCCCGGCGAGGCGGCGTTGACGAGTATCGCGTTCGAGATCTCTCCGAATGTCGAGATGGACGCACTGGGGGCCGCTCTGAAGCGCGCGAATTTGCGTCCCGAACTGCGGAGTGATCCTCTGCCTGGAATTTCCAGGCTGTTGTCCTTCACCGATCCCGAGGGAACGCGGTTCGAACTGATCCAGGGCTGGACGCCCACACCGGCGCAGGAGCGGATCAGTGCGCTCGCCGTCACCAAGCTCGGCCATGTCGCGCTTCGTACGCCAGATCCGCTTGCGGCGTCGGAGTTCTATGCGAACGTCATGGGCCTGCGGGTCTCCGACTGGGTCGAGGACCGCTTCGTCTTCATGCGCAGCGGTTACGAACATCATACGCTGAACTTCGCCCGTGCGCCCGTGCGCAGCCTGCATCATCTCGCATTCGAGTTGCGCGGCCCTTCCCACATGCAGCAGGCTTGCGATCATCTCGCCCGCCACAAGCTCAATATCCTTTGGGGACCGGTCCGTCACGGCCCCGGCCACAACACTGCGGTCTACCACCGCAATCCGGATGGCCATCTCGTCGAGCTGTTCCACGATCTCGATCGCATGATCGATGAGGAGCTTGGCTATTTCGATCCGCGTCCCTGGCATCGCGATCGTCCGCAGCGGCCGAAAGTCTGGGTCGGGCTGCCGCGCGACGTCTGGGGTCTGCCGCCATCACCGGAATGCGTCGAGTTCGCCCGCTAGGAGGCCCGGCACTCGTTTGGAAGACCGCCGCTTCGCCGCGGCCAACGAGACAACAGTCAAAGGGAGGATGCATCCATGAGGTGGATGAAGCGGTTTGCTGCGACCGGATTTCTGCTCGGCAGCTTTATGGCGGCCGGCCCTGCCCAGTCGGCGGACAACTATCCTTCGCGCCCCATACGCTTGATTCACGGCTTTGCCGCCGGCGGCGCGGCCGACACGCTGTCGCGCATTATCGCCGACGGGCTCTCCAGGAAGCTCGGGCAACCGATCGTCGTCGAAGCCAAGCCCGGTGCCGGCGGCAACATTGGGGCGGACGCGATCGCCAAGGCTGAGCCCGACGGCTACACGATCGGACTCGTCACAGGCGCCCACGCCATATCGCCCGCGACGTACAAGAGCCTGAGCTACCAGCCGGCCGACAGTTTCGACATGATCTCGACGCTGGTCTACTACGCGCTGGTCATTGCGGTGCGCAACGACTACCCGGCCAAATCGCTGGGCGAACTGATCGCGATGGCAAAGCAGAAGCCCGGCGCGCTCAGCTTCGGCTCGGTCGGTTTCGGCAGCACGCATCATCTCGCGGGAGAGCTGCTCGATGCGATGGCCGGCATCGACATGGTCCATGTACCCTATCGCGGGGATTCTCAATCCGTCACCGCGCTGCTTGGCGGAGAGGTTCCGGTCATCGTCGGCACGCCCGTGCTGCTCGCAGCGCAAATCCAGAGCGGTGCCATTCGCGGGTTGGCGGTGACTTCGCCAACGCGGACTGCGCTGTTGCCGGATGTTCCAACGGTCGAGGAAGCCGGCGTCAAGGGATATGACGTGCGGACCTGGGCGGGCGTTCTCGCTCCCAAGGGCACCCCGTCTGCCGTCATCGCCGCACTCAACTCGGCGACACTCGACATCCTCAACGAGCCCGAGATCAGGCAGCGCCTGGAAACGGCCGTCGGCGGCGAAGTCCGTGGCAGCTCTCCGGAAGAGATGAAGAAGCTGATCCAGTCCGAAATCGTGAAGTGGTCGGGTGTGGTTGAGCGGGCGAAGATCCCCAAGATCTGATCTGCGCGTCCGCCGCGGAAGATGAAAAGAGGCTTACAGGGGGAGGGAGTGTCGGTGGATGCGATCGTCGGCGCGGCGGACGCCGGTTGCATCGAGGCGGCTTTCGTCGCCGACAGGCCCATGAAAGTTTGGCGGCCGGATTCTCGACGATGCTCTCGTTATACGAGCGAAGCGCCTCGCGTCCGAATCCCGCGATTACTTGTTCCAGAAGGTCGGGTTCGTGCGCACCTGACCAGCAACTCTTCTGCTGAACGTCATTGATTAATGCGACTTCGGGAGTTCGTTCAATGCGTTCACGACAGCTGAAGAGCGGGCGTTTAAATTGGCGCAACGCGGAGCAGCGCGCTATCCTCATCGACTCGAGTCTTCGTTGGCACAAGAAACGAAAAAATGGGGATCAGATGAACTACCGCTCACCACTCCGACTGGCATTGCTCGTGCTTTCGATCCTCCTGGGTAGTGAGACGATCTGTGCCAAGAAAGCCCTTGCGGCCTTGCCAAGTGCTGAGCAACTCAAGGCAATCTGTTCGACGCTCGCCGGCCGTGTGATTCCCGCAGCGTCGATTGGACTGCCGAGCGGGGAAGCTACCATTGCTTCCGGGACGATTGTTGCCGCTAACGCCACTGCCACGCCGGCCACGCCCGAGTTTTGCAGGGTAAATGGCGGCATCGCGCCGGTCGATCCCGCGGCGCAATTGATCAATTTCCAGATCAATCTGCCGATCGCGTGGAACGGCAAGGCAGTGCAGTACGGCGGTGGCGGCTACAACGGCACGCTTATCACCGGACTTGCGCCGTTGCGCGATGCTGCATCGGACGATCCATTGCCGCTGACGCGCGGCTACGTGACCTTCGGAACCGATTCGGGCCATCAGGCGTCAGCGTTTGCGCCAAATAGCGTTGGACAGTTCGGCCTCAATGACGAGATGGTGGTGAATTACGCCTATGCGTCCTACAAGAAGGTCAGGGACGTCAGCGTGAACATGATAGGCATGTTCTACGGACAGCCGCCGTCGCGGGTGTATTATTTCGGCGGCTCGGAGGGTGGGCGCGAAGGCCTGACGATGGCGCAGCGATTCCCGGCCGACTACGACGGCATCGTCAGCGTGGTGCCCGCCATTCAGCTGTCAATGATTGGCGGAGCCTTCTTGCATCACGAGATCCCGCAGGTCCACGGCGGATGGATACCGCCTGCCAAGCTCGGCATGTTTGCGAAATTCGTCGCCGATCGTTGTGACGCCTTGGACGGGCTGGTCGACGGCGTCGTCAATAATTATCTCGCTTGTCCCTCGCATGTTGATCTGAAGGAATTGCGCTGTGCGAACGGCGCTGACAGCGGTGAAACCTGCCTGTCCGATGCACAAATCGCGACCGTCGTGGCGCTCCATTCGCCCTATGAACTGCCGTTCGCGGTACCAAACGGGCTCGCGGCCTATCCGCAATGGCTTTACGGCAACGAGATTACGCCGGATGGCCGCAGCTCGCACATGATGCGCTGGATCACAGGGACGGCGGCGCCGAACGCGGCCGTCGACATCGATACGTCCTCGATCCATTGGCTCTATGCCGCGAATTTTGTTCGATTCTTTGTCGCGAAGGACGCGCTCTTCGATCCGAGCACGTTCGATCCGAACAAGTTTCGCGACCGCCTTCGCGAGCTATCGGAACTGCTCGACTCCACCAATCCCGATCTGTCGGCGTTTTTCGCACGCGGCGGCAAGCTGATCATGCGCTCCAACACCGGCGACCTTGCACTGAGTCCCCTGGCCGCGATCAACTACTTCAATTCGGTGTCTGCAAGGGTTGGGCAGGCGATGGTCGATCGCTCGGCGCGCCTGTTTATTTCACCCGCCTCGACCCATAGCGGTCCAGCGGCCAGCGTGACCGACGGCAGCCCGGTGCCAACCATGGTCGATCTGCTCGATCCACTGGACCGCTGGGTGAGTGATGGCGCGCCGCCGCCTGATGCCCTGATTCAGACAGTCAAGGAGAACTCGCCGCCGTTCAAGCTGTTGGGCTCACGTCCGATGTGCCGCTATCCGGACTATCCGCGCTACACGTCCGGTGATCGCCTGCGAGCGGAAAGCTATCGGTGCACGCCGTCGGCGCCGTGAGCATCAAGGGACCGTTAACGTGGCGACATGAAGAAAACTTCCGAACAGGTTGGGCGCGATGCAATGCGTGCGTGCGGGTACCGTGCTGTCGTTAGCCCAGCCGCTCGGCGCGGAGGGCAGAGTCGTCTCCGCTCGCTCCTTAGTCCGCCACCACCAGCGGCACCGGCAGCGCCGTGATCGACTTGATCTTCTCCATCGCGAAGCGCGAGGTGACGTTTTTGAGCGGCACGGCGTTGATCAGCTTCTTGTAGAACACGTCGTAGCTCTGCATGTCCGGAATCACGACGCGAAGCATATAGTCGACATCGCCGGCCATCCGGTAGAATTCCATCACTTCGGGCATGGCGCTGACAGCCTCGGCGAAGCGCTTCAGCCAGGCATCCGAATGGTCGGAGCTCTCCACGGAGACGAATACCGAGAGCCCAAGCCCGATCTTGTTCGGATCGACCAGTGCAACCCGTCTCAGGATCACGCCGTCGGCTTCCAGCCTCTGGATGCGCTTCCAGCACGGTGTCGAGGACAAGCCGACGCGGTCCCCGATTTCCGCAACCGAGAGCGAAGCGTCCTCCTGGAGGACGGCCAGGATCTTGCGGTCGATGGCGTCGAGACGGCGGCCGGTCTCGACGAGCTGCAGCGCAGCGTCGGTCATGTCTGAAACCTCAGTGTGATGAAAGTTGGACGGCGTTGCCTGGCGTCAGCCGTGAGGCCCGAACAGGAAGATCTCGTAGAGATCGTCCTGTGTGTTGTCCGGGCCGCCTGTCCGCGGCTGCAGCGAGCGCTGGAACCATCCGCGTGCCTGTTCGATCAAACGAGCGCAGCCTGACTGCAGCGAGATGAGATAGCTCATGTTCACTCCGGACAACGGTGTAGGGCGAGAACCCGGGAACGCTATCACGGCAGGGATGGCGTTGGACATTGCTACATACTCGTCGGGATCAGTTTGGTTGAATCATGCTGACGTCGTCGCGGGCGCGGATGGAAAATTCCACGGCGCTTATCGGAGATGGGTGGTTTTGATGCCATCGCCGCGCCGAACGCATGCGACGGAGCGGCGGCTGGCCCATTCAAGCGTGAATTCGAACATGCGCTCCGCTCACTTCATGTAATCAGGCAAAGTGAACCCGTCATAGAACCGGTCGGCCTGAATCGCTGCCTTGAACGCAGGCGATTTGTAGCCGGCGACGATGTCCTGAGCCCATCCGGCGGTGGCATTGGCCTTCTTTACGGCCAGCACGTTGATATAGGGTGTCGTCATCTTCTCGAGCGCGAAGGCGTTGGTCAGCTTTAGCCCGCTGAAGATCGCGAAATTGCCCTGGACGGCGGCGAAGTCGACGTCGTCGAGCGCCCGTGGCGCCTGTGCGGCCTCGAGCGGCACAATCTTGATGCCGCCGGGATTTTTGATGACATCGAGCTCGGTGACATCGACCGGCTTGCTGTCGCGAATCTCGATGAGGCCGAGATCGCGCAGCACCCACAGCGCGCGCTGCAGATTGACCGGATCGTTCGGCACCGCGACGCTGGAGCCCGGCTTGATCGGCGTGCCCAGCGGGTGCTTCTTCGAATAGAGGCCCATCGGTGGCGTCGGAACGTGGACGACGCCGACGAGATCGGTCTTCTGGCGCTCGTTGTAGGAGTCGAGGAAGATCGTGTGCTGCATCACGTTGGCGTCGATCTCGGACTTGAACACAGCGTTGTTGGCTTCAAGGCCGGTCGAGAATTCGACATAGCGGATCTTGTAGCCCTTCTTCTTCAGCTCGGGTTCGACGCCGACCTTGAACTCATCGATATATGGCCCCGGCACGAAGCCGACCCGCAGCTCCGGCCTTGCGGATTGCTGTGCCGAGGCATCTCCCGCGGCTAAGGGGGAGAGAGCCAAAAGGCTCGAGAGGAGAAAAAACGCTGTCTTCATGTCTTCTTGCTGGTCTCGAGTTGGATGTCAGTACGGAAGCGGTGTCAGGCGATCGCCTTGACCGCGTTGGAGTAGATGCTGGCGGGACGGGCGACGCCGTAATGCTCGCGCAGCGTCGTGCCGGTGTAGTCCTCGCGGAACAGGCCGCGCTTGCGCAGGATCGGGACGACTTGCTCGGCGAAGACATCGAAGCCGCCGGGCAGCCAGGGCGGCATCACGTTGAAGCCGTCCGCCGCGCCGTTCTCGAACCAGGTCTGGATGTTGTCGGCGATCTTTTCCGGCGTTCCGGCAATGACCCAGTGGCCGCGCGCGCCGGCAAGGCGCTGCACCAGCTGTCGAATGGTCGGCTTCTCGCGATCGACGATGTCGACCACGAGCTTGAAGCGGCTGGCGGCGCCGCGCGCGCTCGCGGTGTCGATGAGGTGGCGCGGGACGGGACCGTCGAGATCGTAGGCGGTGAGATCGAGCCCGATCATCTGGCGGAGCTGCGTGAGGGAATACTCCGGCTGGATCAGCGCGTTGAACTCGTCCTGAAGCCGATCGGCTT
The DNA here is from genome assembly GCF_040548225.1 of Bradyrhizobium sp. S3.12.5. Taxonomy (NCBI): domain Bacteria; kingdom Pseudomonadati; phylum Pseudomonadota; class Alphaproteobacteria; order Hyphomicrobiales; family Nitrobacteraceae; genus Bradyrhizobium; species Bradyrhizobium sp. S3.12.5. The sequence goes on from NZ_JBEPRF010000007.1 coordinate 110,417, forward strand.
CAGCCTGCGTGCTGCCGATGAAGGGGCTGATGCCGGGCAGGATCTTGATCTCGTCGGGACCGCGATCGAAGCTGCGGGCCTGGCGCTTGATGTCCGCATAGAAGGCCTTGGCCGAGTCCGGGGTCTGGTGCGCGGTGAAGATCGCCTCAGCGTATCGGGCGGCGAAGGAACGGCCGTCGTCGGAGGAGCCGGCCTGCACATAGACCGGCCGGCCCTGTGGCGTGCGCGAAATGTTCAGCGGGCCGCGCACACGAAAATGCTTCCCGACGTGGTCGAGCGTGTGGATCTTGCTGGTATCGGCGAAGATGCCGGATTCGGGGTCGTTGACGAGCGCGTCGTCCTCCCAGCTATCCCAGAGTCGCGAGATGACATCGAGATACTCGCGGGCGCGTTCGTAGCGTTCGTGGTGAGGAGGGTGCTCTGGCAATCCAAAATTCTGTGCGGCCTGCGGTGCGCTGGTGGTCACGATGTTCCAGCCGGCGCGCCCCCGGCTCAGATGATCCAGTGAAGCGAACAGGCGTGCGAGATTGTAGGGCTCGGTATAGGTGGTCGATGCGGTTGCGATCAGGCCGATGCGCTGGGTCACCGCCGCGATCGCCGCGAGCCAGGTGATCGGCTCGAAACGAAAGCGCTGGGCGTAGCGGACGTTGTCGGCCAGTGCTGGCCCATCGGCAAAGAAGATGGCGTCGAACTTGCTCGCCTCGGCGCGTTGCGCCAGCTCCTGATAATGAGTGATGTCGAGAATGCGGTCTGGTTCAGATCCCCTGTAGCGCCACGCGGCTTCGTGGTGGCCGCCGGGGTAGATGAAGAGATTGAGTACAAGCTGCCGTTGGTTGCTCATGGTTCGAGTGCCCAGATTCGATGGCGCCTGGTGTCGACATCGTTCTATCCAAAATGTCCTACGCGCCGTAGAGACGGCGTGATCGCGACCAACTCTATGTTGCCGGAACGAGAAATGTCGATGAAATGGATTTGCGTTGTTCGGCGTGATGCGAGCATGAATCTAGCGGCGGCAGCGAGCGAAAGAGATGATGTTGCGGGTTCATGATCTCGATTAGAAGGCGCTGCGCCGGGGCGAATGTCCGGTGCTCTCCAGGGCTCATTCCACGCAGTCAATGCAAATAACGAACGGACACGCCGTCACCGCAGGTGCATCTGTTTCCCGCTTGCCTTCAACTTTGGAAGCTATTTCCGAAGCCCTTGCGTTAGCATCGTGTAACTGAACACAGGCTGCATTGATGCAGCATCCACGGAAGATCCCGCAAGATGCGATTGTCGTCAGAGCAGACGGCAGTCCCGCAAGAGGATCGATCGCAACATTACTGTCTTTCACTCCGCCGTCGCATCAGCGATCGGCGAACGGCGGAGCCTTGTCCAAATGGATCGCGGTCTTGGGGAAGATGACATGACTGACGGAATCACCATCGACAACGTCATTCCGCGTTCGGATATCGTCAAGCGGTCGGCCCGCATCGGCGCCGAAATCAGGAACATCAAGCTCTCTGGCGATCTGCCGGATCGGACGATTGCGGCGATCAACCGGGTTCTCCTCGAGCAAAAAGTCATCTTCTTCCGAGACCAGAACCATCTGGATGATGCCGAACAGGAGCGGTTTGCTCATCGGCTCGGCAAGTTGGTGCCGCATCCGACGGTTGGCGCGACAAAAGGAACGGCGTCGATCCTGGAGCTCGATTCCGGACGCGGCGGCGGCCGCGCCGACCAGTGGCACACCGATGTCACCTTCGTCGACGCCTATCCCAAGATCTCGGTTCTGCGCGGCGTCGTGATCCCCGAGTTCGGTGGCGATACGATCTGGTCGAACACGGCCGCGTCTTATCTCGATCTGCCGGCGCCGTTGCGAAAGCTCGCGGACGAGCTCTGGGCGGTGCACAGCAATGCCTACGACTACGCGGTCAAGACCCGCGCAAGCGAAGCCGATCGGAAGCAATTCGAGGAGGTCTTCACGGCGACGGTCTACGAGACTGAGCATCCCGTTGTCCGCGTCCATCCCGAAACCGGAGAGCGCACGCTGGTGCTCGGCAATTTCGTGCAGCGCTTCGTCGGCCTGTCGAAATACGACAGCCAGAAATTATTCGACCTGTTCCAAGCCCACATCACCGCACCCGAGAACACGGTGCGCTGGAGCTGGCGTCAAGGCGATGTGGTGATCTGGGATAATCGTGCCACCCAACACTACGCCGTGAACGATTACGGCGACCAGCACCGCGTGGTCCGGCGGGCCACCATCGATGGCGAGGTGCCGGTCAGCACCGACGGTCGCAACAGCGTCACCCGCATCAAGGCGGCGAAGCCGCAGGCGAGAGCCGCCTGAACGAGTTGGAGTTATGAGAATGATAATCGCTATCTCCACATTGCGCCGTCTGGTTGCGGGCCTGCGCGCAAGAGGCCGCCAGCTTGCTCTCGCTAGCATCGCGCTGGCCGGCCTGGTTGGCCAAGCCATGGCCGAGCCGCAGCTCGAAAAGACCGAAATCCGCTACCAGGGCTGGGCTGGCCAGGTGACGTTCATCGAGCTGGCCGATGACCTCGGCTATCTCGCGCCGCTGAAGCTGAAATGGGTCGGCAACACCATCAGCGGTCCGCAGGACATCCAGACTGTCGTCACCGGTGACATCGACATCGGCGGCGCTTTCTATGGCGCGATCATCAAGCTGATCGCGGCCAAGGCGCCGATCAAGGCCGTGGTCGGCTACTACGGATCGGACGACAACACCTATAACGGCTATTACGTGAAGGAGGACAGCCCGATCAGGACCGCTCGGGACCTGATCGGCAAGAAGGTCGCTGTCAACACGTTAGGGGCGCATCTCGAGTTCGTGCTGCGCGAATATCTCTCCCGCAACGGTTTGACGCCGGCGGAGGCAAAGCAGGTGACGCTGGTCGCGATTCCGCCCGTCACCGGCGAGCAGGCATTGCGACAGGGACAGGTCGAGGTCAGCACGCTCAATGGCGTGTTGCGCGACAAGGCACTCGAACGCGGCGGCATCCGCAGGCTGTTTGCGGATACGGACATCTTCGGAAACTTCACCGGGGGATCTTACGTGCTCCGGGACAAATTCATCAAGGACAATCCCAACACCTCCCGGGCGTTGATCGAAGGCGTCTCGCGGGCCATTGCCTGGGCGCAGACCACCCCGCCTGAGGAGGTCCGGGCCCGCTTCGAACGCATCATCGCCGAGCGAAAGCGCAACGAGGACGCCACGCCGATCAAATACTGGAAGAGCACGGGCATAGCGACCAGAGGCGGCGTGATCAGCGACGCCGAGCTGCAGGTGTGGATCGACTGGCTGGTCAAGGATGGCTTGTTGAAGCAGGACCAGTTCAAGCCGTCGGACCTCTATACCAACGAGTTCAATTATTTCCGCCCGGGCAAGACCGCGGAGGCCAAATGACAAGGGCCAAGATCCGCTTCGAGCATGTCTGCAAGGATTTTTCGGTGCGCGGCGAGGATGGTGGGCCGGCGCAACGCTTCACCGCGCTGGACGACATTACGCTGGATGTTCGGACCGGCGAATTCCTTGCCCTGGTTGGGCCGAGCGGGTGCGGCAAGTCAACCCTGCTGGACCTGCTCGGTGGCCTGACGGCGCCGAGTAGCGGGCGCATCCTCCTCGACGGCAAGGTCATCGAAGGACCTGCGCGCGATCGCGGTATTGTATTCCAGCAATACGCGCTGTTCCCCTGGCGCACGGCCGCGCAGAACGTCGAATTCGGGCTCGACATTGCCGGCCTGAAAGCCAGGGAGCGGCGGGAGAAGGCGTTGCACTACCTCGATCTGGTCGGACTGTCCGGCTTTGCCGACCGTTATCCGCACGAGCTCTCGGGCGGCATGAAGCAACGCGTCGCGATCGCGCGCAGTCTCGCCTACGACCCCGAGGTGCTGCTGATGGACGAGCCCTTTGCGGCGCTGGACGCACAGACGCGCGAGACGCTTCAGGGCGAGCTGCTGCGGATCTGGCGCAGCACCGGGAAGACCATCCTGTTCATCACGCACGGCATCGATGAGGCCGTCGTGCTCGGCCAGCGCGTGGCGGTGATGACCTCGCGTCCCGGCCGCATCAAGCAGATCGTCGACATTCCCGATGAGCTGCACAGCGAGACCGAAGACGTCCGGTCACTGCCGCAGTTCGGGCATGTCAGGCACGCGGTGTGGTCCTTGCTGCGCGACGAGGTGCTGAAGGCGCAAGGAGCTCAGGTAACTGCAGCTGAAGGCGAGCTTGCCGCAAAGACGAAGGAGGTGGCTCATGTCTAATCTGGAGATCCTGACGCTGCTGGAGCTCGCCGAGGGGAGCCCGAAGGATCGGGCTAGGCAACGCGCTGGCGCGCTCTCCGCGGCGACGGGGAGCCTCGTGAAAGGGTTCGGCGCCATTGGGCAGCGCTCTCTGTTGGTGCTGTTGTTTTTGGCGACATGGGAGATCGTTCCGCGGCTCGGGCTGGTGGATGTGACGTTCCTGCCCCCGTTCTCGGAGGTGATCGCGGCCGGCTGGCAGCTTGCTCAGACGGGAGAGCTTTACGACGATGTTGCCGCAAGCATGCTACGAGCGCTCAGCGGCTTCCTGATCGCAGTCGTCCTGGTCGTGCCGCTCGGGTTGGTCACCGGGTGGTACGCCCGGCTCGGCGACTTCCTGAACCAGATCATCGAGATTGCGCGCAACACGGCCCCGCTGGCGTTGCTGCCGGTCTTCATCCTGCTGCTCGGGATTGGCGAGCTCTCGAAGGTCACCATGGTGGTCTATAGCTGCGCATGGCCGCTGCTGCTCAATACAATCGCTGCCGTGCGTCAGGTTGATCCGCTCTTGATTAAGTCCGCACGGACGATGGGGGCGACGCCGAGCCAGCTGTTCCGCAAAGTGATCCTGCCGGCGTCGCTGCCGACGATCTTCGTCGGTATACGGTTGGCGAGCGCCTCCGCGATGCTGGTGCTGGTCGCATCCGAGATGGTCGGCGCGAAATCCGGGCTCGGCTATCTCATCATCAACAGCCAGTACAGCTTTCTGATCCCACAGATGTATTTTGGCATCCTGGGGATTACCGTGATCGGCCTCGTCTTCAACGCGATCCTCGAGGCGCTGGAACGCCGCCTGATGCGCTGGAAGGCGCCGGCCGCCTAACCCTGCTTGTTGCGGGCGGTGGCCTGCGTCACGATGCTGTTCGGCGGCACGTCCTGGGTGACCCAGACGTTGCCGCCGATCGTCGCGCCCCGGCCGATCGTGATCCGGCCGAGGATGGTTGCACCGGCATAAATCACGACGTCGTCCTCGACGATCGGATGCCGTGCATCGCCCTTGATCAGATGGCCATCATCGTTGGTCGGAAAGTGGCGCGCGCCGAGCGTCACGGCCTGATAGATACGGACATTGTCGCCGATGATCGCGGTCTCACCGATCACCACGCCGGTGCCGTGATCGATGAAGAAGCCGGATCCGATGCTGGCGCCGGGATGAATGTCGATCCCGGTTCTGGTATGAGCGATCTCCGCGACAAGCCGGGCGATCAAGCGCACATTGAGCCCATCAAGGATATGTGCCAGCCGGTGATGGATGATCGCCGTCATGCCCGGATATCCGATCAGGATCTCCGGAAAATTCCTGGCTGCGGGATCGCCGACGAAGGCGGCTCTCAAATCGGAGATCAGGAGGCCGCGCACCACGGGCAGGCGCTCGCCGAACTGCCGCGTCAGCGCGACCGCGTCCTCGCGCCGGTAGCCCGGGATCAGCTCGTCGCCGACGAATCGCGCGCCGCGGTGGATCTGGTCGCAAAGCCCGTCGAGGGCGATACTCAGGCGATTGCCGACGAAGTAGTCGATATTCTCGCCGTCGAGGTCGAACTGACCGTAATGCCTCGGAAACATCGCCTCGGTGAGGCCATCCAGAATGGCCTGAAGCGCCTCGCGCGAGGGCGCGCGCCGCGCCTCTCCGTCGCGCCTGATGCTGTGCGTTTCTTCGCGCGAGAGGCGAAGCTCGGCGACAATCCTGTCAAGCTGCCAGCGCCCGCCGCTGGGCGATTCCGGAGGGTTATCTGACATGGGCCAACGGAATGCTGATTTCGGCGAGGAGGTCAAGGTCGAAATCATGTGTGATCCTGATGTACTGGCCGTTCCAGTACACCAGGCCCGACAGCTCGCGGGATAGCTCGAAGCTCAACAGGCTGCCGATAATGATGCCATGCGAGTGCCGCTCGATGATTTCCTCGACCTTGCATTCGATGGTTGCGAGGGTGTCGCCAAGCAGCGGCACGCCGGCCGCCCCCGCGGACCATCGGATCCCGTCGAAGCGCTCGTGGCCCTTCAAGCTGCCGTCGCTGAAACGCCCGGCAAGAGCCTGCTGGTCAGATCCCAGAACGTTGACGCCGAATACGCCGTAACGCGCGATTCGAGCGAAGGACGAGGCCTGCCGGTTGACGCTGACCAGCAGCCGCGGCGGACTGGCGCTGAGCGACGTCAGGGACGTCACCGTCATGCCGGTGATGTCCTCGTCGCAGCCGGCCGTGATGATGGTGACGCCGCCGGCCAGGCGCCGCATCACGGCTCGAAACTGGTTCTCGACCTCGTCATCGCCGCTGACCAGATGAATGTCGGACTTTCCCATCTGTCGCTCCTCGCATCGGACGCCGTGGATCGGCCTGTTCGCTCTCAGAAGAAGCTCTTCGCGGGCAGCGGCGTGCCGTTGATCTCGTGCTCGCCGCGCGGATGAGACCATAGGCGGCCCAGTTGTGGCTCGGCGCGGTCATGTTGAAAGCGTTGACGCGCAGCTCGCGCGGTCTCGTCATGGTCTCGTCCGATCGTCAATTGCGAAGAACATCTCGTCCGCCCGACCATTTTTAGCATTTTGCGTGAGCGAGTTTTTTTCCAATTCAGCGGAGGCGTGGAAAGAAACGCGTTACGAAGCGGCGTTGATACAGGACGCGCATCGCTATTTTTCTGACACGCTCGACAGCCGAAGAATCCGACCGCATCATTTTCGTCGACAAGCACGGCTTGCCGCGCGCGACGCGCGCTCTCGAGATCGAAAGGGAATTGCAGATGGCGTTGGAGACCCGGAACTTCGAGACGCTGGCGTTGCATGGTGGATCGTACCGCACCGACCCCGCCACCGGTGCGGTGGCGGTTCCGATCTACCAGACCACATCATTCCAGTTCGAAAGCACGGATCACGCCTCGCGCCTGTTCGCGCTCGAGCAGCTTGGCCCGATCTACACCCGTATAGGAAATCCGACCCAGCAGGCCTTCGAGGATCGGCTTGCCGCACTTGAGGGCGGGGCAGCCGCCCTCGCAGTTGCCTCCGGGCAGACGGCTTCCGCCTTCGCGATCTTCAACATTGCCCAGGCCGGCGACAACATCGTGTCCTCCACTGATCTTTACGGCGGTACCTGGACGTTGCTGTCGCAGACTTTGAAGCAGTTCGGCATCGAGGTCCGCTTTGTCGATCCTTCCGATCCCGAGAATTTTCGTCGGGCCACGGACGCAAAGACGCGAGCCTATTTCGGCGAGACGCTCCCAAACCCGAAGCTGAATGTCTTTCCGATCAAGGAAGTCGCGGATATCGGCCGCTCGCTCGGCGTTCCGCTCATCCTGGACAACACGGCGTCGCCCCTGATCGCGCGACCGTTTGAGCACGGCGCTGCAGTGATTGTCTACTCCACGACCAAATATATCGGTGGCCATGGCACCGCGATCGGTGGCGCCATCGTCGATGGCGGCAATTTCGACTGGGCGGCACATGCGGACCGCTTCCCGCTTCTGAATAAGCCCGACGAGGCCTATCACGGCGCGATCTGGACTGAGGCCGCGAAGCCGCTCGGTCCGATCGCCTACATCCTGCGGGCTCGCGTCAAGCTGTTGCGGGATCTGGGCGCGTCGATCGCGCCACAAAATGCTTTTCAGTTCATTCAGGGTCTCGAAACCCTGCCGCTGCGCATCCGGCAGCACAACGAGAATGCGGTCAAGGTCGCGAACTTCCTCGCCAGGCACGCCTTGGTTTCGAACGTGATCTTCCCCGGACTGCAAAGCGGGGAGAACCGGCGCAGGGCGGACGCCTATCTGAAGGGCGGCTTTGGCGGGCTGGTCGGCTTCGAGCTGAAAGGGGGCGTCGAAGCCGGCCGGCGATTCATCGATGCGCTCAAGCTATTCTATCACGTTGCCAATATCGGCGACGCCCGCTCGCTGGCCATTCATCCGGCCTCAACGACGCATCAGCAGCTGACTGCCGCTGAGCAACTCGCCGCCGGCGTCACGCCCGGCTACGTCCGCCTGTCGGTCGGGATTGAGCATCCCGACGATATCCTCGCGGATCTCGGTCAGGCGCTGGCACAGGCCGACGCCGGCGCTGGTACACGCAAGGCGGCGTGAAACCCGGACCCGGTTGAGCAAATTGGCCGCTTTTCCAGAACAGTTGTCGATAACGGCCGACGTGTTGGTTGTCGGTGGCGGCATGGCGGGGGCCTGGGCCGCGACATCCGCCGCGCAGGCCGGGGCGAAAGTCGTGCTGGCCGACAAGGGTTATTGCGGCACCAGCGGCGTCACGGCTGCCGCGGGGCCCGGCCATTGGTGGGTGCCGCCGGATCCTGCCGCGGCGCGAGACGCGGCCGTCGCGAATCGTATCGCCGCCGGCCTCGGTCTTGGCGAAGCAGACTGGATGTATCGCATCCTCGACCAGACTTGGCGCACGCTGCCGACCCTCGCGCGCTATTATAAGTTCGGGACCGATGACGAAGGGCGGGTGAACTACCGCGCCGTGCGCGGGCCCGAATACATGCGCGCCCTGCGGCAGCAGGTGCTGAGCTACGGCGTCACGATCCTCGATCAATCGCCCGTTCTTGAACTTTTGGCACGATGCGACGGCTCGATCGGCGGTGCCCGTGGCCAGCGTCGGCAGGATGGCAGCCGCGCTTATCGGGTCGAGGCAGGGGCTGTGGTGCTCGCGGCCGGCGGGACCAGCTTCCTGTCCCATCTGCTGGGATCGCGAACCAACACGGGCGACGGCTATCTCATCGCGGCGGAGGCCGGCGCCGAGATGTCCGGCATGGAGTTCACTGCGGCCTACACCATTGCGCCGGCGCATTCGACGATGACGCGAAGCATGGCCTATGCGTTCGCGACTTATTACGACGCCGACGGGGGCGAGCTCGATCTTCCCTTCGGCCCCGACCAGACCGTCCGCCTGGCCCGCGCGCTCCAGCGCGGCCCGGTCTATTGCACGCTGCAGCGTCTGCCTGATGACGTCAAGGCGCGGTTGCATACGATCTCGCCGAACGTGCCGCTGGTGTTCGACCGCTGGGGCATCGATCCCTACCGCGACCGGTTCGAAGTCACCCTGCACAACGACGGCACAATCCGCGGTATTGGCGGTGTGCGCGTCCATGATGTGAACGGCGCTACGTCGGTGCCGGGACTGTTCGTCGCAGGCGACAATGCATCGCGCGAAAAGGTCGCGGGCGCGATTTCCGGCGGCGGCAATGTCAACTCGGCGTGGGCGCTGTCGTCCGGCGTATTCGCAGGAACCGCGGCCGCGCGCGTCGCGCGCAGCATGAAGAGTCGTTCTGCGGAGCTCACCCCGCTTGGACGTGCCGGGCTACGTCCGCATGGCCGGCCACAGGACATTGACGTGGCCGCAACCAGGGACCGCGTGCGCGCCGAGATGCATCCGTTCGACAAGAACTTGTTCCGCACCGGGGCAGGGCTCGCGGCCTCTTCGCAAACACTCGAAGATTTATGGAGTGAGGTGGCCAATCACGGACAGGCGGGCTCGATCGCCTTGCGCGAGACAGCGGCGTTGCTGGCCACGGCGCGGTGGTCCGTTGCGACCGCGGCAGCGCGTGATGAGAGCAGGGGACTTCACCGTCGCGAGGATTATCCCGCACGAGATCCGCGATTGGCCGCGCGCCTGCTCAGCGGCGGACTGGACCAGGTCTGGGTCGCGCTGGATCGTCCATCTGCAAGCGCCCAACCTGGTCAACTCGAGACGACGTCATGATTGAGCTCATCGTCGCGGAGCGCTGCACGGATTGCGGGGCCTGCATCGAGGTGTGCCCGGCCAATGTGCTCGATCCCGGCACCGACGGCTTGCCGGTTCTCGCGCGCGTCGAGGATTGCCAGACCTGCTTCATGTGCGAGCTCTATTGCCGTGCAGATGCGATCTACGTCGCACCCGATTGCGACCGCCGCGTCTCGGTCAGCAAGGAGGATGTGCTGGCGTCCGGACGTCTCGGACAATATCGCAAGCACTCCGGCTGGGATGAATGGGCGGAGCACTTTCCCAACGAGCAATGGCTGATGGAGACCGTCTTCCGCCGCGCCGGCGAGGCAGCGGCTCAATCGCGGGCTGAGCGGCCTGAGGGCCTCGGCGGCAAGAAATAGAGGCAGTCAGATCAGCGGGAGGCCGACGACAGCACGTCTGCCGGATGCTTGTCGTTGTGCTCGACATATTCGACCAGCGTCTGATCTGGATGCCGCACCAGCATGTTGCGGCCTGTCGGGACCGGCTTCGGCGCTTCCAGAATCGTCGCGCCGACCGTCGGAAGATACGCGGCAAAAGCCTCGATGCCCTCCACCATGAAAGTCATGTGCGTCGCGGCGAACCGCTTCAGGCTATGCTCGGTTCCGGCGATGAGCAGGATCGATGCGACCTGCGCCAGTCTCAGGTCGTACTCGGGGTAATCAAAGCGAAGGCGCGCTTTCTGGCCGATCAGCGTTTCGTAAAAGGCGACGGCCGCATCCAGTTCTTCGAGCGGCAGGCAGCGCCGCGTCAGGATGTTGAGGATTTTCATGAGCCAGGTCCTTGATCTCCACTCAAGATTGGATCGCTAGCGGCGATGTCAAGGCGTGAGCGCTGGGGCGCCGTCGGCGCACCGCATGCAGAAGACGAATTCTTATGCCTCGATCGGAAGCGTCATCCTGTTGTTGCCCGATGCCGATGATCTTTGAAAAGACTATCTTGCCTCGAGCGCCTAGCATGTCCGCCCCGTTGCCATCATGAACGTCGCGACATGAACACCCCCCGAATTGAAAGCCGGCGCGCCTCCACCAGTGTGCGATCTCCGATCATCGTCAATCAGCTTGGTCCGGACATTCGTGCCGCGTTGGCCGATCACTGGTCGCGTCCGCTGATCATCGATCATCCTGCCGATCGCGCGCCGTGGGAGGTGGCTCCGGAGGCGGACGTGCTGCTGACGCGGCCGCTGGCGGGCTGGAACAAGGCGCCTGCGGAGAAGCCTGCCGGCTGGCCGTTCGGCCTGCGCTGGATCCAGACCGCATCGACGGGCGTCGATTTCTTCCCGGCCTGGCTGCTCGACGGTCCCGTGGTCACGGTCGGCCGTGGCATCTCGGCCGATCCGATCGCGGAATATGTGCTTGCAGCGATCCTCGGCTTCGAGAAGCGTATCCATGACATCCGGCCGCGCAGTCGCGAGCAATGGAAGATCACCCCGCTGGGCTCGCTCAGCGGCAAGACGATCGGCATCGCGGGCTTCGGTGCGATCGGCCGCGCCGTCGTGGAGCGGGTCAAGCCGTTCGGCGTCAACATCAGGGTTTTGCGGCGCTCGGCCTGGCCATATGTCATTCCCGGCGTCGAGCCCGCCGATAGCATCGAGAAACTGGTCGAGGTCTCCGATCATCTCGTTCTCGCGCTGCCGGCGACGACCAGGACGGCGCGTCTGATCAACGCCGATGTCCTCGCGCGCACCAAGACATCGCTGCACCTGATCAATGTCGCGCGCGGCCGCATCGTCGATCAGAACGCCCTGTTGCAGGCGCTGGATGAGGGGCGAATTGCCGGCGCCACGCTTGATGTCACCGATCCGGAGCCTCCGCCGGACAACGACCCGATCTATGACCATCCCAAGATCGTCCTGACCCCGCACGTGTCGTGGACGGGAGGAGAGGACGTCAAGCGGCTGGCCGACAAGACGCTCGTCAACCTCGATGCCTATGCGCATGGCGTGCCGCTGGCCGACGTCTTCGACAGGAATCTCGAATACTAGAAAAGGAGCTGCTGCAATGAACAAGGTCGTCGAGAAGCCCAGGAAATACTCGCTGATCGAGCGCACGCCCGCGGCGTCGTTCGAGGAGGAACGTCTGCATCGCAAGCAGCGGCTCGCGGCAACGTTCCGGCTGTTCTCGCGCTACGGCTTCGATCAGGGTCTGGCGGGTCACGTCACCGTGCGCGATCCGGAATTCCCTGAACGCTTCTGGATCAATCCGCTGTCGAAGCATTTCAGCCAGATCAAGGTCTCGGACCTCCAACTCGTCGACCACGACGGCAATATCCTGATCGGCGACAAGCCGATCAACCAGGCCGGCTTCGTGATTCACTCTGCGATACACGCCGCGCATCCGGAGGTGATCGCGGCAGCTCATACCCATTCGACCTACGGCAAGGCGTGGTCGGCGCTCGGCCGTCTGCTCGATCCGCTGACGCAGGATTCTTGCGCCTTCTACGAGGATCACGTGCTGTTCGATCCCTTCTCCGGCGTCGTGCTGGAGGCGGAGGAGGGCCGCAAGATCGCGCAAGCGCTTGGATCGAGGAAGGCGGCGATCCTGCAAAATCATGGGCTGCTCACGGTGGGGCCGACCATCGAGGCGGTCGCCTGGTGGTACATCGCGATGGACAATGCAGCGCGCGCCCAGTTGCTCGCCGGGGCCGCCGGCACGCCAAAGCCGATCCCTCACGAGATCGCCAGCCTGACCTCGCGACAGGTCGGCACGCACAAGGGCGGCTATTTCAGCTTTCAACCGTTGTGGGACTGGATCACCGAGGCCGAGCCGGATTTGTTCAACTAGGGCTCGAGGCTTCTGGGCCGGGCCGATGGTCCGCCGGAATTGCGCCGCGCCCTGACATCGTGAAATATGATGGCCGGCGGCTTGCCTTGTTCACGCAAGTCGACACTGCAACGGCGAGGAGCAGAGCGACATGGCCATTGGTTTGCCAAGCGAGGTCGAAGTCATCACATTGTTCGTCGATGACATCGCGTCATCGCGGACCTTCTACACGAGGGTTTTCGCATGTGAGACCATCTGGGAGGATAAGGTCTCATCCGTGCTCAGATTTGGTGGGCTCTTGGTCAACCTTCTCGACGTTTCGCAGGCGTCTCCGCTCGTGGAGCCGCTGCGCGTCGGGGGGCCCTCCGCCGGCCCGCGCGTGCTCCTGACGATCAGGGTTGTCGACGTCGACCAAGTGTGCACGGCCCTTCGGGAGATCGGCGTCGATCTGCTCAATGGGCCGATCGATCGCCCTTGGGGAAGGCGAACCGCGTCCTTTGCCGATCCTTCAGGTCATGTCTGGGAGATCGCACAGGTGCTCGAACGGGGATAGAGAACCATTACATGGGAGAGCACTGGCTCGCGAGCTTCGCCGTTCTCGCGCTGGATGATGAGAAGTGAGCAAGCAGAAGTTTACTGCGGTCACTCAATCCGCAGTCGCCATCAGCCGAAGGCGCGCCTGCGGTAGGTGTGCGGCGCCGGCGATACCCGACGGGATCGAGGCCAGCAGCGACCTAGTATAGGGCTGCTGCGGATTGTCGAAGATCTCGGCGACGGTCCCATGTTCGACGATGCGTCCGCGGTGCATCACCGAAACGGTGTGAGCGAGCTGGCGCACCAGGGCGAGGTCGTGAGAGAGGAACACATAGGTCAGGCCCAAATTGGCCTGTAGCGAGAGCAGGACTTCGACGATGTCGGCCTGGACGCTGACGTCGAGGGCGGATGTGGGCTCGTCGAGCACGATCACATCAGGCTTGAGAACCAACGCCCGGGCGATAGCCACGCGCTGGCGCTGGCCGCCTGACAGGGTTCCAGGCTTGCGCGAAAGCAGGTGCCCGCCGAGCCCGACATCGGCCAGCGCCTCGCGCACGCGCGCGACCCGCTCCTTGCTGGTTCCGACCCTGAAACGGTCGAGCGGCTCGCGCACGAGCCGCTCGATTGTCCAGGTCGGATCGAGCGAGGTGAACGGATTTTGATAGACGAGTTGAAGGTGGCGCCACGCCGCGCGCAGCGCCGCCGGCGAGCGGCCGGTGATCTGCTCGCCGGCGACCGAGATGGTCCCGGTGTCGGGTTGCTCGAGGCCCAGCAGCAGCCGGACCGCCGTCGTCTTGCCCGACCCGGACTCGCCGACCAGCGCGTGCGTGGTGCCGGCCGGGACGATGAATGAGACGTCGTCGACGGCCGTCAGCGTCTTGCCGTCGACGATGAAGGTCTTCGTGACGGCGCCAACGTCGATCTTCGGTGTGTCGCCGAAGCCGGTCTTGATGGCATGAAAACCGCTATCGCGCAACGCTGCGTAACGGTCAGGGTTGAGCGCCGGGACATCCGCGCGCAGCTTCCTGGCGTAGGCCGACTCAGGCGAGGAGAAGACGGAAGCAGTCCGGCCGGCTTCGTGAATGACGCCGTCCTTGAGCACCACCAGCGCGTTCGCGCGCTCGGCCGCGATCGCCAGATCGTGGGTAATCAGAAGCAGGCTGATCTTGAGGTCGTGCTGCAGCCGCGTGAGCAGGTCGAGAATCCGCTTCTGGATCGTGACGTCCAGCGCGGAGGTCGGCTCGTCCGCGACCAGCAATGCTGGCCGTGGCAGGATCGCAAGGCCGATCAGCACGCGCTGGAGCATGCCGCCGGACAGCTGGTGCGGGTAGGAGTCGTAGACCCGCCGGGGATTGTCGAGACCGACCTCGGCGAACGTCTCCAGGATGAGCTGCTTACGGAACGCCTGGTCGGCCTCGTCGAGCAGCGCGGCCGCCTCCTGCGCCTGGGCGCCGATCGTACGCACCGGGTTGAGTGAGTTGGCGGGATCCTGCGGCACGAAACCGATGGCTCGTCCCCGCAGCGGCCGGAAGCCGCGCTCGGAAATCCCCAGCACCTCCTGGCCGTCGAAGGCCACGCGGCCGGTGGCGTGCCCGCCGCTGGGGAGCAGCCGCAGTACCGCGCGGGCGATCGTCGACTTGCCCGAGCCCGACTCTCCGATGAGAGCAAGGCTCTCGCCGCGGCCGAGCTCGAACCCCACATTGGTCACGACCTCGTGCGGCCCGTAGCAGACCGACAGGCCATCGACCCGGAGCAGCGGAAGCGGGCGCAACGGCACCGGCGCGATGAGCTCGGCGCGCGTCAGTGTATCGGCGGTCAGTCTGTCTTGCGCAGCCATCGGCTGATCCTGTTCACGGAGAGGACGGTCGCGATCGTCACGAAGGCGGGCGCATACACCAGCCACGGCCATTTGAGGTAGTCCTTGCCGATCGAGATCAGCAGGCCCCAGTCGGAAGCGGGCGGCGGATCGCCGTAACCGAGGAAAGCGAGGCTCGCGATCACCAGGATCGAAAGGCCGAATTGCAGCACCGCGAGCGGGAGTACAGAGCGCGACGCGTTCGGCAACACATGTCGTAACAGGATGTGCCAGCGTGAGCCGCCCAACAGGAACGCCGCCTCGACGAAAATCGCCTGTCGGGTCTTGATCACTTCCGCGCGCATTACTCGCGCGAACACGGCCACCGCCGAGACGCCGGTCGCAATGGCAGCGTTCGTCGTGTCGAAACCGAGCGCGGTGACGACGATGACTGCCAGCAGGAAATTCGGGATCGCCAGCAGCACGTCGACCAGGCGGGCGAGCACGATGTCAACCCGGCCGCCGAGAAAGCCCGCCAGGAGGCCTATGAGTCCGCCTGCTACGGCGGCAATGACGACGGCGATGAGCGCGCTCGTCACCGAGGACGCTGTGCCGTAGACGACGCGGGTATAGAGATCCCGGCCGAGGTGATCGGTGCCGAACCAGTGCGCCGTGCTGGGGCTGAGCAGCTTGTCGGCGGGGACGCCGACGATCGGGCTATGGCCCGTGAACAAGCTTGGTGCCACAGACCAGGCAATCACAATCGCGATGACCGCAAAGGAAAGCGCTACGGTCGGCGCTACCCGAAGAGCTGTCTGCCGGCCGATCGACGTGACGCGTGAAGCAGAGGAGAAGGAGGCGAGGGTCATGATGTCACCGCCGCGGATTTCGCAGTCGCGCTGTCGTCAGCGGTGGTCGGACGCACCCCGGGACCGTCGACCAGCTTCACGCGCGGGTCGAGCAGCGGATAGACGAGATCCGCGATCAAATTGACGAGCACGAACACGACTGCCGCGAGCGAAACGACCGCCTGCAGGACAGGCAAATCCTGCGTGCTCACCGAGCGTTGCACCAGGCTGCCGATGCCGGTGCGCCCGAACACCGTCTCGGTGATCAGCGAGCCGCCGAGAAGTTCGCCGATGGCGAGTGCGATCACGGTGACGACCGGGAGCGAAGACGGCTTGAGCAAATGTTTCGCAAAGAGACGCATCTGCGTCAGACCGCGGCCGCGCGCGACCGCCGCGTATTCCTGCTCGGACTCCTTGTCGAGGTTCGCGATCAGCACCTCGGCGATCCGCGCGGAGACGGGGATGCCCAGCGCGACCGCGGCGAAGAAGGTCGCCCAGAA
The DNA here is from genome assembly GCF_040548225.1 of Bradyrhizobium sp. S3.12.5. Classification (NCBI taxonomy): domain Bacteria; kingdom Pseudomonadati; phylum Pseudomonadota; class Alphaproteobacteria; order Hyphomicrobiales; family Nitrobacteraceae; genus Bradyrhizobium; species Bradyrhizobium sp. S3.12.5. Next base: position 126,863 of record NZ_JBEPRF010000007.1, read on the forward strand.
GCTGTTGGGTGCGATCACGCGGAACAGGCCGAGCTGGAAGCCGAACACGTGGATCAGCATCAGGCCGATGACGAAATTGGGCACCGACAGGAAAAACGACGGGAAGCCGCGCAGCAAACCCTGGCCCAATTGCTTCGGAATGAATTGCGTACCATAGGCGATCGTCATCGCCAGCAGCAGCGCGATCGCGAACGCGGCGGATGCGAGGATCAGGGTTGAAGGAAGAACCTCGGCGATCAGGGTTGCGACGGGCCGGCTGGACCGCATCGACAGGCCGAAGTCGCCGATGACGAAGTGGGACAGCGATGTCCAGAGCTGAACCGGAATCGGCTGGTCCAGGCCCTGCGCGGCGATGATCGCCTTGATCTCGTCCTCGCTGAACCCGTTTTGGGGATCACGCAGGACGTTCGTGATGGGGTCGCCCGGCAAAATGCTGACGACGACGAACGTAAGGACGTAAGCGAGCAGGATCACGATGAAGGCCTGCGCGAGGCGCCTTGCGGCGTCGGCAAGGTAAGCATTGCTCATGCCGGCGCCCTCGTCGCGTTATTCGCTCGCATGGTGCCTCACTCGCCCTTCGTGGCCGTGTAATAGCTGGCGTACGCGATGCCGTTGTAGACCTCGCCCTTGAGCCTCGGGGACTGCACGTAGATCCGCTGGACGATCTGCGTGCGCGGGATGAAGTAGCCCTGCTCCAGGACGTAGGTCTGCAACTCATCGAGCAGCGGATTGCGAACGTCGAGAGAGGCGGCGCCGGCAATCTTGTCGCGTAGCTCGTTGAGCTTCTTGTCGCTGTCGCCGAGATTGAACCAGTTCTCGCCATTGTTCGCGTCGGTGAGGATGCTGGCGACCGTGCCGGCATCGATGAAGCTGCGGGTCACCTCGTAGGCCGGCACGGCTGGCCCGCCGAACCGCACCTTCTCGCCGAACGTCACGACGTCATAGGCGCGGATGGTGACTTTCCAGCCGATCCTGCCGAGCTGCTGGGCGATGAGCTCGTCGATCGACTTCGCCGTCGCAAGGTAGGGGTTGGAGTGAAGCGTGAGCGACAGCTGCTTGCCGTCCTTGGTGCGGATGCCATTGGCCCCTTTGACCCAGCCAGCTTCGTCGAGCAGCTTCTCGGCCTTGCCTGGGTTGTAGGCCAGGAGGTCGCTGTGGTCGGTCGCACCGGGCACGTTGCTCTGGATGAAGGACGTCGCCAGCTTCCAGTCGGGCGTATAGATGGTGTCGATGATCTCCTTCCGGTCGATCCCGGCCTGGAGCGCTTGTCGTACCTTCACATCGTTATAGGGCTCCAGCCTGGTGTTGACCGCAAGGCCGTTGACGAAGCCGAGATAGCGTGGGGTTGCGGTGGTGAAGCCGGCATCCTTGAGCGACTTCAATTCCTGCGGCGAGGGGCTGTAGGCGACATCGGCCTGGCCGGACTGGACGGCGGCGACCCGCAACGATGGTTCGGAGACGATCTTGTATGTGATCGAGTCAAGATAGGCCGGGCCGGTGTGGCCGACGGCTGCGGGACCCCAATTGTAGTCCTTGCGCTTGACCAGCTTTACGAAGTCGCCCTCCTTCCAGGAGGCGACCACATACGGCCCGCTGCCGGACGTCTTGCCAAGGTCGGCCTGCTGGGCTGCCGGCTGCGCGAGAGTCTTTGGGGAGATGAGAATCGAGCCGTGATAGCCGAGGGTCGGAATGAAGCCGAGTGTCGGCGCCTTGAAGACAACCTTCACGGTGGTTGCGTCGACCGCCTCGGCGCGGTCGTAGGTCTTCGGGAAGAGGCCAACCGGGTTGATGCCCTCGCTCTTCCGTCCGGCGTACCAGATGTCGAGATTGGCGACGACAGCCGATGCGTCGAGTGCAGTGCCATCGGAGAACGTCACAGCTTTTTTGAGGTGTAGGGTGAACTGGGTGGCGTCGCTGCTCTGCTCCCAGCTCTCGGCGATCCAGGGACTGACCTTGCCGTCGGCATCGACATAGACGAGCTTGTCGGTCACGTGGCCCCAGATGTGGCCCTGGAAGCTGGAGATGGAGCTGTTGTTCGGAATCCAGGTGCCGCCGAGCGAGTCGATAAGGAAGGTGATGTCACCGCCGTTCGATGAGACGCCGGCACTTCGAACCGATGACAGACCAGCCATTGCCGTCAGGGCAGCGGCCGCCATCACGGACGTCGTGATCAATAGGCGACGCCGGGAGATCAAAAACGAAGGAAGGCGTTCGGTCACGAATAGCTCCTGTTGCACCAGGCGGATGGCGAGATGCGTAGGAGAAGCGAAATGGAGCGGCCTGGCCATTCCAAATTTCGTTTAAGGCGGGCAACAAATGCCTCTGAATCAAGATGAGGACCACCGCTCCCTCCCGCCGCGTGCGCGGACAAAGCTGTGCATTTGCCGCATGCGGCTCTGGATCAGATGCCGAAGGTCAGTTGCGGCTCCGCATCGTCTGCGAGCTGGAGGGAGGACAGCGCTACACCCAGGAGCCTGACGCGTTTGGGCAGCGGCATCTCGACTTCGAGCAGGCCGCAGGCCAGCCGCTCCAGCTCGTCCCGGCCTGCGACCGGCGCGAGCAGAGACCTGCTGCGCGTGATGATCTCGAAGTCGGCAAACTTGATCTTCAAGGTGACGGTGCGGCCCCGGCTGCCGGTCGTCTCGCAATGGCGCCAGACCTTGTCGACGAGGGGGCGAAGCTCGGCGACCAGCGCGTCGAATTCGGCAAGGTCGGTCGAGAACGTGGTCTCCGCACCGATGGATTTGCGGATCCGGTTGGCCCGGACCGGCCGTTCGTCGACGCCGCGCGAGATCCAGTAATAATAGGCGCCCGACTTGCCGAAGTTCGCGTTCATGAACTCGAGCGTCTGGTTCCGGATGTCGAGACCGGTGAACAGGCCGAGTGCGTTCATCTTCGCACCTGTTGCCGGCCCGATCCCGTGGAACTTGCCGACGGGCAGCGTCTCCACGAAGGCGGGTCCCATCTCCGGGGAGATCACGAACTGGCCGTTGGGCTTGCGGTGATCGGAGGCGAGCTTGGCCAGGAACTTGTTGTAGGAAATGCCCGCCGAAGCGTTGAGGCCGGTCTCCGCCTTGATCTTCTCGCGGATCCGCAGCGCGATGTCGCGCGCGAGCGGGATGCCTTGCAGGTTCTCGGTCACGTCGAGATAGGCCTCGTCGAGGGACAAGGGCTCGATGATCTCCGTGTGCTCGGCAAAAATCTCGCGGATCTGCCGGCTGATCGCCTTGTAGACCTCGAAGCGAGGCTTCACGAAGATCAGGTCGGGACATTGCCGCTTCGCGGTCACCGACGCCATCGCGGACCGAACGCCGAATTTACGCGCTTCATAGCTCGCCGCGGCAACCACGCCGCGCTCGGCCGAACCGCCGACAGCGACGGGCTTGCCGCGCAGCTCCGGATTGTCGCGCTGTTCCACCGATGCGTAGAAGGCATCCATGTCGATATGGATGATCTTGCGAACGCGCCTTGCGTCGCCTTCCACGGTGCCGGATTCGCTCATGCGCGGATAATACAATCGGGCCGTGGGAATCGCGAGATGATCGCGGGCTGCCGCAGTTCGCCCTCAACTTCGCCGGATCGCCTTCATGATCGGCGGGGGCCGTGGCTTATTCGGTTGTCTCCATGTGGTTGCGGTCCACGACCCGCAGCGTCCGTTGCATCATGCCATCGACGATGGCCGCCGAATCGCTTGGACGCAGATGGATCGTCGTGGACTTGAGCAGCCATGGCAACACCGCCTGCTCGAGCCGCTCCTCATAGGCGTGGCGCATCATGTCAAATGCCTGCAGGCCGCGCCCTGCCAGGACGACATGGTGCGGGCGCAGCACGGATATCGTTGCCGCGACCGCCTCGGCAAGCGCGCGACCTGCCTGCTGGAAGACGTGCTCGAGACGGGGATCACCGCTCCGTGCCCGCTCATGCAGGAGGGTCATCTGCGCCTCGGAAGGCTGCTGCGACGCCGCTGGCGGCAAGTCGAGAAAGGTGCGGGCGTCGCGGTAGAGCGCATAGTCGGCGAGATGGGCCTCGATGCAGCCGCGCTGGCCGCAGCGGCATTGCGGCCCGTTCGATCCCAGCTTGGTATGGCCGATCTCACTGCCGGCGCCGGCGCCCAGCCGCGCTTCACCGTCGACCACGACGCCCATGCCGACGCCGTGACCGATCAGGATCGTGGCCATCAGGCCCTGCGCCAGTGACGGCTCCGCGGCGGCGAGAGCGAGCGCAACCGCGACAGCATCATTCGCCATCACGACTTCGGTGCCGAAAGCCTCGCGCACCGGCTTCGCCAGATCAATGTCGGTGACGGACAACACCGGGCTCCACAGATGCCGGCCAGTGTCCGCGTTCACGATGCCCTGGAGGGCAATCCCTATTCCCAACAGCCGATGGCGCGGTGTGGCCGTCGCCGCCAGCATCGCATTGATTTGCGTGATCACGAGGTCGCACAATGCGCCCGCATCGAGAGCCCGGGTCGCGATTTCGAGTCGGGATTGGGCCAGGCTGAAGCCGCTGAAATCCGCAATCAGTGTCTCGATCAGATTCATGCGCAGCGAGACCGCGATGACGCGGCCGAACTTCGGGTTCAGGGTCAGCAGCACGGCCGGCCGGCCACGGCGGCGGCCATTCAACCCATCCGGATCCTCTTCGTCGGGGACGTCGGACCAAGGGGTTGCCGCTGTCTCGGTCTCGCACAGCAGCTCTTCCGCGATCAGCCTCGACGTCAGGCCGGAAACGGCGGGGAAGCTCAGTCCCGTGCTCCGGGCCAGCTCCACACGCGGCAACGGCCCGTGGCGTCGCAGGACTTCCACCAGGCGGCCCCGGTTCGAGCCACGGGTCATGCCTGAAATTCGTCTCGGCAACTCAGTCTGGTCAGTCATGCTGTCCTATTTAATTCAGAGCATGAATTTAATGAGCGCGTATTGGGGCGGTGTGATTGGAAAAGCACAGCGCGGAGCGCGACGAGGCGGCCATATTTACTAATATCATGCCTCATGTACTATTTCCGCTTGAAGAAGTGGCCAGCGCATCCTGATTTTGATGTTCTGCTCTGCAACATTTCTTCGCTGCGTGAATAAAATAGAGCGCAAAAGCGCTGTAAAGCCCCGCATCTGGGGGGACCAAAGGGAGGTACACATGAACGGATCAATGAAGACATTGCTAGTGCCGTTGCTCGCGACCGCCGCTGCGTTCGCGCTGGCCACGGGTGCGGCGCAGGCCCAGCAGAAGAAGACCATCGCGCTGGTGACCAATGCAGCGGCCGATTTCTGGGTCATCGCCGGCCGCGGGCTCGAGAAGGCTCAGAAGGAGCACCCGGAATTCGATATCCAGTTGATCGTCACCAACGATGCGACCGCGGCGGGCCAGCGGCGCGAGCTGGACGACCTGCTGGTGCGCGGCGTCGCCGGCATCTCGATCTCGGTCGACGATGCGCCGCACGCAACCGAAGAGCTCAACAAGGTCGCGTCCCAGACCATCTTGATCACGACGGACAGCGACGCGCCGCAGAGCAAGCGTCTCGCCTATATCGGCACCGACAACGTCGCGGCCGGGCGGCAAGCGGGCGAGGAGTTCAAGAAGGCGTTGCCGAACGGCGGCAAGATCGCGCTGTTCGTCGGCACGATGGACGCGGACAACGCCCGCGAGCGGGTGCAGGGTATCAAGGAAGCGATCGCCGGCACCAAGATCGAGCTGGTCGACGTGTTCACCGACCAGGTAGACTCCGCCAAGGCCAAGGCAAACATGGAGAACGTGCTCGTCAAATATCCCGACATTGCGCTGTTGTCCGGCCTTTGGAGCTACGAGACCCCGCTGATCTATGATGCGGTCAAGGCGGCGGGCAAGGCCGGCAAGGTGAAGATCGTCGGCTTCGACGAGGATCAGCGCACGCTGCGGGGAATTTCCGACGGCACGATCGAGTCGACGGTGGTGCAGCAGCCGTTCGAATTCGGCTATCTCTCCGCCACCAACATCATCAAGACGCTGAACGGCGACAAGTCCTGGATTCCGGCCGACAGCAAGCTGATCGTGCCGACCCAGGTGATCAGCAAGACCAACGTCGCGGACTTCACCGCTCACATGAAGGATCTGCTGAAGAAGTGACTCTGAGTGCCTTTCGACGCCCGGCGGCCATAGCCGTCGGGCGTCGGTTGGGAGGAAGTGAATGGCGGAAATCCTGTTCGAACTTGTCGGGATCAGCAAGTCCTATCCCGGGGTCATGGCCCTCAACGATGTCAGCCTGCGCGTGCACCACGGCGAGGTGTTGGGCCTGATCGGCGAGAACGGCGCCGGCAAGTCGACATTGATGCGCGTGCTGGGCGGCGTGATTGAGCCGAGCGCGGGCGTGATCCGCATCGGCGGCACTGACCATGCCCAAATGACGGTGAACGAGGCGACGCAGACCGGCATCGCCTTCGTGCATCAGGAGCTGAACCTGTTCGAGAATCTCGACGTCGCCGCGAACGTCTTCATCGGACGCGAGAAGCTCGTCGGCGGCCCGCTGAAGCTGGTGGACAGCGCGCAGATGCGCGCCCGCGTGACGCCGCTGCTGCAGCGGCTGGGCGCCGATTTCGGACCTGACACGCTGGTCGAAAATCTCTCGATCGCGGAACGTCAGATGGTGGAGATCGCCAAGGCGCTCTCGATCGACGCCCGCGTGATCATCATGGACGAGCCGACCTCGAGCCTGACGATTTCGGAGACCGAGCGGCTGCTGGCGGTGATTGCCGATCTGAAGGCGCACGGCATCGCCGTGATCTACATCTCCCACCGGCTCGGCGAGATCATGACCTGCGCTGACCGCGTCGTGGTGCTGCGCGACGGGCGCACGGTGGGAGAGCTGGCGCGGGACCAGCTCAGCCATGCCACAATGATCCGGCTGATGATCGGCCGCGACCTGAAAGCGCTGCATACGCCGCCGAAACGGCCGCCGCAGCCGGGCGGCTGCGACATCGTCGGCCTCGTGACGTCAGCCTTCCCCGACCGGCAGATCGATCTTTCCGTGCGGCATGGCGAGATCCTCGGACTGGCAGGACTGGTGGGCGCTGGTCGTACCTCGCTGGCCCGCGCGGCCTTCGGCATCGATCCGGTGCTGGGTGGCGAGATCAGGATCGACAACGCGCCGGTCGATGTCGCATCGCCCCGGGATGCGATCAGGCAAGGCATCTATCTGGTGCCGGAGGACCGCAAGAAAACCGGGCTCGTGCTGGAGCTGCCGATCCGCGAGAATGTGACGCTGGCGAGCCTGCGCAATTATGCGCGGATGTGGCTGGTCAACGGCGCGTCCGAGCGCAATGTCGCGAAGGAGCAGGTCAGGCGGCTCTCCATCAAGGTGCCGAGCGTTGATATGGAGGCCGTGACCCTCTCCGGCGGTAACCAGCAGAAAGTCGTGCTCGGCAAGTGGCTCTCCATGCAGCCGCGCGTGATGTTCTTCGACGAGCCGACCCGCGGCATCGATGTCGGTGCCAAGAGCGAGATCTACGCGCTGATGCGCGAGCTCGCCGACCAGGGCGTCGCGATCGTGATGATCTCCTCGGACATGGAGGAGGTCATCGGTGTCTCAGACCGGGTCGCGGTGATGCATGAAGGCAGCGTCAGCGGTGTGCTGGAGCGACCGCAATTCAGTGAATACAACGTGCTGCGGCTTGCGATGGGCCAGGCGCTGGAAACCGTGGAAGCCGCTGCCCCATGAACAAGAAAGAACTCGGTCTCGGCCTGCTGCTCGTGGTGATTTCCGTCATCACGGGCATGATCAATCCGGCCTTCCTGTCGGTGGTGAACCTGCTCAACATGGCCAATCTGATCGGCCTGTTCGGCGTGTTTGCGCTTGGCGAAGGCCTCGTGATCATCACCGGCGGCATCGACCTTTCGCTCGGCTCGATGTTCGCGCTGCTCGGTGTCGTCTTCGTCGACCTTCTGACGACGTACCAGGTTCCCTGGCCCTTGGCGCTGCTGGCCGTGTTGCTGGGCGGACTGGTGCTGGGGGCGATTCAGGGCGTCCTGATCACCCGGCTGAAGATGCAGCCCTTCATCGTGACGCTTTGCGGGTTGCTGATCTATCGCGGCGCCGCCCGCTACTACACGACCGACTCGACACGCGGCTTCGGCTACGGCGACGAGGCAGCGACACTGAGCAACATTGCCTCCGGCCATGTGGCGGGCATCCCGAACACCTTCATCCTCCTGATCGTCCTTGCGTTCGTCCTCAGCGTGGTGCTGCACCGCTCGGTCTACGGACGCTGGCTTTATGCCGTCGGCAAGAACGAGGAGGCGGCGCGCTTCTCCGGCATCAACACCAACATGGTGATCGCAACCGCCTATATCATCAGCGGTGGGCTCGCCGGAGTTGCGACGGTCCTGTTCGTGTTCTACACGAACTCGGTGTCTCCGAGCTCCTTCGGCAATTTCTATGAACTCTACGCGATCGCGGCTGCCGTGCTGGGCGGCTGCAGCCTGCGTGGCGGCGAGGGTTCTATTCTCGGTATCGTGCTGGGGACTGCGCTGCTGCAGGTGCTCCAGAACCTCGTGAATATCCTCGGCATCCCCAATTCGCTGAACTTCGCGGTGATGGGGACGGTGATTCTGATCGGCGTGTTGGCAGACCAGCAATTGCAGGAACGACGCCGGCGCAAGCAGGCGCTGGCCGGCATCGCCCGCACGGCGCCGAGATCGACACCTGTGCAAGGACAGCCGGGCGCACCGCCGCGCGGCGTGGACGCGCTGCCGGCGAGGACCGGCGACAAGGTGTGACGGACCCAGGCTCGCGTTGACAAAGCCGCTTCGTCGGCGGCTTTGTCGCGGTAGGTCCTATCCCTCATATTGATCCGGCCCCATCGCCCAGGATGCCTGATCGTGGCCGTAGGCGTAGTTGCGGTTGTTGACGACAGGACTGCGATTGACCATCGGCCGCATGAACATCGGATGCGTCGCGCTGCGCACCTCGTGCTCGACCGTGAACAGATGCTTGCCGCTGTCGAGATCGACGATGTCGCAGAACCGGTACTGATACTGGTTGTCCTCGCGGGAGATCAGGTCGCGCGCCAGCAGCTTGCGATAAGGGCCGGAGAAATCGGTGATGTACATCTGCACATGGTGGCCGTCATAGGCGGGCTGCGGCCGATCGGTCTCCCGGAACAGCAGATGCTGGTCGCGGCCGGTCTTCACCGCGGCAACCTTGCCGCCGCGGTTGCGCAAGCTCGCCGGCATGCCCATGATCTCGGGATAGAAGGCGCAGATTGCCTGTGCCGATCCGGCCGGCACCTCGAACTCGACATAGGGGATGCCGAGCGTGATGCGCCCGAAGCGTGCCGCGTCCGGCTCGTGGATGCGCAGGCGGTTGCCCCAGGGGCAGGTCGCTTCGACATAATCGTTGTGCTCGGCGTATGCGAAGGCGGTGCCTTCGAGCTTCCCGGCGACCGAGGCCAATCGCGCCAGCAGCGCCTCGCGGCCCTCGATGACCAGCCCGGTATGGCCGCGCAGCACCTGTGCCTTGCCGCTCGGCAGATGAAACTGGCTCCGTCCGGCATTGATCCACATGTTGGTGTCGGACACCATCAGATAGGGATCGCGGGTCAGTCCAAGCCCGGTGACGTAGAACAGCGTGGCGAGGCGCTGGTCCGGAACCTGGATGTTGACGTGCTCGAAATGAATGGCGTTGCCGAGATCTTCTGCGGATCGATCGAATTGTTGCGGCATGGATGTGCGCTTCTGGCTGGAGGGACGGACAGGCCTATACTAGAGCAGAATTTCCGCCGGCCGAAACGGCTGGATGATGACATCTTGAAGGCAGCATCTTGAGGACAGGGCATGGTGTGCGCTGCACCTTGCCGTGGCACCCATTCCCTGTAATCTGACCGGAAGTAGTGAGGGAAAGAAGAGGTCGATGGGGGGAGTTCTGGAAGGCGTGCGCGTCCTCGATTTCGGGCGCTACATCGCGGGACCGTATTGCGCGACATTGCTGGCCGAGTTCGGCGCCGAGGTCATTCGCGTCGAGAAGCGTGACGGCAGCGAGGATCGCTTCGTGGCGCCGGTCGGCGAAGGCGGCGAGGGCGCGCTGTTCCTCCAGGTCAACCGCAACAAGAAGTGCATCACGCTCGATCCGATGACGCCTGAAGGCCAGGAGGTGATGCGCCGGCTGGTCAAGACAGCTGATGTCGTCGTCGCTAATCTGCCGCCGCAGACCTTGCGCGCCATGAAGCTCGATTACGACTCGTTGAAGGCGATCAAATCGGACATCATCCTCACCACGGCCACTGCGTTCGGCGGGCCGGGGCCGTGGTCCGACCGCGTCGGTTTCGATGGCGTAGGCCAGGTCATGTCGGGCTCGGTCTACATGACCGGCGCGGGCAATCCGCCTTACCGCGCGGCGGTGAACTGGGTCGATTTCGGCACCGCGCTGCATTGCGCCTTCGGGACGCTCGCCGCACTGATCGAGCGCGGCAAATCCGGGCGCGGGCAGATCGTCGAGGGCGCGCTGCTGGCGACCGCGCTGTCCTTCACCAATGCGACGCTGATCGAGCAGGCCGTCATCAACGTCAATCGCGTCCCATCAGGCAATCTCGGCCAGACTGCCGCGCCCGCAGACATCTACCGCACCCGGGACGGCTGGGTGCTGTGCCAGGTCACCGGTCATCCGCTGTTCAAGCGCTGGGCCAGGCTGATGGGCGAGGAGGAGCAGTGGCTGAACGATCCGCGCTTTGCCGACGACATCAGCCGCGGCAACAACGGACCCGTCATCAGCGAGCGAATGGCGCGCTGGTGCGCCGAGCGTACCACGCAGGAGGCGGTCGACACCCTCGGCAAAGCGATGATTCCGACCGGGCCGGTTTTGAGCCCGCAGCAGGCGCTGGATCATCCGCACATCCGCGCCGCCGGCTTCTTGCAAGACGTCGACTATCCCGGCTTGCCGAAGCAGGCCCCGGTTGCCCGCGCCGCGATTCGACTCTCGGAAACGCCGGGCGAAATCGCGACGCGCCCGCCGACGCTCGGCGAGCATACCGATGCCGTGCTGGCGGAACTCGGCTACGACACGGCCGCGATTGCAGCGCTTCGGCAGGGCGGCATCATTTAGCCGCGACGTGATCACAAGAGTGGAAATGGGCCGGCGTGTCTGCTAGACGACTGGCGGCACGAGCATGATCCGGAAAAGCGCGTAGCGGTTTTCCGAAAAAGATCATACTCAAACAACAAACTGGAGCGCGGTGATACATCGCGCTTTGGGCTTGGCGCTTTTGCGTGTGCCGGCGACTTCTATGTCGCGCGAGGTGTTTTGGGAGGCGTGCGTTCGCGCGCCCCGTCCCATATGCATGACCATTCGCAACCGAATCGGGACGAACTCGGCTGCGCGTGCCATTAGCGACTGCCTACGACGAGAAACGGATTAACGTGCGTCATTCCAAAAAACTGCGGCAAGCCAAGGGCTCACTAAGCAAGAGTTCTCTAAAGAAGGGCTCGCAAGTCAAAAGCTCGCCCAAAAAGCGTTCGCCCGCCAAAAGTTCGACGAGCAGGCGCTCGCTAGCCAAAAGTTCTCCGACGGCGAGCAAGGGCTCGCAGCGCGCCACGATCTCGTCGTCGTCGCCGCTCGGCATGATGGCGCTGCATCTGCTGGCGCAGTGGAAGGAATCCGGGCGCAGCGGTCTCGTGTTCCTTGCCGAGAGCGAGAACAGGGCAGAACGGCTCGGCAGCGTCATTCATGCACTCGATCCGTCCTGCGAAGTGCTGGTGTTTCCGCGGCTGAACACCCTGCCGTTCGATCAACTGGAGCCATCGCGCGAGATCGCCGGCCGTCGCGCCTCGGTGCTGCGGCGCCTCGCAAAATCCAAGCAGCCGATCTTTCTCATCTCGACGGCGGAAGCGGTGATGGAGCGCCTGCCGACGCCGGCGAGCCTGTTGCGCTTGAACACGGGCTTGAAGGTCGGCGGCCATTTCTCCGAGAGCGAGCTTCGCGTCCGTCTCGAAGAGCTGGGCTATGACCTCGATGACGAGCCGGATTATCCAGGCGGCGTGCTGTTTCACGGCCAGACCTTCGAGATATTTCCCGCAGGCGCGCTGGGTCCGTTCCGGGTGGAGCATTCCGCGCGCGCCATCCGCCGCATCGTGGCATTCGATCCGAAAGAGCATGACATCATCTTCGAGACCAGGGAGCTTCTCGTCGATCCCATGTCGGAGCGGCTCGCCATCGCTGGCGCTCGGGCCAAGCGCGCGACGCTGTTCGACTATTGCGGCAAGGCCAGGTGGATCGCGGATGCCGGCGTTTCGGTGCATGCCGATGCCTGGCTGAGCACGATCGAGGAGGGCGCGGGTCGCGCGGACAGGGAGCGCGAATATCTGGGACGCCCCGACTGGAAGCAGGCAACCCGTGGCATGAAGGTGCTGCCGCGCAGCGCTCCGTTCCAGCCGACGCCGGAATTTTCCAAGCTGACGTCAGCCAGAAAGGCTCTGCGCGCCTTCGTCGAGGACACCAGGCGCGCCGGTTCGCGCCTGATCCTCGTCGCGGCGCAGGAGGAAGATCTGCGCGCGATGGAGCGGATGAGCGGCGTGCGCGCGGAGCGCGTCGCGGATTGGGACGAGGCCGCGAGTGCGCGCCATCGCGACGTGGCATTGATCGCAGATCTCGACGCCGGCTTCGTCATTCCAGGCAAGAAAGCTGCCGTCGTGCTGACAGCGAGTGACGTGCTCGGCAGCCGTGCGCATCATCCGCAGCCGATGGCGCGAAGCTGGATTGCGGCCTTCGATCATGCCGACGTGCCGGAACAGGGCACGGTGGTCGTGCATCTTCAGCGCGGCCTTGCCGTGCTCGATGGCCTGCAGACCGTGAACACCGGCGGCGGCGCCTTGCGCGAGATGGTCAGGTTGTCCTTCGCCGGCGACAACGCGGTGCTGGTGCCGCCGCCCGATCTGGCGCAGATGTGGCCTTATTCAGCGGAGCGCGGCAAGCTCGCGCTCGACAAGGCGGATGGCAGCACATGGTGGGCCCGCCGCACCGCCGCCGAGCAGGAGATCCAGCTCGCCGGCAAGGCGCTCGCCAAGCACATCAGCCAGCGCAAGCGGCGGAAGGCGGCCAAGCTGGTCCCGCCGGGATCGGCCTACGAAAAATTCGTCGCGCGCTTTCCGTATTTCACGACGATCGATCAGGCCAAGGCGATCAACGACGTGCTGGATGATCTCGCGTCGGGGCATCCCATGGACCGGGTGATTTGTGGCGACGTCGGCTTCGGCAAGACCGAGGTGGCGCTGCGGGCGGCGGCCGCCGTGGTGCTGTCGGGAAAGCAGGTGGCGATCGCGGTGCCGACGACAGTGCTGGCGCGGCAGCACGTTGCGACCTTCCGCAAGCGGTTTGCGCCTTTTGACATCGAGGTCGGCAACCTGTCGCGCGCCACCTCCGGTGCCGAGACGCGGGAGACCAGGGAAGGCTTGCGCAGCGGCCGGGTGAAGGTCGTGGTCGGCACGCAGGCGCTCACCTCGAAGGACGTGAAATTCGATGACCTCGGTCTCGTCATCATCGACGAGGAGCAGCATTTCGGCGCTGCCGAGAAGGCGAGGCTTTCCGGGCTTGCCAGGAATGCGCATACGCTCTGGATGAGCGCCACGCCGATCCCGCGCACGCTCGCCGCGGGTCTTGCCGGCTTCAGGGACCTGAGTGTCATCGCTTCGCCGCCGGTGCACCGGCTTCCGGTCGCGACCAAGATCGCGCCGTTGTCGGATGCCGCCATCGCCTCGGCCTTGCTGCGCGAGCAGCGGCGGCACGGGCAAAGCTTCCTGATCTGCCCGCGCATCCAGGATCTCGAGCCGATGCTGGCGCGCGTACAGGCGGTGGCGCCCGATCTCAAGATCGTCTGCCTGCACGGCAGATTGCCGGCCGACGAGATCGACGACCGCATGATGACCTTCGTCGAGGGCAACGCCGACGTCCTGCTCGCCACCAACATCGTCGAGAGTGGCCTCGATATCCCGCGCGCCAACACCATCGTGGTGTGCTGGCCCGAAAAGTTTGGCCTCGCTCAGCTGCATCAGCTGCGCGGACGCGTCGGGCGCGGCGGCATCCGCGCCTTCGCATTTCTGCTGACCGAGTCGGCCTCGGGACAGTCCGAGAAGCGGCTCGCCGTGCTGGAGGAGTTCAGCCGGCCGGGCGCAGGTTTTGCGATCAGCGAGCGCGATCTGGATCTCCGGGGCGCAGGCGATCTGTTCTCGGAGCAGCAATCCGGCCACGTCCAGGTCTTCGGCCCCGTGCTCTACAGTCACCTTCTGAAAATGGCATCGGAGAAGGTCGATGACGGCAGGTCCGTGGTGTGGGTGCCCGACCTCAACCTGCCGGTCGCGGACATGCTTCCCGAGAGCTACGTGCAATCTGCCCCGGTACGGCTGGAGCTCTATGCCCGTGCCGCGCGCTGCGCCAGCGAGGACGACCTCGACGATCTCGAGGAGGAAACCTCGCGCCGCTTCGGACCATTGCCGCCGCCAGCGCGCGACGTCTTTGCAGCCGCGCGGCTGAGGCTCGACTGCAAGCGCAGAGGCATCGTCCGCCTCGACGTCGGACAAAGCGCGGTGGCCGCGACGTTCCTGCCGGGACGGCTGCGGAAGTCGAGAGGAAAATCGCTGCAACGCGACGGCGATCGCGTCGTCTACCACAGCCAGACGCGCGATGCCCCGTTCGACATGGTCGAGGAATTGTTCGAGCTGCTCGACGAAGCGTGACGGGAGAGCTGCCGACGTCAGAGCGAGCTGCCGCCGCAAATGACGAGCTGCTGTCCGGTGATGGCGGCAGCGTCGGGCGAGAGCAGGAACGCCACGGCGGCTGCGACTTCGTCAGGTCTAATGAAGCGGCCGATCGGCGGCAGCTTTGGCGCGACAGTGGCACGCGTCGGGTCGTTGAGCATCGGTGTCTCGGTCGCGGCGGGCGCAACGACATTCACCGTGATGCCGCGCGGCGCGAGCTCGCTCGCCCACGACCGCGCCATCGCGACCAGCGCGGCTTTCGTCGCGGCATATTGGCCGCGGCCGGTCGCGCCCGATGCGGTGCGGCTGCCGATGAAGACGATGCGCCCGCCCTGCGGCAGGCGCGGCGCCAGCGCGTCGGCGAGGCGTGCGGCGACATCGACATGCAGCCGCCACATCGCAGCACCGTCGCCATGGTCAAGCGATCCCAGCGGAGCGACCTTCAGCTGGCCCGCGGCGTGAACGAGCGCTGTCGGTGCGAGGCCCGCGACGGCGCCTGCAATGCTGTCGACGTCGTTCAGGTCAAGCGACAGATGATCGAACGCCGGATGGTCGAACGTTACAGGGCGCCGGCTGATCCCGGTGACGCGCCAGCCGTCGCGCAGCAGGCGCTCGACGATCGCAGCGCCAATCCCCGAACTGGCGCCCGTGACGAGTGCGTGCCGCTTGTCCATGCTCTCAGCCCCGCTTCACCCATGGCTCGGTCACGCGCACATACTTGATCGCGCGGCGATGGAAGGTGAAGGCCGTGTGGATCCTGCCGTCGGCGGTCTGCTTGACGGAGGGGTAGGACAGCTCGCGATTGGTCTGGTCGCGCGAATTGTTGGTCATGCAATAGCCGTCGCCGGTCTCGACGTTGCGCTTGGCCCACGAGCGTCCGCCGTCGGTCGAGATCGCCAGCGTCATCGGCGCCCGCGGCGCGCCCCAGAATGCGGTGCGTCCGTCCGACTTGCCGCCATCGCCGGCGAGCACGGGCGGAAGGTCGTCCTCGATCTCGTCATAGAGCGACAGGCGGCGCCCGCTCGCATCCTTGGCGCTGGAATCGTTGAAGACCAGCGCGAGATGACCGTTGCCGAGCCGCGTGACCTGGATCGAGGAGTTGTTGTTGGGCAGCGCAGTCGCAACCGGCGCCGACCAGCTGCGGCCGTGATCGGTCGAGCGGCTCTGATAGATGTTGTCGGCCCAGCGGCTGCGATAGACCGCGATCAGCGAGCCGTCGTCGAGGCGCTCGATGCACATATGCACGCAGCCGCGGCTGCCGGGGACGTCGATGTCGCGCCAGGTTGCGCCAGCATCGGACGAGATCTTTACCGCGCTGGTGTCCTCGTCGCCGTTCCATTTCTTGCCCGGCGTGCTGTGGCAATAGAACACCGGCAACAGCCAGTCGCCATTGTCGAGCACGACGATCGGCTGCCGGATGAAGGTGCCGCGGCCGCGATGCTCCGGAAACAGCGTCTCGATCGGGCCCCAGCTCTTGCCATGGTCGCGCGAGAGGCGGCGGCGGATCAGCGCGGTGTCCTGGTTGCCCGCCAGCTGCGCCGTCCACATCAGCCACAGCGTGCCGTCGGGGGCCGGGAACAGCACCGGGTTCTGCTCCGAGCGGCCGGAATCGTCGGACAGCTTTTCGGCCGCCGACCATTGCGTCGCGCCGCGCGGAAGCCGCGAGAAATACACCGAGATATCCGACATGCCCTCCTGCGTGCCGCCGAACCAGACGCAGGCGAGATCGCCATTGGCGAGCGGCATCAGGTTGGCGGCGTGGTTTTGCACGCAAGGCGAGGGAATGAACGCGTCGAACCGGTCGGGATCGCCGGCCACTGGGCGAACGGTGCCGTCGGCGGTGATCTCGATGTCGGCGATCGCGACCTCGGCACCGATGCTCATGTCGAAGTCCTTTCCACGAAAGCATTGGGTTGCGCCGCCTGTGGCGCGGCGGCGGGCGCCTGGCCCATCACCATGCGCTCGATCGCCATCACCACCAGCGGCGACGCGGCGGCGATGTACATGTTGTCGATGCCGAAGGGGTTACCGAGCAGGTACCAGAACGTGGTCGCGACGGCAGCGCCGATCAGGCCGGCGGTGGCGCCGCGGTTGCTGGCGAACAGCGGCAGATAGAAGCCCATCATCGCCACCATCGTCACCGACAGGCGCAGCGCGCGCGTGAAGAACGACAGCTTCAGGATCTCCGGAATGAAGAACACGAAGATGAGCGGCACGATCGCGATCACGATCGAGAACACGCGGGTCATCTTCAGCTCGCGCTCCGGCGTCGGCTTCCAGTACGGCACGTAGAAATCGCGCACCACCAGCGAGGCGATCGCGAGCGCCACCGTGCAGACGCTGACGAAGATCGAGGCGACCAGCGAGGTCGTCACGAAGGCGGAGGCCAGCGGCGGCATCTTCTCCAGAAACACCGGCAGCGCGTAGAGGCTGTTCATGTCGGGGTAGAGATATTTTGCGGAAACCCCGATCAGCGCGAGCAGGAAGCCGAGCGGAAGGCAGAACGCTGCGGCATAGTACGTCGCCTTGCGGGCCTCGGCGGCGCTTGGCGTCGAGGAGATCGCCTGGACGATGAATTGCGTCGAGAAGATCGCGCCGACGGTGCCGAAGGTCCAGGCGAAGATCGTCGTGAAGCCGATCTTGCCGTCCCAGCTGAAATAATAGGCCGGCAGCTTGGCCTGGATTGGCGCGATGCCGCCGGTCAGCGACATCGCAACCGAGACGATGATGATGATGCCGACCACCTTGAAGGCGCTGTGCAGGATGGTCACCCAGGCGACGCCTTTCAGCCCGCCGAACACATAGTAGAAGGTCGAAACCGCAGCGATGATGCACATCGCAACGGGGAGGCTGACATGCAGCGCGGTGGCGATCGCGGCTGCGCCGCTGACATAGTTGCCGACATTCACCAGCAGCAGCGCATAGATCATGATCACGGAGACGGTGAGCATGGTCGACTTGCCGTATTTCTGCGCGATCGCGGCCGAGATGGTGTATTCGCCGGAATTGTACAGCTTCTTCACCATCAACAGGCCGAACAGCAGGAAGCCGAGCGAGGCGCCGAGCACGGCCCACCCCGCAGCCATGCCGGACTGGAACGCTTCCTGCGCCGTGCCGACGGTCGATTTGGCGCCGACGAATTCGGACATCATCAGCACGCCGACGACGACGGCCGGCATCGCGCGGGACGCGGTCATGAACTGATCGCTGGTCCGGCTGCGCAGCTTCAGCGTGAGCCAGGAGGTGAAGGCGATATAGGCGACGATCATCGTGACGACGAGCGTGCTTTCGCCGGAGAGGAGGGCTTGCATCGGTGACGTTTCCTCTGGTGGTGCGGGACGCGGTGTTGTGAGCCCGCTTTTGCCCGACGGCAGAATGTTCGGAATGCGAACAAATGTTCTTGTAATCCATTAAAGCTGCCCGGGCGCGGTGCGTCAAGCGCACGCGTCAAGGCGCCGGGGACATCCGGGTTCCAGCGAGCAGGGTGGCAGCCGTGACGCGGCCCTTCGGGTCGCATCATCGCGCGCAGGAGCATCTACTCGGCGCTGCGCTTCCAGGCGCCTGTGCCCAGCTTGCCTGTGATGACAGCCAGCGCATTGCGGATCTCGTAGGCGCCGCCGTCGCTGTAGCCCGACAGGCCTCTGAGGGCGTGCAGCGTCCAGTGGCCGTTCGCGGCCGTGATCGTGCCTTCGTGCGGACGAGCCGAGCGCTGCGGCTCGGCGTGGAATCTGTAGGTGCCGTCGCCCATGATCTGCCAGATCCAGCGCGACTGCCCGCGGCCGCTCGGCACCATGATCTCCCAGGTGCCGACCAGCGCGGGATCGATCGTTGGCGAGGTCGGCGTGTGCTGTGGAGCAGGCAAGGCGACGGCCGGAAGCGGGTTCGGCGCTCCATCGGCACCGGCCGTTGGCCGGCCGGCAAGGTAGATCGCCTGGCGCGACAGCGAACCGTAGACGAACGGCTGCTGCGCGTTGCGGGTCGCCTCCATCACGTCGTCGCGGACGTTGCGGAACATGAACGTCACCTCGACACCGGGCAGCTCGATGTTGCGCAGGAGCGCCGCTGCAAACGGGCTGTTGCGCGCGTCGCCATCAAGCGCCGTGGTGCCGTCGCGTGCGGCATAGGCGACGAGAACGTTACCGACGGGCTCGATGCGGCCGAGCCCGCTCATGGTGGCCGCCCGCGTGGCAATCGAGCGATTCATCCGGGCGGCAAACGGATTGTTGCGGCAGGCGTCGAGGATGACGAGGCCAAGGCTCGTGGTGTTCGACACCTGCAACATCACGCTTTGCAGGTTGATGGCTTCATTCGCCGCGTCGGTGTCGCGCTTCAGTTCTGCGTCAACAGGGATCAGCCAGTTCTCGCCATTGATCTCCATGCCATGGCCGGCGAAATACACAGCCGCCATGTCGGCGCCGGCGGCGTCACGCCCTAATGCGATCAGGCCGCGGCGCATCTCGTCGAAGCCGGCGTTCGCAGCCAGGGAGACGGTGAAGCCAAGCCGCTTCAGCGCCGCGGCGATGTCGCTCGCGTCGTTCGGCGGATTGAGCAGCGCGGGCACGTTGCTGTAGGCACCGTTGCCGATGACCAGCGCGACCCGCCTGCCTTCTGCTGCCGCCGCCGGCGACGCCACGCCCGCAAACGCGGTTGCCGCCGTCAACCTTGACACGAATTCGCGCCGGTTCATCCGGATCTCGCTGGTTCGAAGGAGCTTTGATCCTAGCGCAACCGATCCGGGGGAGCCACGGGGCCCGCCTCAGTTCGCCGACAGCGCTGTCCTGGCGACTTCGGCCATCCAGGTCGATGCCACCGGGAGGATCGCGTCGTTGAAATCGTAGCGCGGGCCGTGCAGCTCGGCGCCGTCGCGCAAGGGTCCGTTGCCGATCCAGACAAACGCGCCGGGGCGCTGCTGGAGATAGAAGGCAAAATCCTCGCCGGCCATGCTGGGCGCAAGATCGCGCCGCATCGGCGCCTGCACCTTGTCCGCGGCCATGCGCGCGAAGCCGGCCTCTTCCGGCGTGTTGATCGTCACGCCGACGCCCATGACGATGTCGGGCGTGACCTTGACGTCAAGGCTCGTGGCGATGCCGGCGCAGATGTCTGCGATGCGACCGAGAAGGATGTCCTTCACGTCATTGCGGTGATGCCGCAGCGTGCCGCGGATCACGACCTTGCCCGCGATTTGATTGGGCGCGGTGCCGCCCTCGATCGTGCACAGCGAGAGCACGGCGGTGTCGAGCGGATCGACGCTGCGCGACACGATCGATTGCAGCGCCACGATCAGATGGCCGGCTGCCATCACGGGATCGCGGGTCAGATGCGGCATGCCGGCGTGTCCCGCATGGCCCTCGATGGTGATGGTGACGCGTCCGCCGGAGGCCATGACCACGCCGTCATGGACCGCGATGGTGCCGGCCGCGAGGCCCGGCCAGTTGTGGAAGCCGAACACGCGGTCCATCGGGAATCGCTCGAACAGCCCGGCCGCGACCATCGCGCGCGAGCCGCCAAAACCTTCCTCGGCCGGCTGAAAGATGAAGTCGACGGTGCCGCTCCAGCTTGTGTCTGCGGCGAGCAGCGCAGCGGCACCGAGCAGCGAGGCGGTGTGTCCGTCATGCCCGCAGGCATGCATCACGCCGGGCGTTTTTGAGGCGTAGGCAAGCCCGGTATCCTCGGTGATCGGCAGCGCGTCCATGTCAGCGCGCAGGCCGACGCGCCCTTGCGCCGACCCGCGCGTCAGCGTCGCGACCACGCCGTGACCGCCGATGCCGGCCTCGAAGGCAATCCCGAGCTCGGTGAGTTTTTCCTGCACGAAGGCCGCGGTCGCCTTTTCCTGCAGGGACAGCTCGGGGTGGGCATGCAGATGCTGGCGCCACGCGGTCAGTTTTTGATGCAACTCGGGGGTCAAGGCGCGGCTCTCTCGAAGGGTGACGGCTGCCGGCACCTTAGCGGATTATCCGCGCGGTGCATCAAGCCCCTTGGAATGCCTCGCGTGCAGCAAAGTACGCCGCTCTATCGTCATGGCCGGGCTTGACCCGGCCATCCACGTCTTGCTTGCGGCACAAAGAACGTGGATGCCCGGGACAAGCCCGGGCATGACGACCTCATGGGCTACGCCGCCAGCTTCGCTAGCCCGTTCCAGTCAAAGCTGATGCCGTGGCCCGGGCGGGCCGGCGCGAGCGCCTTGCCGTCCTCCAGCACCAGCGGATGCTCGATATAAGTGTCCAGCCCGAAGCCATGGGCCTCCAGATAGGAGCGGTTCGGGCAGGCCGCGAGCAGATGCACGGTGATGTCGTGGGCGCCGTGGCTGGTGACGGGCAGGTTGAAGGCCTCCGCCAGCCGCGCGATCTTCATGAAGGTGCTGACGCCGCCGCAATTGGTGACGTCGGGCTCGGGATAGGACACCGCGCCTGATGTGATGTAGTTCTTGAACTCCCACAGCGAGCGTAGATTTTCACCCGCTGCGATCGGCACGCCACCGGCCTGCATGATGCGCGCGTGGCCCGCGACATCGTCGGGGATAACAGGCTCTTCCAGCCAAGTGAGGTCGTAGGGCACGAAGGCGCGGGCGGCGCGGATCGCCTCCTCGACCGTCCACTTCATGTTGGCATCCGCCATCAGCGGAAAGCCGTCGCCGAGATGCTGCCGCATCGCCGCGACGCGCGCGACATCGGATTTGAGATCGGGCCGGCCGACCTTCATCTTGATGGCGCGAAAGCCCTTTGCGAGATTGCCGTCGGTCTGCTTGAGCAGCGCCTCGACCGAAAGATCGAGATCGATGCCGCCCGCATAACACGGTACGTGCGCATCAAAACCGCCGAGCAACTGGTACAGCGGCAATCTGGCGCGCCGCGCCTTCAAATCCCACAGCGCGATGTCGAGCGCGGACAACGCCAGCACCGCAGGGCCACCGCGACCGCCATAATGCAGGCCCCACCAGACGTGATGCCAGACGGCTTCGGTGTCGTCGGCCTCGCGTCCTTCGACCAGCGGCGGGATCTCGCGCTTGAGGATATCGGCGGCAGCGCCGCCATTGCGCCCGACAGTATAGGTATAACCGACGCCCTCGGCGCCGTCGGCATCACGGACGCGGCAGGTAATCAGCTCGAACGCCGCGATCTCGCCATGGGTGGAGTCGGACAGCGTGACGGGGAGGGGGATCCGGTAGAGCCCGGTCTCGAGGGTCGCGATGCGTGGCATATGGCCTCCCGATTTTTGTTTTTTGGTTCGTACGAATCCATCACCGCATCGTCGCAAGCTGCACGGCGAGCGCGCAGGCGCGGTCGTATTCGTCGAGATTGATCCACTCGTCGATCGTATGGGCCTCGTTCTGGCCGGCGCCGAAGGTCACGGTGGGAACGCCGTGGCGGACCATCCAGTTGGCATCGAGACCGCCATTGGCGGTGCGGACGTTCGGGGTGCCGCCGACCGCGGACACCGCCTCGACCGCGCGCTTGATCACGGGCTGGCTGTCCTTCATGCGGAACGGATAATAGTCGGTCTCGGCCTTGAACTTGATCTTGCCGGACTTTCCTTGCGCATTCGTCACCTTCTTGGCCGCCTTCTCGAACGCGGCCTTGTAGGCCTTGGTGATCTCCTTGAAGAACTTTCCGTCATGGCTGCGGCTTTCGCCGCGCACATGGACGTAGTCGGTGACGACATTGGTGGCATCGCCCGCGGGGCGGCCCTCGCCGCCGGTGACGGGGCCGACATTGCTGGTGCCCTGCCGCTTGCCCTTCACCACCTTGCCGAACCAGCCGCCGGCCTTCACGTCGGCCAGCGCCAGCGCCATGATCATGGTCGAGGAGATGCCGCGCTCCGGCGCGACGCCGGCATGCGAGGCGCGGCCATGGATCTCGACGCTCCAGCGATCGGCACCGACGGCGCCGATGGTGACATTGGAGGCTGGGCCGCCGTCATAGTTGAAGGCCATCACCGGCGAGCCGAGCGCGTCGAGCTTGACGTGGCGCGCGCCGTAGAGCCCGCTCTCCTCGCGCACGCAGAACAGCAGCGTGATCGGCGGATGGTCGAGCTTCTGCTTCTCGAGCTCGGCCGCCAGCGTCACCAGCACGCCGCAGCCGCAGCGATTGTCGCCGCCCAGCGCGGTCCTGGCCTCGTTGACGATTCTGCGGCCGGATTTCCTCGGCCTGGCGCCGGCGCAGAGCGGCACGGTGTCCATGTGGGTCATGAACATGATGCGCGGCTGGTTGTGCAGGGCGCCGCGGCCGGGCAGGTCGACGATGAGGTTGCCGGTCTCGGTCGGCACGGGAATGCGGGTGTTGGCGTCGTCGAGCCGGATCGCCTTGGCCGGCACGCCGCTCTCCTTCAGCGCGGCGGTGAGCTCACGCCCGATCGCCGCCTCCTGTCCGGTGACGCCCTCGATCGCGAGGAAGCGCATGAGGCGGTCGGTGGCGGCTTTGGTGTCGACAGGCATGATCCATTTCCTTGATGCGCAGACTCGTAGGATGGGAAGAGCTCTTCGCGAAACCCATCATTTTCCGGCAAGAATGATGGGTTTCGCTTTCGCTCTGCCCATCCTACGAACGCGGCGAGGTACAAGTCAAAAAGATCATCACCCCCACGAGAAGCGCCGCCGCCATGAACAGCAGCACCGCCGGCAGCCCCGCAAACGCCGCGACTGCGCCGGTGGTCGACTGCATCAGGGCGGTACCGAGGAAGAAGGCGAGGTTCACCGCCGCCAGCGCCTTGCCCGCTACTTGCGCGTCGACCAGTTGCCGGCACATGCCGAACAGCAGCGGCTGGGCCGAGGTCGCAAGCCCGATCAGCACGAACAGCACGAGATCGTATTGCGGCGGCATGACCGCCACGCCGAACAGCCATGCAACCGCATAATGCGGCGCGCCGAGCGCCATCAGCACCACCAGCAGCGCCGCGACCGTGTGCGTGCCGGCGACGAGCTCCCGGCGGCGGCCGATCCTGCGGTCGATCATGCCCATGCACAGCGGGCCCACGATCATCGCCAGCGTGTAGGCGCCGAGCTGGTTGCCGGCCTCGACCCGCGTCAATCCCTTGACCTGCATCAGCCACGGCCCGCCCCACAATCCGCGCAGCACCAGCGAGGTTGCCAGCGACACCAGCGCCAGCGCGATCAGTCCGCGCAACGGCCGCGACAGGCCGAGCCTGAGCACCTCGATCATCTGCGAGAGCGGCGAAGCCTCGTCCTTGTGCTCGGCCGGCTGGTTCGGCACCAGCGCGAACACGGCGAGCGCGACCACGACGCCGCCGGCTGCTGCGATCCAGAAGCCGGCGCGCCAGCCGTAGTGATCGACCACGAAAGCGAGCGGGCTCGACGACAGCAGCATGCCGATATTGCCGATCGACAGGATCGCGCCCGACCACAGCCCGAACCGCGCCGCCGACAATTGCTTGGCCGCCAGCGTCATCGGGCACATCAGCATGCCCGAGGTCGCGATCCCCAGCATCAACTGCCCGAACGCAAAGCTCGAAGGCCCCGTCGCAAAGCCAGACGCGATCGCGCCGACCACGGTGCCCGCAAGCAGGCTCAGCGACACCGGCCGCACGCCAAACCGGTCCATCGCCGCGCCGACCGGGATCTGCGAGGCCGCAAAGGCGAAATGATAGACCGAGGTGAGGCTCGCCAGCGCCTGCGGCTGCACGTGGAAATCCGCCGCCATCAGATCGAGGCTGAGCGCCGGGATCGTGCGCAGCAAGGTCGACAGCATGTGCCCGCAGGCGAGCGCCACCAGCGCAAAGATCAGCGCGCGGGTGCTGTCACCCGCATCGTCAGTGGTGGCGGTGGTCATGAGCGTCCCGTCCCAGGAGTATTTTGGGTGGGGTACATGATTGGCGAAGGCGTGCCAATGGCGGCAGCTGCAGCCCCATCATTCCGGATTGTGCAGCGGAAATCTCAGACCTAAAGCGCAGGCTCGATGTCGCAACGAGCGAGATGCGCTCCCTCCCTCGCTTGCGGGCCCGCAAGCGGGAGAGGGAGCCTACTGCCGATGCCGCCGCATCGTGCACACCACATGCGATAGCGTTGCCCGCAAGCGGGAGAGGTGAACGAGCCCGCGGCCGGTTGATTCAGCCTAAAGCCATTCCGGGTTCGGCTGAGTTCGTGCGGCGGCGCAATATGTCGCGATGGGACAACAAGCCGACTCAGATGCCGACCGGTTCTCGGCTACGAGCAGCAGTCGTGTTCGAATTACCAGATAGTGTCGCGGGAATATTACCCCTCGGCTACGAATACGTACCTGTTGCCATCCTTGGCCAGCGTGCCGACGTTCGGCATCAACCAGTGAGTACCCGAAATAGCGAGCTTGTCGGCGACCGCGCGATCGAAGATCTTCCTTCGCGTTTCGACAGCCATTTGCGGATCCTGGTCGATAGCGAGCTGCCACTCGGGATTTGTTGAAATGTGTGGCGCAAGATTGACCACGTCAGCGCTGATCAGGAACTGTTCGCCGCCGGAGGTGACCAGATGCGCGACCATTCCCGGGCTATGGCCGGGCGCCTGAACGGCGTACACACCGGGCAGGAGTTCTGGTTCTCCCTCAAAGGTCCTGACGTTTTTCCAAGTCGCCACCGTGGCCTGAATTCGCTGGGCGAGGCCTTTGCGCGTCGGTCCGAGATCGATCGACTCGACCCCCGGGCGCGTCCACCATTTCAATTCCGCGGCGGGCACCACGATGTCGGCATCCGGGAAGACCTGCGCATCGCTCTCATTGTTCATGAGGCCATAAATGTGGTCGCCGTGGAGATGGGAGATGAGGATTGTCTTGACTGCCTTGGGGTCAAGGCCCGCCGCCGCCATGCTCTCGAATAACCGGCCGTTCCCCTCACCATAAATTGGATGACCGCCCGTACCCGAGTCGATCAGGACCACTTGATCGCGCAGCTTGAGCGCCATGACGATAAACCGCAGGGGCGCCTTATTGTCGGGAAAACCGGCACCACGCAACACGGTCTTGACCTGTTCGACGCTGACATTCCTGACCATGCCCTCCCGCAGCGGAACGTCACGCATGCCATCGATCAGAGAGAAGATTTCAATGTCGCCGATCTTGTATTTGCGGAAAGGTTGAGTGACGGACTGTTGAGCGTGAGCCGCGTCGACAAACGTGATCGGCTTGTCGAGTCCAAACGCGGCATAAGCACCGGCTGCGCCAAGTGTCAGGTCCCGACGCGAGATATCGGACATCGTTCGGGACTCCCCGCTGACTGAATGGATCGAGCATATCAATGGGGATGTGCACTGCACAAGGTCGGCTTTGGGTCATTTTCACAATGTCGTCGGGTGGCGACGCGCTACGACAGGCTTGCCGCCAACTATCTTGCCTTGGTTCAACTCGCGTCGATCAGGCTATGGCTGCGCCTTAATGAGTCCGCGTCCTTGTCAAATGACGGAACGGAAGATCAAATACAGGCAGCCGGCGATCAACATCGCCGCTGGCAAGGTGAGGATCCACGCCAGCACGATGTTCCTGATTGTCGCCGTTTGCAGCCCCGAGCCATTGGCTGCCATGGTGCCGGCGATGCCGCTCGACAGGATGTGTGTGGTGGACACCGGCAGGCCGTAGAACTCCGCGCCCAGAATCGTTCCCGCCGCCACCAGCTCGGCCGACGCGCCTTGCGCATAGGTCAGGTGCTGCTTGCCGATGCGCTCGCCGACCGTCACGACGATCCGTCGCCAGCCGACCATGGTGCCCAGCCCGAGCGCGATCGCGACCGAGACCTTGACCCAGTTCGGGATGAAGCGCGTTCCGGCCTCCAGGCTGGAGCGATAGTCCTTCAGGATCGCGGCGTCACCGGCGCTGAAATTCGCACCGGCCTCGGGCAGCAGGCGGATGGCGTCGGCGGCCAGATACATGTCGTTGCGCATGTTCGGCGTCGCCGCGGCCGGGATGCGGCTGATCGAGCCGTAGCTCTTCACGCCGTTGGCGACATCGTCCGAGAGAGCCGCCAATGCCGCATACACCTCCGCGCGGTTCAGATCGCGCCTCTTGAGCGTGTCGCCGATCAGGCCTCTGGCATCGTTGGGATTGGCCGGCTGTGCGCCTTCGGCATGGGCGGCGAAAACGCCCTTTGCCTTGCCGGTGATGTCGATGAATACAGGCGTGCTCGAGTCCGGCATGGTCCGGTTCAGCGCATAGGCCGTCGGTGCCACGCCGATCAGGATCAGCATGATCAGGCCCATGCCCTTCTGCCCGTCATTGCCGCCATGCGCAAACGACACGCCGGTGCAGGTCAGGATCAGGATGCCGCGGATCCACCACGGCGTCTTGCCTCTCGGCTCCTCGTACAGCTTACGCACGGGGACGATGACTTTCAGCAGGAGCAGCAGCAGAGCCGACAGCGCGAAGCCGACTGCCGGGCTGAACAGGAGAGCCTTGCCCACGCTGACGGCCTGAGACCAGTCGACGCCGGAAGTCGCCTGCGCGGCGGGCGCGACCAGTTCGTTGGCAAGGCCTACTCCCATGATCGAGCCGATCAGGCAATGCGAGGAGCTGTTCGGGATGCCCATCGACCACGTCGCCAGATTCCAGATCATCGCCGCGATCAACAACGCAAAGATCATGGCGTAACCGGCGGTGCTGCCGACATTAAGGATCAGGTCGACGGGCAGGAGCGTGATCACGCTGTAGGCCACCGCACCGGTGGAGACCAGCACGCCGAGGAAATTGAACGCGCCCGACCAGATCACCGCGGTCAGCGGTGGAAGGCTGTGCGTATAGATGACGGTCGCCACCGCATTCGCGGTGTCGTGGAATCCATTCACGAACTCAAACCCGAGCGCGATCATGAGGGCGACGCCGAGGAGGAGCAGAGCACCGAGCGCAAGCGGCTCGCCCACGTTATGCGTGTCGGTGAACACGCCATAGGCGGCGTAGCCGATCCCGCTGACCAGGAAGAGCAGGAAGGCCGCGACCACGCTCACATGTGGCTTGCGATCGAGGTCGGGTTTGGCGGCGGACTCGGAGCCCCGCGGTCGATCGTTCAGTGCAAGATCGGACATGTGGATTGCTCGTTGGTCGGTCGGTCAGCAATGATCCCTGTGAACCCGGACGTCGCGGCGTCCCGGCGCTGCTTTCAGATTTGTGACTCAGCCGTCGGGATCGACGCGCAGGCGCCGCAACCGATGAAGCTCCTTCGCGGCGTCCTTCCTCAGCCCGACCGCGGTCTCGTGTTCCTGGCCGACGATGAATCCCGATGCGAACGCCTGGGCGCGCCGGTTCGCAGGCGGCGCTGCCAACGCCGCTTCCATCGCCAATTCGCGGTGCGCCATGAAGTCATTGAGCGATCCGAGGGCAGACTGAATCCGCTTCAGCCGGTCGGAAAGATCCGCGAGCCGCTGCCGGGCGCGATTGCCGTAGAGGCTTCTGAAGAAGTCGACGGCATAGCGGATCTTCTTGATCCTGATCCTCAGCTTGTGGCGCTGCGTCGCGTCGAGATCGTTCAGGCGCATGCCCTGCTTTCGAGCCTTCCGGAGGCGCCGGTCGAGCGCTGCCGCGGCGTAGGCGGCGATCGACCGGTCATCATCGGCGCGAGACTGTCCAGTTTCGATCCACTCGATCACGTCGATCAGCAGGCGGCGGTAACGGGCCGACGTCACCGCATTGCGGGCACGTCCGAAGGCCGCCGCTCGTTGTCTGGAGAATTTCTCGCGGAGCGCGCGCGCGCCCCGCTTCGGAACGCCCTTTTCGGCGACCGGTTGAACGCTTTCCTTCAAGAACACGTCGATTTCACGTGCCGGTGCCAGTTCGTCAGTAAGCCACTTCAGTTCGGTCTTCACCCGTGCTGTGCTCGCCCGTGGCAGGATATCGTCGAACAACGAGATGGCCGCACGCAGCCGCCGCAGGCCGACGCGCATCTGATGCACTCCCTCGGAGTCCCGGTCGCGCACCGGATCGGCGTTGGCCGTGAAATGACGCAGCGTCGAAAGCGCGATAACCCGGAACGCATCGCGCGGCGAGAGTTCGGACTTCAGCTCGATCGGTTCGGCGCGTTGCGCCCCGCGGCCGCCGCCTGTGGCGTACTCGTAACCTCGTTCGCCTTTCGAACGGAGATCGAGCTCGGCGCCCGCTTTGCGCTCGACATTGCGTGCCAGCCGGAACAGGTCTGCGACGTCTCCGGACTTCAATTCCAGCTCGAGCTCGGCGATCGGCCGCGCCCGCGGTCCCGCGCCGATCCGGCCGCGGTCGACGGCGAGTTCGATCTGGCTGTTTCGGACCCGCCTGGTCTGCGTGGTGCGACGAACCTCGGTCCGGAAGACCGGCTTGAGCTTGCGGGAAAGTTTCTTGGTCGTGAGGTCCTCGAGCGGCGTCTTTCTCGCCTTCTCGAGCTCCGGTCTCGCGCCTGCGACCTCATTCTCCCATTCGCCGCGCGTAACGCTTCCCGCGTTGCCCGCTTTCACGGTCTGCACGTAGCGTCCGTCAACCTTGCGGACCCGGAGCGTGAGACCATGCCGCCTGAGCTTGTGCTTGCTCGTATCGTAGTAGGTCGACACGAGCGCCTGTTCTGCCCGTTCGCGCCCACGTCCGTTTGCGCCGGTCCGCAAGACGGATGACAAGCTTCGCGGTGCGACGCGGAATTTCAGTTCCGTTTCAGCATTCATCGTCAGAGCTTCCGTTGCCCGATTCAAAGTGGCGCAACTGCGGGAAGTTCCGGAGCTGCCGACATTTCAATCTGGATCTGCGGCGTCATGAAAGCTTCACGGAACCGGGCGGGAGAGCGGCCGGTTGGGGGCGGTAGGCGCGTGACCCGAAAGAGGCCCAAGCCGTCGCTTGCTTGCGCGCGCCGGGCGGTGATAGTTTTGAGGACAGCGCCGATTTGACACTCAGCTTGCGGGCGCTTCTCCAAATGCAGCTAAAGCGAAGCGTCACGTCTGCATCGTCCCGCACCGGAATGTCGTCGGCCGTCCTGAAGAGAGGAGGGGTCGATGAAATTTGCCGCGATCGCGGACATCCACGGAAATTGCCCGGCACTTGAGGCGGTGCTGGCGGACATCGCCGACCTCGGCATCAATGACGTCGTGAACCTCGGCGATCACGTCAGCGGCCCGCTCGAGGCGGCCCGGACTGCGGATCTGCTGATCGCGCGGGGCTTTCCATCGGTGCAGGGCGACCAGGACCGCATTCTCGTCGGCCTCTCGCGGGCCGGCCAATCGGCCCGCGGCGATTTCCGGCTGTTGGAGCGCAGGCACTTCGACTGGATGGCGAGCATGCCGCCGACGCTTGTCTATCGGGAGGACGTCTTCCTTTGTCATGCAGCCCCCAGGGACGATGCCGCGTTCTGGCTCGATTACGTCGCCGCCGATGGCAGCGTCCGCGCCAGCCCGATCGACATGATCGAGGCCGGCGCCGAAGGCATCGACGCGAAACTCATTCTCTGCGGACACACCCACATCCCGCGCGTGATCCGCCTGCGGGACGGGCGGATGATCGTCAATCCCGGCAGCGTCGGATTGCCCGGTTACGATGGACGGACGCCCGTTCCTTATGTGGTCGAGGTCGGCACCCCGCACGCCTGCTATGCCATTCTGGAGCGTGCCCGCGCAGGCTGGTCCGCGACGATCCGCTACGTGCCCTACGACAGCACGGCCATGGCTGAACTCGCTCGCAGCAGAGGCATGCCGATTTGGGCAAGCGCGATTGCAACGGGGTGGGTCGAACGGTGAGAGATAGTGAAGATGCGCCGGCCAAGCGGCTCGCCGCGTGAGGATAAGGCTTCGTTACGGCGACACACCTCTTTCTGTTGCGCCGCTTCCCTCTGGAGCGCCGTCCGTGCCCGGCATGGTCGGTTGGGTTCCATCCGAATAGAAGTTGCAGACTCGTTCCGGCCGGCAGGTTGTTGCTTCGGCTGCGCGCGGACTCAGTTTCTGTTCAATTCAAGCCTCGCAGAAGATTCCGCTCATCGACTACGGTGGCGCGACGGAGCTTTCGCCCATCGATCGCCTCGTTTGGTGCGACAGCACTAGCCTAATTGTCTTCGTCAGTTTCGTCCGCTCGCGCCGGAATCCATGCAGTCGGAATAAGGAAGTCCTCATCATCGCGCCAGTTGGTCACGCCGACTACTCCTTCCACGTCGCCCCACGCGTTCTTGTCCGCATGGTCCAGAACAATAATCTGGAGGCGCCCTTCGAATTTGCGATGGGCGCGCGCAAGACTGGAGAAGATTCGGTTGGTACTCTCGATGTCTGTTAGATGCCGACGGCGCTTGTGCCGCCGATCTTGCCCCGCCGGGCTGTCTCCGCTGACGAACTGGTCAAATGTATCGCTTGGAAAATAAACCTGACTCGGCTGATCAATAACTAAGAAGGAAGGTACTGGATTCGCGCCGCTACGCGCGAGAAATACGCCCTGAAGCGCGAGAAGAGCGGCCAAATGGTACGCCATCCAATTCTCTCCGCTACCGATCTCCCACAAATAATCCGGGCGAGTGGTGCCCTCCCGCTCGAATTTGATGTTAAGCTCGCGCTCATCAAGGATTGGTTTGCCTTCGGCACCAGCAACCCCCATCGCTTCAATGAACTTAGGGATGTAGTTTGATATCTGATTATGGACTCGTTCAGCTCGGCTTTGTCGATCAAGCTCGTTTGCTTGGGCATTGAGCCCAGCGATTTCTTTGCGCAGGGCCTCGGCTCGATCAGTGAGGCCCCCCTCGCTTTCAACCTCACCCAGCATCTTGAGTGCCTGCTCGGTCGAACCTATAAAACGATAGACGCTCTCCAAGCTTTGGCTGCGGCCTTGTTCTCTATCGACCTCAGTTTCAAATGCCTCCCGAGTCTGTCGCAACGACAATAAGTCTCGCTCATGTCTCAACAGTGTCTCTTGGGTCTCAATAATGTCTCGATCAACCATTGGCTTGGTTGATGCGGCACTCGCAGCGAGAGATGAAAGTTCGGCGATCGGCTCCTCTAGGTCGGCGAGCGCTTGCTTGGCAGCATCAGTATCGGATCCGCACAAGACACAAGCCTCTTCATGGGTTTGAGCTTTGAACCATCCAACGCCGATCACGCTCGTAGTTTGCTCTTGTAGGATTTCATTGTAGTCGAAGACAGATCTCGCCAAGCTCTTCAGCTTGCGGAGCCGCCGTCGATCAGTACCGATCCTGGTGTCTAGTTCCTCTTCGCGGCGCCGAATGTCCTCAAGTCGTTCAACAGCGGCGGTAACTCTTCCCGAGGCGGCTATCGTGCGACCGCCGGCGTCGACGACTCTCTGCAGGAGCCCAATTAAGACTTGTAGACTTTCTGGTGGCTCGCCAGCTGGAAGTAAACTGAGTTCTTGGGCCCGGTAGAAGGCGCCCCGTGCGTTTGCCTTCCAATTATCAATAGCGTCCCGTCGCGCCCTTAGCTCGGTTTCAATTTGACGAAGCTCGTCGCGAAGAAGGCGCAGGCGGTGGATGCGAACCAAGTCCTCGTTTGTTACGATGCCCATTGCCAAGGGCAGAACGTGCTGGAGTTTGGTGCGGTGAGATAACGAGTCTGCCTTGAAGAGGAGAGTATATGGGTTGGCAACAATATGTTGCGGCAGCAAATTGAACGATGCCATGTCGCGAAAGCTCGCGCGGCTCTGCTCTCCCTCTGGGACCATGCCGAGATTCGACAAGCCTGACATTGCATCAAACATCGCTTTCAAGCGTGCGACATTAGTCGTCATGGTCGGTCGTCGTGGGAGCGGGCTCTCGGTGTCTCCGCCCTGCTGCAACCAGATGTCTTCCGAGACTTGTCGTGCTGCGGGCTTTGGGCGGGCGATCCGCATCGGACCTGCGTCAGTTTCGATTTCCAACCCGTACCACGAGGCGAGGTCACGAATATAGCCCACCGGGATTGAGCAGGTTCCCGATCCAAGAACGTAGTTGATGATATCGACGATCGCGGATTTGCCCGTGCTGCTCCACCCTGTAACTATGGACACTTTCTCAATGTCGAACGGTACCCTTCTTGGGTCGTGGTTCGGATCTTCGGGCCATATAATGACGGCTCTGATGAATAATTTCATGGCCTAGAACTCGATGCCGAGCTGTCGTTGGATCACCTCGAATGGTTCCAGAGCAAACCACGCGCCCAGCCTTCTGGCTGCGGCAATCATGTCGCTTGAGCCGGAAGGGTTTCGCAGGGGGGGCGGCAAGTCTCCTCCCCCGAGTGCCCGGAAAGTAGGAAAACCTCCTCCGCCATCGCGTTGGAATATTCCGGCGGCTACACCCAATTGGAGCGCTTTTAGCGAAGCAACATACGCCTGCTCAATTCTAGACTGGAGGCCGCCGAGGAGGTCGGGTCTTTCTGCGATCATTTTGAGAAAACGACTGTCAAAATTCATGCGGTGAATTTTTTCTACGGTGTCCTGGTGAAAGAGCAGTCCTGCCCCAACTACAAATATTGGTAGTCCGGGGGACTTGCCCGCAGCAGTTTCTCCAAATCTCCGCGCCAGATGCCAGAAGCATCGGCTTAGCAAAGCGGGATTGCGAGCGAGAAGTTCTTCGTGATCATCTCTCACGCGCCTGGTCCCTCAAGAAGTCCGGATCCCACCAAACGTCGTTTTCTTCTGCGAGACGATGATAGTGTCCGGATGTCATATAGAGCTCGTCGCACGTATGACCATCAAGGGTCTCGCGGTGTTCATACGTGGTGTCGGCAAGCACCGCCTGGCCAATAGCCGCGTTCGTAGAACCGGCAAGTTCCCGTGTTTTGCGGCGCATAAGATTTCCCCACCGTTCCCGGAGCCGATTTGAACGATGGCGCCACTCAACAACTGGCACGTCGCCGGTGCGAACCAAGCGGTGTTTCTCGATGCTGAATTTGATGAAATGGTCGACAGCTAGAACCACATCTTCTTGATCGGCACTAATCCTTCCGAGATGTTCGACAAAATTGCGGCTGAGCGCGCCCTTGCGATCCTCATCGCTCACGGCAACTTCCGCGGATGGGCGAGGGAGAAATCGGGCCCTGGCTTGTCTCTCCTGCAGCGCGTAGCTCTGAGTGAGAACCTCCCTTCGTGTAATCAGGGCCAGTCGCCCCTCCGACCATTCGGTGCGAACCTTCGTCGTCAACCAGCCGAGTAGACCGTCCAAGATGTCGTCTGCATTAGCGCGGGGATTCAGACCAAGTCCATTCGCCAAGCTGGCTCGTTCGTCTATAGGATCTCTTGCCTCGACGATCTCAACTGTTTCGATCAGTGATGCGAGATCGTCGTCGCTGTTGGACAGCACATTGTCTATGACGGCTTGGATTTTTGATTTCCTGCGCGTTGCTCCAATTTCTCGCATGGCCTTCACGACCTCAGCAGATGTGGTCTGCTGCGTTGTTCGCCTCTTAAGCAGAAGCGCAATAGGGGAAGACACCCACCTGTTGACGAAGAACAGGCGCCGTTCGACGTATTGGCCGTCAGGGCTATTGCGATGACGCAGCCAAATCTCAAGAGTGCGCCAAAATGCTCGGCTGCGGTTCGCCAACAACTGGAAGCCAGCTCGAGATGAACTCTTATCTTGCTCCGTCAGGAAGATCTTGCCGTCCCGGCTGGCAACGACATCATCGATGTGCTCCACGGCGACAGCGACGTCGCCACTCGCCGCGTGAGCCAAATGGTGCAATGCGCGGTCGAGCTGCAGAATGTAGCCTGCAGCTTGCGCTGGTGCGGTATTATCGTAAGTCGAATCCAAGACCTTAGGGCTGCTTTAATTTCACCCGCAAAAACATATGCTTGTAGAAGTGGTTGTCGATACGGTCTGACTCAACCTCTGTCAATGGTAGCCGACTTATCGTAACTTAATCTGTCAGCGCAACTGTCCTAATTTAGAGCGGGAGCAAGCAGCGATCACACTAGAAGTGGGTCAATCGCCGGACGAGCTTTCGAGCTTCGCTTACCAGCATCTGGACCTCCCTGCGTTCTGCGATGGCATCCTTGGTGAAGAAGCCATGCTTGACGGCATTGCTGTTTCCAAATGGCGCCCCCGATCCCCAAGCGCCGCCGTGCATGCGGCAGCGCGCCTTGCCGCGCAGCGCCGGCGCGCGACAAGTTTCACCGTTGCGTGTTTGCGCGCCACAACGGAGGCTCGCTTGCATCGCGCCGGTGTTGCGGGCATGGCTCACGCGCTGACGGCCGCTGCGTCCGCCAGGCCTGGCTGCGCGGCGATCAGGCTCGCATGTTGCGTGAAATGGCCGACGACGGCCTTGCCGCCGTCCTGCACCGACAAATTCTGCACCGTGATCGCACACGCGCCGTTGCTGCGATGGCGGTTCAGGGCCTCCATCTGGGCTGCATAGGTGCGGGCCAGCCGGGTCAGTGCGCGCGTGAGGCTTTCCTGCTGTGGCACGTCGTCGGTGCAGGCGAGGCGGCAGGCGCAGCGCATCGACGCGACGTGAATGCTCACCATCTGCGCCGCCAGCATGGCCTCGAGCGAGTCCTTCGGCGCGATGCTCTTCAGCATCGAGACCATGAACGAGAGATTGCCCTGTTCCGGCTTGCGCGCAACCGCGCTGGCCTTCACCAGCTGGCCCAACAGGCCATGCAGCGCCTCGCGGTCGACGGCGCCAAGCGCCTCGGCCAGCAGCTTTTCGCCGGTGCCGGGGTCGGGATGATCGATCACGATGCGCCTGCGGCGGAGTTTGACTTTCGGGCTTGCGATGAACGGGGCGCTATCGGTTGGCGCGATGGGCATCGTCTCGGAAAGCGTCGGAAGTGTCGTCATGCGGTGGGTCCTTTGCCGGTGCAGGCGCGAGCGTTCGCGGGCCGCGCGAAGCCGATCGCGTGCCTGCTGTGCGGCGGTTGAGATTTTCGGATGTCGATGAGGAGCTTACGCGCGGCCAGGTATCGAGCGCGCCGATGATTGGGCGGGCTCGAGCACGGGCGATTGTCGCGATGATGCCATCGTGCACCTGTTTTGCCCGACGTGTCAAACGCAATTTCGGGATTACGTAAGTCGTCTCTCCGCAAGTCCTGGTTCTGACTGGCGCCGGCTACTGTGCATGGGGTTGTTTTCGCGAGTCTTGTCCGGGCTGCGGCAGATCAGCCGGCAATGAAGGCGAGCAGGGTGCCGTTGGCCTTGGCCGGGGGCACGACGACCGCGGCTCCGCTGCGGATGCCCGCCGAGCCCAGCGTTCTCTCGGTCGCTGCGAGATCGCCGCTGACGAGCACCAGCGCTGCGCCGCCGCGCTCGGAGAGGCCGGCGAGCGGTACGCCCGGATAGCGTTGGCCGAGCTGGTCGAGCGTCAGATAAACGAAGTCGGCGCGGTCGCCACCCGATGTCACCGTCACCGCGCCGTCGATCTCTATTTTCGGCTCGCGATCGATCAACCGCGCCAGATGGGCTGCTTCCTTCGCGGGCTCGGGCGTCGCGATCAGCACCTCGCTGATCCGCTTCGCTGCATTGGCGTGCGTCATCAGTTCGGGAATCCACACCGTCTCGCGGGTCTTGTGCTGGCAGGCGAAGATGCGCACGCCGCCGGGGGCTTCTGCCGTCGGCCACATGAAGGTACGGAATTTGGCGGCCGCGACGGTGCCATCAGGCAGCGTGACCGGCCGCTCGAAATCGGTCGGACCGATCGGTGTGAGGCCACGCGCGCGGATTTCTTCGGCGCCGGCCGCGGAATCGACCGCGGTGAAGGCGACGCGCTCGATGCCTTCACCGTGCCGCTCGACAAAGGCGCGCGCAGGCGCGTTGTGTTCGGTTGGCACCAGCACGCCGAGCAGCTCCATATAGTCCGGGTCGAACATGATGGTGTAGTTGCCGGTGCCCATGTGGGCGCTGTGGGTGCCGCGCGGCGACAGCGTGAAGCCGAGCTGCCTGTAATTTTCGGCGGCCTTGTCGAGGTCTTTCACCATGACCACAGCGTGGTCGATACCGATGATGTTCTTGAGAGCCACTGTGATTTCCCCGCAACGAATGCAAACCGACTTTGGACGGCGGCCCGTGGCCGCTGGTCCTGTCTACGCCGGATAGGCGATCAAGTCGATGCGAACGTCGACGGCGTCAGCGATCCTGCTCGCTGATATAGGCAGCGAGGATGGCGCGCTCCTCGCTGGTCATCTCGGTGATGTTGCCCGGCGGCATCGCATTGGACCAGGCCGCCACGCGCCCGATCAGGCGGATATTGCGATGGATGTGCTCGGGCGCGTCGAGCAAGACGCCCTTCGGCGCGGTGACTATGCCGGCCCAGACCGGTTCGGCCGCGTGGCACATGCTGCAGCGGGACATCACGATCTCCTCGACATTGGCGAGCGTCGGCTGTGCCGACAGCGCGCCCGTCTTCACCTCGCGCGGGCCGCCCGCAGACAGGAACAGGATCGCGATCGCGCCCGCTGCTGCGACGCCCCACACCCACCACGGCGATTTGCGCCCCGCGTGCCCCTCGTTGAAGAAGTGGCGGATCACCGGTCCCAGCGCCAGCACGATCGCAACGATGATCCAGTTGAAGCGCGTGGCATAGAGCAGGGGATAGTGGTTGCTGATCATCAGCACGACGACCGGCAGCGTCAGATAATTGTTGTGGACCGATCGCTCCTTGCTGGTCTTGCCGAGTTTCGGGTCGGGCGCCTGGCCCGCGATCAGGCTGGCGACGATCTTCTTCTGGTTCGGGATGATCACCGCAAACACGTTGGCGACCATGATGGTGCCGATGATCGCTGCGATCTGGTTGAAGGCGCCGCGCCCGCTCAGCACATGCGTGAAGGCGTAGGTCAGTGCGACCAGGAACAGATAGCCGCCGATGGCAAACGGGAGCTCGCGCTGTGCAAGCCCGGTGCGGCAGGCAGCCTCGTAAAGCAGCCACGCCAGCGCGAGACTACAGAAGCTGAACAGCCCTGCCTGGGTCGGCGTCAGGTCGAGAATCGACTTGTCGACCAGGAACAGATCGGCGTCGAGATAGTACACCACCACCATCAGCGCGAAGCCGGACAGCCAGGTGGTGTAGGCCTCCCATTTGAACCAGGTGAGCTCGTCCGGCATCTGGGTCGGCGCCACCAGATATTTCATGATCCGGTAGAAGCCGCCGCCATGGACCTGCCAGGCCTCGCCTTGCACGCCATCCGGCAGGTCGTTCCTCGGCTTGAGGCTGAGGTCGAGCGCGATGAAATAGAACGAGCTGCCGATCCAGGCGATCGCGGCCACCACGTGCAGCCAGCGCAGCAGCAGGCTCGCCCATTCCGATACGATCGATCCCCACATGATCACCCCATCAATCGCGACGTCGATGCCGCAGCTTTGATGACCGCAACCGGCGGCCGTGCCCTTACAATCTGTCGCACCGATCCGCGTTGTTTTCCAGTACGATGGGTCATACCAAATGCACATCGTGCGGGCATGAGCTGACGTGGGATTTGGCAGAAAAGTCCGGGAGGAAGGCGACGTGACAATTCGTGTTTCGCACGTGATGGTGCCCGCTTGGCTGTTGGTGGCCTGCGCCGGTGCACGAGCCGAGCCCGTGCTGCAAGGCAAGGATGCCTATGGCAGCTGGCAGGCCGACAAGCCCGGCACCGTCAGGCTGATCCGCCCCGACGACCTGCCAAAGCCCGGCGCATCGCCGTCGGTCTCCAATGCCACGCGCGTGACGTCGCGTGGCAGCGCCACGCCGTTGGTGCCCCAGGGATTCAGGATCGAGCTGTTGGCTGACGGTCTCTCCGATCCGCGCGTGCTGCGGGTAGCGCCGAATGGCGACATTTTCGTTGCGGAGACCGGCCCCGGGCGCATCCGCGTGCTGCGCCTTGGGGAGGGCGGCGCCAAGGCTGCGACCAACGAGGTCTTTGCCAGCGGGCTTAACCGTCCTTTCGGCATCGCCTTCTTCCCGAATGGCGACAATCCGCAATGGGTCTATGTCGCCAATGCCGGCAACGTCGTGCGCTTTCCCTATCACGCCGGTGACCTGAAGGCGTCGGGCAAGCCCGAAATCGTGGTGGCGAACCTGGCGCACGGGTCGGGGCATTCCACCCGCGACATCGTGTTCACGCCCGATGGCAAGCGCATGCTGGTGTCGGTCGGCTCTGCCAGCAATGACGCCGAAGGCATGGGGAGTCCGCCCGGCGGGCTCGAGGCCTGGTCACGGACGCAAGCCGTCGGCGCGTCCTGGGGCTATGAGGCCGAGCGCGCGGTGGTGCTCTCCTTCGACCCCGAAGGCAAGGACCGCAAGCTCTATGCCACTGGCATCCGCAACTGTGTCGGCCTCGCGATCCAGCCGCAGACCGGCCTGCCGTGGTGCTCGGCCAACGAGCGCGACGGCCTCGGCGACGATCTCGTGCCCGACTACGTGACCAGCGTGAAGGAAGGCGCGTTCTACGGCTGGCCATGGTTCTACATCGGCAACCATGAAGACCCGCGTCACGCCGGCGCGCGGCCGGACCTCAAGGACAAGGTGACGATCCCTGATGTGCTGGTGCAGGCGCATTCGGCCTCGCTCGGCATGACCTTCTACCAGGGCACGCAGTTTCCGTCCGAGTACCAGGGCGACGCCTTCGCCGCTGAGCACGGCTCCTGGAACCGCTCGAAGCGCACCGGCTACAAGGTGATCCGTATCAAGATGAAAGACGGCAAGCCGACCGGAGAGTACGAGGATTTCGTCACCGGCTTTGTCGTGAACGACGCGCAAGTGTGGGGACGGCCGGTCGGCATCGCGGTGGCGAAGGATGGCGCGCTGCTGGTCTCGGAAGATACGGGCGGCACGATCTGGCGGGTGACGCACTGATGTGGCTCTCGCCTCTCGCGCGTGCAGGGAGAGACCTCATCCCCGCCTCACACTCGCCCCGCCATCCACGGGCAGCGTCACGCCCGTAATGAAATTCGCCTCGTCCGACGCCAGGAACAGCGCAGCGTTTGCGACGTCCCATCCGGTGCCCATCTTCTTGCGCAGCGGCACCTTGCTGTCGCGTTCGGCTTCGACTTCGGCGCGGGTCTTGGACCATTCGCGGGCGCGGGTGTCCACCGCCATTGGCGTGTTCATCAGGCCGGGCAGGATGACGTTGGCGCGGATGCCGTATTCGGCGTTCTGGTAGGCGAGCTGTTCCGTGAAAGCGATCATCGCCGATTTCGTCGCCTTGTACGCAACGTAAGGATAGGTGGTGATCGCGGCCATCGAGGAGATGTTGATGATGGCGCCGCTTCTCTGCGCGCGCATGATCGGGATCACTTCCTTGGCCGCCAGAATGCAGCTCTTCAGATTGATGGCGACGACGCGGTCGAACGCTTCCTCGGTGATCTCTAGCAGCTCCGCATCGCCGCCGGACAGGCTGACGCCGACATTGTTGTGCAGCACGTCGATGCGGCCCCAGCGCGATTTGGCGTCGGCGACCATCGCCTTGATGTCGGCAGACTTGGTTACGTCGGCCTTGAAGGCCGCCGCGATGCCTTGCTTCGCCGCGATCAGGTCGACGGTCTCCTGCGCCGATTCCAGGTGATGGTCGACGCACAGCACCTTCGCGCCCTCACGCGCGAAGGTCAGCGCGGTGGCGCGGCCGTTGCCCATGCCTTCGCCCGGGCTCTGGCCGGCGCCGACGACGATCGCAATCTTGTCCTTCAGGCGCATCTCAGTTCACTCCCGGCCGGCGAGGCCGGCATCGTCCTCAGGGCCCTGCATATCGTTCCATCCCGATATTTTCGTGCAAATTAGCAACGGAGCGCTGAGGTGAGAAGGCCTGCCAACACGCGCCGATGTCATTGACATCGCATGGAATTGCATGCCGCGGCGCGGGACGGCTCGGGCGAGCAGGCGTGTTGTGGAACCGTCTGCACGCAACTGCGTTTGTTGCTGGGGGCTTTTCGCGCTACGCTTCCCTCGGGGTTTCCCAATCGCCAGTGGCTTGCCGATGAATCTGCTTGATCCACAAGGGCCCGTAGCTGCGGCCAACAGCACCATTTTGGTCGATTCCGTTTTCATCATGCTCGCGATCGTGGTGCCGACTATTTTCGCGATTCTGGCTTTTGCGTTCTGGTTTCGCGCATCCAATCCGAAGGCGCGCTTCCAACCCGACTTCGTTTATTCCGGTCGCGTCGAGATGGTGGTGTGGGCGATCCCCGCACTGACCGTGATCCTGCTCGGCGGCGTTGCCTGGATCGGCTCGCATAAGCTCGATCCCGCAGCACCGGTGCCGGGGACCGGGAGCCCTGTGCGGATCCAGGCCGTCTCACTCGACTGGAAATGGCTGTTCATCTATCCCGACCAGCGCATCGCCACGGTCAACGCGCTGACGGTGCCGGCTGGTGCCGAGCTGAATTTCCAGCTGACGTCGTCGAGCGTGATGAACACGTTCTTCATCCCGCAGCTCGGCAGCATGATCTATACCATGAACGGCATGGTGACGAGGCTTAACCTGC
This sequence comes from Bradyrhizobium sp. S3.12.5, assembly GCF_040548225.1. NCBI lineage: Bacteria > Pseudomonadati > Pseudomonadota > Alphaproteobacteria > Hyphomicrobiales > Nitrobacteraceae > Bradyrhizobium > Bradyrhizobium sp. S3.12.5. The sequence goes on from NZ_JBEPRF010000007.1 coordinate 167,843, forward strand.
GTGCCGACGACGAAGGTAAGCTCAAGGGGCTGTCGGCGCATTTTTCCGGCGACGGCTTTCCGGACATGATGTTCGACGTCAACGTAATCTCGCCGCTCTCATTTCCGGATTGGGTTGCGACCACCGCGAAAACCGACGCTGTGCTGAATGAGGACAGCTATAAGAAGTTGATGCAGCAGGGCATTGAGACGGGCAGGCCGACCTATCGCCTCGACGATCCCAGGCTGTTCAACCTGATCTCGACCCAGCAAATCCCGCCCGGGCCCGGACCGGAACTGCTATCCGATGCCGGCCGACCGCACAGTGGAGGCCATGATGCTCGGTAAGCTCGATTGGTCGGCGATCCCGTTCGGCCAGCCGATTCCGCTGATCGCGGGCGCCGTGGTGCTGGTGGGGATACTGGCAGTGCTGATCTGGGTCGTGGCGAAGGGACATCTGCCTTATCTCTGGCAGGAATGGATCACCAGCGTCGATCACAAGCGCATCGGCGTGATGTACATCCTGCTGGCTTCAGTGATGCTGCTGCGGGGCGGCAGCGATGCCATCATGATGCGGATTCAGCAGGCGATCGCGTACCAGTCGCAGGGCTATCTTCCGCCGGAACACTACAACCAGATCTTTTCGGCCCACGGCACCATCATGATCTTCTTCGTGGCGATGCCGTTCGTGATCGGCTTGATGAACCTCGTCGTGCCGCTTCAGCTCGGCGTGCGCGACGTCGCTTTTCCGACGCTGAATTCAGTCGGCTTCTGGCTGACCGCGACAGGCGCGCTGCTGGTCAACCTGTCGCTCGTGATCGGCGAGTTCGCGCGCACCGGCTGGCTCGCCTTTCCGCCGCTATCGGAGCTGTCCTATTCGCCGGGCGTCGGCGTCGACTATTACGCCTGGTCGCTGCAGATATCCGGCGTCGGCACGCTGGTCGCAGGCATCAATCTCGTCACGACAGTGCTGAAGCTGCGCACCAAGGGCATGAACTATCTGCGCATGCCGATGTTTTGCTGGACCACGCTGGCTTCGAACCTCCTGATCGTTGCGGCGTTCCCGATCCTCACCGCGACGCTCGCGATGCTGCTGCTCGACCGTTATCTTGGCTTCCACTTCTTCACCAACGAGGCCGGTGGCAACGTCATGATGTTCATGAATTTGATCTGGGCCTGGGGCCATCCGGAGGTCTACATCCTCGTGCTGCCGGCCTTCGGCATCTTCTCCGAGGTGGTGTCGACCTTTTCCGGCAAGGCGCTGTTCGGTTACCGTTCGATGGTGCTCGCCACCATGGCGATCTGCATCATCTCCTTCATGGTCTGGCTGCACCATTTCTTCACGATGGGCGCGGGTCCCGATGTCAACGCCATCTTCGGCATCGCCAGCATGATCATCGCGGTGCCGACGGGGGTGAAGATCTACAACTGGCTGTTCACGATGTATGGTGGCCGGATCCGCTTTGCGACGCCGATGCTGTGGGCGGTCGGCTTCATGGTCACCTTCATCATCGGCGGCTTGACCGGCGTACTGGTTGCGGTGCCGCCGGCGGATTTCATGCTTCACAACAGCATGTTCCTGGTGGCGCATTTCCACAACGTCATCATCGGCGGCGTGCTGTTCGGCGCCTTCGCCGGCTTCGAATACTGGTTTCCCAAGGCGTTCGGCTTCCGCCTCGACGAGCGCTGGGGCAAGCTCGCGTTCTGGTTTACCTTCTCAGGCTTCTATGTCACCTTCGTTCCGCTCTATGTCGCCGGCATGCTCGGCATGACGCGGCGCATGCAGCACTATGACGTCGCGGAGTGGCGACCCTGGATGATCGTGGCTGCGATCGGCATGGCCGTGTTGTCGATCGGCGTGATCTGCCAGATCATGCAGCTCGTTATCAGCATCCGCAACCGCGAGGCTTTGCGCGACCGCACCGGCGATCCCTGGGACGGCCGCTCCTTGGAATGGGCGACCTCGTCGCCGCCGCCGGTGTTCAATTTCGCCTTCCATCCCGACGTGCGCGGCGAAGACGCCTATTGGGACATAAAGATTCACGCCCAGCAGCAATCGCTCGAGCACACTGCGCCCGAATACCACGACATCGAGATGCCCAGGAACTCTCCGACGGGTTTCGTCTGCGCGTTCTTCGCCACCATCATGGGCTTTGCGCTGATCTGGCACATCTGGTGGATGGTGATCTTGGGCGGCATTGGCGCGTTCGCGACCTTCGTCGTGTTCGCCTGGCGCGACCATGACGAATACGTCATTCCGGCGGACGAAGTCGCGCGCATCGACCGTATCAATCTCGAGGAACGGCGCAGCCTCGTCAGCATGGCGGGAGCGATCTGATGTCGATGACAGCGACCGTCGGCCGCGCCCATGCCGATCCCCATCACATCGGGCTCGTCGTCGAGCATCCCGGCCCCGCATCGAAGCGCATCGTGACGGCTTACGGCTTCTGGGTCTTCCTGCTCTCCGACATCGTGATGTTCTCCTGCTTCTTCGCGGCCTATGCGGTGCTGGTCAGCCAGACCGCCGACGGCCCGAAAGGCTCGGAGATCTTCGAGCAGCGGAACGTTGCGATCGAGACGGTTTGCCTGCTGCTGTCGAGCTTCACTTGTGGCATGGCGAGCATTGCGGCCGACGTCCGCAACCGGTTCTGGTTTTATCTCGGCATGGCCGTGACCTGCGTGCTCGGCCTCATCTTCCTCTTGATCGAGTTCCGCGAATTCGCCGATCTCGTCTCCCGCGGCTATGGCCCGTCGCGCAGTGCCTTCCTGACTGCGTTCTTCTCGCTGGTCGGGTGTCACGGCCTGCATGTGTCGGCTGGCGTGCTCTGGCTGCTCACCATGATGGCCCAGGTCTTCGCAAAGGGCTTTCGCGCCGACGTCCTGCGCCGGATGATGTGCTTCGCGCTGTTCTGGCACGCGCTCGACATCATCTGGGTCGGCGTCTTTTCCGTCGTCTATCTGCTAGGGAGTGGCGTATGAGCGATCAGACGCACGCGCGGACTGAACATGATCTCGCTCCGGGCGAAGAAGAGCAGCACAGCGTAGGTGAGCGGATCGTTGGCTACGTTGTTGGTCTCGGCCTGGCGCTGCTCCTGACGGCAACGTCATTCTTCATCGCCGGCACCGATCTGGTCTGGCAGCCTTCCATTCCCGTCGCGCTGATCGTGCTTGCGATCGCGCAGATGGGCGTGCATCTGGTGTTCTTCCTGCACATCACCACGGGGCCTGACAACACCAACAACGTGCTGGCGCTGGCCTTCGGGCTGCTGGTCGTGTTCCTGGTGGTGGGCGGAACCGTCTGGATCATGGCGCATCTCAATCAGAACATGCCGCCGATGGATCAGTTCATTCGGATGCACAGCTAGCGCCGCGCAGAAAAGAAGAGCCGCTTGTTGTGACAAGCGGCCCAAGTCTAGGGAGGAAACGCCCGAGCAAAGACAATCCGATGAGGATCGCCTGCCAAGGATGCACTCGCGCAAGGCGCGTGTGCACGTTTATGAGTGTACCAATTCGCGACGGAGTTCAATTCCGGATCAATACTGTCTCGGTCTACCACTCACGGCTGCGTGAACCACTTGCTCACTTTGGCCGGCGGCAATTGTAGGCCCTGCGGAAGCCCGAGGCCTGCGCGTCGTCCTCCGAGCAGAACCAGCGGTCCGGCTGGGTGGTTGCGGCGTAGCTCGGGCAGCCCCGCAGATGATAGATGCCGATATTGCCGGTGACGCGCGCGCGCACAGCGAGCTTGCCCTTGATGGCGCAGCTCGGCGGCGCCGTCAGTTCTTCCGGAAACAGCACCGCGCGAATCTCCTTGTCGCGGTCGGCGCGGCAGGCGGCGCCGAGCAGGGCGCCATCTTTCTTGCCGGTGCGGAATTCTTGCGGTGCAACAAAGCAGCCCTTCCAGATGCCGGCAGATGCCGTCTTGGCTTCGGCAGCCGCCGGCTTGACGTTGGCCTTGGTGGGCTCGCGCGCGATGGCAAAGCCCAGTTTGAGCAGCTGCTCGTTCAACGAGACCTTGTCGCCCTCGACCGTGCAGACCGCGCGGTGGCGCTTGCCAAAATTCTTCTCGGGACCGACATCGTCGCAACGCACGGGCTTTCCGCCGACCAGCTTGGTGAGCTGGTCGCGGGCCTCGATGCCGCAGGTCCAGGGATCGGCGTGATCGTCGATGCAGATCTGGTCCAGCTCGGGCGCGTCGACGCCGTCGAGCCGGTAGGTGACGTCGCCGAGCTGAATGGAATTGGCGTCACGGACGGTCGCGGCGGCGGTCAGCGCGGTGGCGGGGCTGGAGATCCCCAGAGATCCGGACAGAGCGAGAAATAAAACGAGCGCGAAGGCGCGGGCGGCGGCAAATGAATTCTCGACGGACATAATCTCTCGCTATCGATTGCTCTTGGCCTCCGTTCCTAGCATCCGGCTGGGACGATACCAATGGTCTGCGCTGTGCGAAGTGCGACATTCGCGCGCGAGCCTTTACTCGCCGGCCGGTCTGCCCCTATCGTTTGCCGGCCTTGTGAGCCGTGACGGCCGAATCGCCCGCGAAGCGGCGAGGGCGGGAGGAAGATTTTTTGATGAAAGACCCCGTGGACGTCCTGATCATCGGCGCCGGCGCTTCGGGCGCCGCAGTGGCGTGGTCGCTGGCCGAGACCAAGATGCACATTCTCTGCCTGGAGCAGGGCGGCTGGATGAATCCGGCGGAATATCCCAGCACGGGCCGCGACTGGGAGGCCAAATTCTACGGCGAGTGGTCGTCGAGCCCGAATGTCCGCGGCCGACCCGAAGATTATCCGATCAACGACGACAATTCGCCGATCAAGGTCGTCAACTATAATGCGGTCGGTGGCTCGACGGTGATGTACACCGCGCATTGGCCGCGACTGCATCCCTCTGATTTCAAGGTGAAGACGCTGGACGGCGTCGCCGACGACTGGCCGATCGATTACGACGCCCTGACCCCGTTCTTCGAAGAGAACGACCGGATGATGGGCACGTCCGGTCTATCGGGCGATCCGCTGTCGCCGCTGACGCATCCGCCGATGCCGCAACAGCCGCTTGGATTGTCCGGGGCCATCATCGGCAAGGCCATGAACAAGCTCGGCTGGCACTGGTGGCCGTCGGACACGACGGTTGCGACCATGGATTATGAGGGCCGCGCCCGCTGCATCAATCTCGGCCATTGCACGCCGGCCTGCGCGCAAGGTGCAAAATCCTCGACCGACATCACCTATTGGCCGCATGCGGTCCGCGCCGGCGTCGAGCTGCGCACCCATTGCCGGGTACGCGAGATCACGACCGACGAGAACGGCATGGCCACGGGCGTGGTCTATTACGACAAGGACGGGGTCGAGCAGTTCCAGCCGGCGCATGTCGTCATCATTGCCTGCAACGGCGTCGGCACGCCGCGGCTGCTGCTGAACTCGAAATCTGACCGCTTCCCGGACGGTCTTGCCAACTCGTCAGGCCTCGTCGGCAGGAATTTGATGTTCCACCCCTATGCGCAGATCTATGGTTACGTAAAGGAGCCGACCGACAGCAACCGCGCGCCGCCGACCTGCCTGTGGAGCAAGCAGTGGTATGACACGGACCTGTCGCGCGGCTTCGTGCGCGGCTATGGCGTCCAGTTCGTGCGCGGGGCCGGGCCGGTGTTCGAGGCGGTCGTCAGCGAGCAGAAGGGCATTCTGCCCTGGGGCGCAGATCATCACCGCGTCTTCCGCAAGCTCAACGGCCATCGGCTCGGGTTCTCTGCGATCTGCGAGGACCTGCCGGAGGAGCACAACCAGGTCACGCTCGATCCGGTGCTGAAGGACAGCCACGGAATCCCCGCGCCGAAGATCAACTACACGATCAGCGAGAACAGCCGGAAGATGATGGACCATGCGCTCGCCCGCGGCCGCGAGGTCCTGGAAATGGCAGGGGCGACCGACATCTGCATCAATTCGCCGATCCCGTGGGGCGGCTGGCATCTGCTCGGCACCGCGCGGATGGGCACCGACCCAAAACGCTCCGTCGTCAACGAATGGGGCCGCACGCATGACGTGAAGAACCTGTTCATCGTCGACGGCAGCATCTTTGTCACCTCGGGCGGCGTGAACCCGACCTCCACCATCCAGGCCCTCGCGCTCTACATCGCCGACCAGATGAAGCAGCGCCTCGCCAATCTGTTCGACTGAGGCCGTCATGTCCGCAGACAACCAGCTTACGCGCGTCCAATGCAACGACCTTCGCACCGTCGCCGGCATGATCGTGCCCGCCAGCGACGAATACAAGGTGCCCGGCGCTGACGACCCCGCGATCCAGGCCGACATTCTTGCGACGCTCGGGCGCGACGCCAGATTGGTGACGGCGGCGCTGGACCATCTGGCGCGGCTCGCCGGCCAGCCGCTCGCGGAGCTCGATGCCGCCAGGCGCGATGCAGTGGCGCAGGAGTTTCGCAAGCAGGGCGGCGCGGCGGCCGCGACACTCGTTCGCGTCGTGCTGCAATGCTACTACCGCGACGATCGCGTGCTGCGCTCGCTCGGGCTCGAGCTGCGCGCGCCGTTCCCCAACGGCTATGTGCTCCCGGACGGCGACTGGTCGCTGCTCGACCCGGTCAAGGCCAGGTCCGGTACGTTGCGGCGGGCACCCTAGCCACCTAGGCAGTCCAGCCTTGCGCCCCAGACGGGCCACTTGCGCCTGACGGAACAGGCCACCATCTGTGTGAGCCTCAAGGACTTTTGCCATGCTGGATTTCACTTCAGATATCGTCGATGACGCGGTGTCATCGCGAACGGCGGCGGCTGTCGCGGACAATGACCGGGCCCTGCTGGACGCCTATTCCAATGCCGTGATCGACGTCACCGACCGCGTCGGTCCAGCCGTCGTCCGCGTCGAGACCGGGCCAAAAGTGCCGAACGGCCGCGAACGGGGCGGGCTCGGCTCGGGCATCGTGATCTCGCCGGATGGGCTCGTCCTCACCAACAGCCATGTGGTTGGGACCTCCAAGGAGATCCGGCTGCGGGACGTCGAGGGCAACGTCGGCGACGCCCGGGTGCTCGGCGTCGACCCTGATACAGATCTGGCGCTGTTGCGCGCCAATGGCGTGCGCGACTTGCCCTATGCCGCGCTTGGCAACTCGAAGACGTTGCGGCGCGGCCAGCTTGTGATCGCGATCGGCAATCCGCTCGGCTTTGAATCGACCGTCACCGCCGGCGTCGTCTCGGCGCTCGGGCGCTCGATCCGCTCCGTCAGCGGCCGCACCATCGAGGACGTGATCCAGACCGATGCCGCGCTCAATCCTGGCAATTCCGGCGGACCGCTGGTGTCGTCGAATGCAGAGGTGATCGGCATCAACACCGCGATCATCAATGGCGCGCAAGGCATCTGCTTTGCGGTTGCCAGCAATACCGCGCAGTTCGTGCTCTCGGAGATCATCCGTCATGGTTACGTCCGCCGCGCCTTCATCGGCGTTGCCGGACAGACCGCACCGGTCCCGCGGCGGCACGCGGTGCTGGCCGGCGTCGAGAACAAGATGGGCGCGCTCCTGATGCAGATCGAGCAGGACGGCCCGGCGGCGAAGGCGGGCCTGTTGCCAGGCGACGTCGTGATCAGGCTGGACGGTGTCGACATCAACGGCGTCGACGATCTGATCCGGGTGCTCGACCGCGACCGGATCGGCCGGCGGCTCGCCATGGACGTGCTGCGACTCGGGCGCCTGCGGGCGATCGAGATCGATCCGATCGAGCGGAAGCCGCAGCGCTAGCTGTGAGGCCACAGGCGGGGTATGACGGTGTCATGCCTCGCCTCCGGACCCTCGCCGCATGATGCCGGCGCATGAGACCTACGACGTCATTGTCATCGGCGCCGGTGCCGGCGGCATGACCGCTGCGGCGGTTGCCGCCGCCGAAGGGTTGCACGTGCTGGTGATCGAGAAGACCGCCTTTGTCGGTGGCACGACCGCGTGGTCCGGCGGCATGGTGTGGATCCCTGCCAATGCCAGGATGAAGGAGGCGGGGCTCGCCGACAGCATCACGGATGCCGTTCGGTATCTGTCGAGCACGGTGCCGGAGCCCGCCAATGCGGGCCTGCGCGCTGCCTTCCTTGCGCGTGGGCCAGAGGCGGTTGCCTATCTCGAAGCCAACACGGAAGTTCGCCTGCAGCCGGTGAAACCCTATCCGGACTTTTATCCGGAGCGGCTCGGTGCGACGCCGGGCGGACGCGTGCTGGAGCCAGTTGCGTTCGACGGCACCCGGCTGGGCGCGCATTTCGCGCGGCTGCGTGCGCCATTGCCGGAGTTCACGCTGTTCGGCGGGATGATGGTCAATCGCCTCGACATCCGGCATCTGCGCCGGATCGGAAAATCGCTGCGCTCGACCTTGCGTGCGGCGCGGCTGGTCTCGGAGTATGCGCTGCAGCGGCTGCGCTGGCCCCGCGGCACGACATTGCATCTCGGCAATGCGCTTGCGGCGCGGCTCTATGCGTCGCTGCTGGCGCGGCAGGTCGAGATCCTCTTCAGCGCCGATGTCGAGGATTTGTCGGTGCAGGGCGATCGAGTCAGCGGCGTGGTCATTCGCCATGGCTCACGCGATCGCTCCATCGCAGCGAGGCGAGGTGTCGTGCTGGCGACCGGCGGCTTTTCGCACGACGCCGCGTTGCGCAAGCGCTTTTTCCCGCCTGCGGCCGGCTTCGTCTCGGCGACCAGCACAGCAGGTACAGGCGACGGGCTTCGGCTCGCGATGACGGCCAGTGCTGCGCTCAACACGGAGGCGACCAGCCCGGCCTATTGGGTACCTGCTTCGCTGTTCCGCCGTGACGACGGCAGCCGCGGCGTCTTCCCGCATACCGTGACCGACCGCGCCAAGCCCGGCGTGATCGCCGTCAACGCCGCGGGGCGACGCTTCGTCAACGAGGCGCTGTCCTACCATGAGTTCGTGCTCGCCATGCTGCGCGATGGCAATGGCGAGCCGGATCGGCCGTTCTATCTGATCTGCGACCGTCAGTTTCTGTGGAGCTATGGCCTCGGCCGCATCAAGCCATTTGCGCGTGGTACCAGGCGCTATATCGCGAGCGGCGAGTTGATCGAGGCGCCTGATATCGCGCAGCTCGCGGCGAAGATCGGCATCAAGCCGTCTGTGCTGAGTGCGACGATCGCGAGCTACAATTCCGGCGCGAAGGAGGGCCGCGATCCCGAATTCGGCCGTGGCAGCACCATCTACCAGCGGCACCTCGGCGATATCAGCCATAAGCCAAACCCTTGCGTCGCGTCGATCCACCATGCGCCATTCTTCGCGATGCGCATCTACCCGGCCGATCTCGGCACCGCCATCGGCATGAAGGTGGACGCGCAGGCGCGCGTGCTGCGCGCGGACGGCACGCCGATCGCGGGCCTTTACGCCTGCGGCAACGACATGGGCTCGATCATGAATGGGAATTATCCCGGGCCGGGCATCACGCTCGGGCCGGCGCTGACGTTCGGGTATATCGCGGGACGACATCTGGCGGAGGGGAGTGTGGTGACGGCGACGCGTGCTGCCAAGCTATCCCTCTGATCGTTATCTCCGCTGTATCCACAATCTCCGTCATTGCGAGCGCAGCGAAGCAATCCAGGAATCATTCCACGGTGGCAGTCTTGATTGCTTCGTCGCAAGGGCTCCTCGCAATGACGAGCAGAGGGCTTGCCCCTCTCGTCGTTACTCCGCCGCCGCAGCGAAACGGCTGTTCTCCAGCTCGGCCTCGAGCCGCGCCTTCTCGGCCGCAGCCAGCTTGACGTTCGCCTCCTTGACATGGCCGAAGCCGCGGATCGTCTCCGGCACGCGGGCAAGCCTCGCCAGCAGCGGAATTTCCTCCGCCTGCAGGCCGGCTGTCCGCTGATCAATCATCGACAGATATTCCTCGATCAGCTTGCGCTCCGCCCGCCGCTCCTCGGTGCGGCCGAACGGATCGAACGCGCCGCCTCGCAAAAACTTGAGCTTCGCCAGCACGCGGAAGGCGTGGATCATCCAGCCGCCAAACTCCTTCTTCTGCAGATGCCCGGTCGTCTTGTCACGCTGCGCGAAGATCGGCGGCGCCAGATGGAACTTCAGCGTGAAGTCACCGTCGAATTTCTCCGACACCTTCCTGGCAAAACTGCCGTCGGTGTAGAGCCGCGCGACCTCGTACTCGTCCTTGTAGGACATCAGCTTGAACAGGTTTTTCGCGGCCGCTTCGGTCAGCTCCGTGGACGCGGGCGAGGCCGCCGTCTCCGCTTTGCGCACCTTGGAGATGGCCGCGAGATAGCGATCCGCATAGGCCTTGTTCTGATAGCCGGTCAAAAACTCCGCCCGGGTCGCGATGATGTCGTCGAGCGACTTCGTCGGCGCGCTCGCCCGGCTCTTGAACTGGAGCACGCTGCGCACGCGCGACATGTCGTGGGCGGCCAGCCGTCCCCAGGTGAAGGCGAGCTTGTTCATCTCGATCGCGGCGCCGTTGATCTCGATGGCGCGGAGCAGGGCCTCCAGCGACAGCGGGATCGCGCCCTTCTGGAAGGCGAAGCCGAGCATGAAGGGATTGGTCGCGATGCTGTCGCCTATCAGCGCCGCGGCGATGCCCGTCGCGTCGATGATGTCGAGGTTCTTGTCGCCGATGGCGTCGCGCAGCACGGTCTGCATCGTGCCCATCTCGAAATCGAGATCGGGGTTTTGCACGAAGCTGGCGGTCGGCTGCAGGTCGGCGTTGATATAGGCCTTGGTCACCCCGCGCTCGGCGCGGCTCAGCGCGGTGGGGCCGGCCGAGACGATCATGTCACAGCCGAGGATGACGTCCGCGCCGCCGGTGGTGATACGGACCGCGGAAATGTCCTCCGGCCTCTGTGCGATACGGACATGACTCATCACGGCGCCGTTCTTCTGCGACAGGCCGGTGAAATCCAGCGCCGAGCAGCCGCGGCCGTCGACATGAGCGGCCATGCCGAGCAGGGCGCCGATGGTGATGACGCCGGTGCCGCCGATGCCGGTGACGAGGATGTTGTAGGGGCCTTCGAGTTCACGCGCGGGCGGCAGCGGCAAATCGGCGAACATCTGGCCTGAATCCACCGCCGACGTCTTCACGCGCTTCAGTGAACCGCCATGCACGGTGACAAAACTCGGGCAAAAGCCCTCGACGCAGGAAAAGTCCTTGTTGCAGTTCGACTGGTCGATCTGGCGCTTGCGGCCGAACTCGGTTTCCAGCGGCTGCACCGAGACGCAGTTGGACGCTTGTGAGCAATCGCCGCAGCCTTCGCAGATGAGCTCGTTGATGAAGGCGCGCTTGGCGGGATCGGGATAGAGACCGCGCTTGCGGCGGCGGCGCTTTTCCGCGGCGCAGGTCTGATCGTAGATCACGACCGTGAGGCCCGTGATGTCGCGCAGCTCGCGCTGCACGGCATCGAGCTCGCGGCGGTGATGGATGGTCGCGCCTTGCGGGAAGTAATTGCCGTCGGGATATTTGCTCGGATCGTCCGAGACGATCGCAAGGCGCTTGACGCCCTCGGCCCAGACCTGGTGCGCGATCTGTGCGACGTTAAAGGCGCCCTCGGCCGGCTGGCCGCCCGTCATCGCGACGGCGTCGTTGTAGAGAATCTTGTAGGTGATGTTGATGCCGGCGGCCGATGCCGCGCGAAGGGCGAGGAGCCCGGAATGCGTATAGGTGCCGTCGCCGAGATTCTGAAAAATGTGCTTCTCGGTGGTGAAGGGCGACTGGCCGATCCAGTTCACGCCCTCGGCGCCCATGTGCGAGATCAGGTCGGTGCGGCGGGTCGGCATGCTCAGGGCCATGCCGTGGCAGCCGATGCCGGCCATGGCGCGGCTGCCCTCGGGCACACGCGTCGACGTGTTGTGCGGGCAGCCCGAGCAGAAGAACGGCGTGCGCGCGAGCTTGATCTGCGTGGTGGCGGTGACGGGATTGTCGAAGGCCTCCAGCCGGGCGAGACGCTGCTCCAGCACCGGGCTGTGATGACCGAGCTTGCGCAGCCGCGCCACCAGCGCGCCCGCAACGATGGTCGGCGTCAGCTCGCCTTCGCTCGGCAGCAGCGGCGCGCCGCTCTCGTCGCGTTTTCCCGTGACGGTCGGACGCCGGGACGCATCGATGTTGTAGAGGATGCGCATCAGCTGGTCTTCGATGAAGCCACGCTTTTCCTCGACCACCAGCACGTCCTGAAGGCCTTCGGCGAAACGCCTGGCGCCGCTTTCCTCCAGCGGCCAGGTCAGTGCGACCTTGTAGATGCGAAGGCCGAGATCCTGCGCGTCCTTGTCGGTGATCCCCAAGTCGGCCAGCGCCTGGCGCAGATCGAGATAGGCCTTGCCGGTCGCGACGATGCCGAGCCGCGCGGGCTTTGAATCGAGCACGATGCGGTCGAGCTGGTTGGCACGGGCAAAGGCTTGCACCGCGGCCATCTTGGGGCCGAACAACCGCCGCTCGGCGTCCAGCGGCGGATCGGGCCAGCGGATGTTGAGGCCGCCGGGCGGCATCTCGAAATCATCGGGGAGCCTGATCTGGATGCGCGCGGGATCGCTGTCAATCGAGGCCGAGCTCTCCACGGTCTCGCTGATGGCCTTGAAGCCGACCCAGCAGCCGGAGAAGCGCGACAGCGCGAAACCGTAGAGGCCGAGATCGAGGTAATCCTGCAGCGTTGCCGGATTGATCACGGGGATCAGGGCCGCGGCGAAGACCTGCTCGCTCTGATGCGCCAGCGTCGAGGACTGGCAGCCGTGGTCGTCGCCGGCGAGCGCGAGCACGCCGCCATTGAGCGAGGTACCGGCCGCATTGGCGTGCTTGAGCGCGTCGACCGATCGGTCGACGCCGGGGCCCTTGCCGTACCAGATGCCGAATACGCCATCGACCTTGGCGCCGGGAAACAGGCCGACCTGCTGACTGCCCCAGACGGCGGTCGCCGCCAGATCCTCGTTCAGGCCGGGGACGAAGGCGATGTCGTGCTGCTGGAGGTGCGACTTCGCGCGCCACAGCGCATGATCGTACATGCCGAGCGGGGAACCGCGATAGCCGGAGATGAAGCCGCCGGTGTTGAGCCCCTGGAGTCGGTCGCGTTCGCGCTGCAGCATGGGCAGGCGGACCAGGGCCTGGGTGCCGGACAGGAAGATCCGCTTCGATTCGAGCCGGTACTTGTCGTCCAGCTCGACCTGCATCAGCGTCATTTCGAAAGTCCTTGCTTTTCTTGGTCCGGCGAGGGTGTGCGCTGCGGGAGGGAATTTCGGTTGCGAAGCAGCTGGTCGCAGTCAAGAGCATGGACCGGTGAAGTCAATATCGCTGGCCGCATCCGTGGCGCTCCCGCTCGTCATGGCTTGTGGCAGGCGCCGTACAGAAGCCCCGGGGTGAAGACGCGCGTTCGACAAAGGCAAGGACGTTTGTCGCGACGATGTTGCGCAATATGGCGACGCTGAAGGATTCGTAGGCGTATGAGGAAAAACATCGGTAGCTGTTTGGGGTGGGGTGGCAGCGCCACACTCTCCGCTCGTCATTCGGGGCGCGACGAAGTGGTGAGCCCGGAATCCATTTCGCCTCATATATTGCGGCCCGATGGATTCCGGCTCGACGCTTATGCGTCGCCCCGGAATGACGACGGAGAGCGCTCATCCTTTGAGCAAATGCACGTCGCAAAGCCGTCGCACAGCGAATAAGCAGAGACGATCTCATCCGATAACATTCTGATAGCGCAGCGAATTTCTCTACGCTGCGCGTTCAATCGCAATTGTACACAATGGCACGGCGCTTGCAGAACTCCTGGCAAAGAGAGTTCTCGCGGGGGCCTTGAGTCATGTTGAGCTCAACCAAGCCGACACTGGGCGTCATCAACGCCGAACCCGAGCCGATCCAGCTCGACTGGGCGAGCACCGCGCTCGTGATCATCGACATGCAGCGCGACTTCATGGAGCCCGGTGGCTTCGGTGAAACGCTCGGCAACGACGTCAGTCAGCTCGCGCGCGCCGTGAAGCCGATCGGGGCGGTGCTGAAGGCGGCGCGCGACACTGGCATGCTGGTGGTCCACACCCGAGAGGGTCATCTGCCCGATCTCTCCGATGCGCCGCCGGCGAAGGTCGAGCGCGGCGCACCGTCCTTGCGGATCGGCGATCCCGGTCCGATGGGCCGCATTCTTATTCGTGGCGAAGCCGGTCACGACATCATCCCGGAGCTTTATCCGCTCGACAGCGAGGTCATCATCGACAAGCCCGGCAAGGGCGCGTTCTACGCCACCGAGCTCACCGATGTGCTGGAGCAATATGGCATCGAGAATCTTCTGGTGTGCGGCGTCACCACCGAAGTGTGCGTCAACACCACCGTGCGCGAGGCCAATGACCGCGGCTATCGCTGCGTCGTCATCTCGGACGGTTGCGCATCCTACTTCCCCGAGTTTCACGAGATGGGCCTGAAGATGATCAAGGCCCAGGGCGGCATCTTCGGCTGGGTAGCTGACTCAGCTGCAGTACTGGAGGCGATGAAGACTTCGACCACACAGGGGTAATATGATGAGCACATTGACGGGGACGGCCGGCAAGTCCGATTTGAACAAGCCCGAGTTCAAGCCGGCGTTATGGACATCGGGCGACTGGAACGCGTTTTTCGGCTTCGGCACCAATATCCTCGTCAACATGCTGGTGCTCACGGGCCTGCTGCGTTTCGTATTGAAGATGCCGGACAGTCTCGTATTCGGCCGCATCCTGCCCGCGCTCGGGCTGATGATGTGCCTGTCGACTTTCTATTACGCCTTCCTTGCCTATCGCCTGGCGCAGAAGACCGGCCGCAGCGACGTCTGCGCGCTGCCCTCGGGTGTCAGCGTGCCGCACATGTTCATCGTCACCTTCGTGATCATGCTGCCGATCACGCTCAAGACCGGCGATCCGCTCAAGGGCTGGTCGGCCGGCCTGGTCTGGGTGTTCTTCCAGAGCTTCATCCTCATGATCGGCGGCTTCGTCGCGCCGTTCATTCGCAAGATCACGCCGCGCGCAGCGCTGCTCGGCACGCTTGCCGGCGTCTCCGTCACCTTCATCTCGATGCGGCCTGCGCTCGAGATGTACATGACGCCGCAGATCGGCCTGGTCTGCTTTGCCATCATCCTGGTGAGCTGGTTTGGTGGTGTGAAGTATCCGAAAGGCATTCCCGCGGGTCTCGTCGCCATTGCGGCCGGCATGATCATCGCCTGGGGATCGAACCTGTTCGGGCTCGGCCTCGGCGGATTGAGCATCGCGGGCGTGGGGGCTGCCTTCTCCAATTTCGGCTTCTCGGTGCCGATCCCGGCGGTAGGCTATGTCTTCTCCGGCTTCGAATATCTCGGCGTCATCCTCGTTACCGCCATTCCGTTCGGAATCTATGACCTGGTCGAGGCGATGGACAATGTGGAGAGCGCTGAAGCGGCCGGTGACGAATATCCGACCACGCGCGTGCTGACCGCCGACGGCATCGTCAGCCTGATCGGCTGCCTGATGGGCAATCCCTTCATCAACGCCGTCTATATCGGCCATCCCGGCTGGAAGGCGATGGGCGGCCGCATCGGCTATTCGGCTGCGACCGGCATCATGGTGGTGGTGCTGGCCTGGTTCGGCATCATCTCGGTGCTGCTGGCGCTGGTGCCGGTGGTCGCGATCTCGCCGATCCTGCTCTATATCGGCATGCTGATCGGTGCGCAGGCGTTTCAGACCACGCCGGTCAAGCACGCGCCGGCGATCGTGCTGGCGCTGACCCCGCATCTCGCCGCCTGGGCCAAGCTCCAGATCGACACCATGCTGGGCTCGACCATGACGGCCGCAGCAACGGTTGGCGGGATGGCCGCCGACAAGGCCGACGCGGTCAAGACCGCAGCGATCGCCGCATTGCCGCAGCAGGGCGTGTTCTATCACGGGCTGGAAGTGATGGGCGGCGGCTCCATCCTTGGTGGCCTCATCCTCGGTGCGATCGGCGTCTTTATCATCGAGCGCGATTTCGAAAAGGCGTCAGCCTTCGCGCTCGTTGGCGCGGTACTGACCTATTTCGGCTTCATGCACGGCGAAGCCGTCGGCATCGGCGGCGGCTTCGGCGTGACGCCTGCGGTGGCGTTCGCCTATGCCGTGATGGCGGCCGGCCTGTTCGCGGCCAGCAAGCTCGGCACCACCGAGCATTATGCCTCTCATCCGGAGATGCACGCCGCGCCGGCGGAGTAGCTTTAGCCAGCATTGATCGCGGCCGGGTGACCATGTCGCCCGGCCGCTTTTTCAGGCCAGGCCCAGATCGGACAGGATATCGGCCCCGGCACGAACCTCGTGACTGGATCCATTGAAATCCTCGCCGACGGGCTCGCAGGCGCCGCCCAGATGCCGTGCAAAGAACGCTTCGGCAATTGCGAGATGGGAGAGCTGGTTCGGCGGCCTCTGAAATCCGTGTCCCTCATCGGGATAGACGATGTAGGTCACGGGAATCTTTTTCGCCTGCATGGCCGCCGCGATGGTGTCGCTTTCCGCAATCTTGCAGCGAACGTCGTTGGCGCCATGAAAGATCAGCATGGGCTTCTTGATGTTGTCGACCTTGTTGATCGGCGAGCGTTCGGCCAGCAGCTTGCGGCCTTCCTCAGTGCGGGGATCGCCGTAGCTGCGATACATGAATTCAGCGAAGCCGGCCCAATAGGGCGGCATGGATTCCAGCAGCGTTTGCAGGTTGGAGATGCCTACGACCGGTACGGAACAGCAGAACACGTCCGGCGTGAAGGTCGCGCCGACGAACGAGGCCAGTCCACCGTAGGACAGGCCGAAAATCGCGATCTTGTCCTTCTGCGCGATGCCCTCGGCAATTGCCCAATCGACCATGTCGATGAGGTCGTCATGCATCTTGCGCGCGTGCTCTTTCTCGCTTGCCGCGACGAACGCCTTGCCGAAACCCGTCGATCCCCGATAGTTGACCGAAAGCACGGCGTAGCCACGATCGGCCAGCCATTGGTGATCCCTGCGATAGCCGTAGATGTCCCGGCCCCACGGACCACCGTGGACGATGAGGACCATCGGCAGCGGCCGGGGCGGGCGGTCGCCCTCGATATCCGCCGGTAGCGTCAGGTAGGAGACGAGCGTGAGTCCGTCGCGCGACTTGCCCTGAACTTCCTGCATCGGTGCGAGGCGCGGTAGGGTCTTAGCTCGGGCCGCGCCGTGAATAGCTCGGTGATGGTCTGCCTATCGCGGTCAAGCAGATGATATGTGACGGGCTGATCTGGCGCGTGGCCCGCCACGATCCATTGCCGGCCATCATCACTCTGGCTTTCGACATAAAACGCGTGGTCCGGCAGTCGCCTCTTGATCAGGTCGAGTTCGCTCGCGACCGCTGGCGTTAATGCCGTCCATTCCTGCCGGCCGGGGTCGATGCAAACTGCTTCCGGTTCGAAGGTTTTGGTATTGAAGATGGCGCCCGTCACGTCGGCGCAGTCGCTTTGATACAGGACGCGCTCGTCACCGATCCACCAGTCGACCCGCAGCAGCGTCGACTTGTCATGCTCCAGGCTCGAGCTCATGTGGAGGTGGTTACATCCGGCGTCGAACGTCCAGAGCCGTGTACTTGTGTAGGCCTCGAACGGAACGTCGCGCCAGTGCGTCGCCTCCCCACCCTCGAGGCGCCAAAGCCGTGTACCTCCGTCGGCCGCGTTGCTGCGGGCGTGGCGCGGCCTCAGCTGCCAGTCGAGCCCGACATAGTCGAACTCCTGACGGTTTTCCCAGATCAGGGAACGCTCGCCGCTTGCCAGATCGAGCAGGAAGGTGTCGTGCCAACGCGGGTCGCGATCGTTGAGATTGACCGCGACCTTGTCCGGCACAACATGCGACCAGTAGGTCGGAAGCGCCCGGACGTTCGCGAATGGCGTTAGATCACGGAGCTCCTGCGTGTGGGGATCGACGACGAACAGGTGCAGATTCTCATCGCCGTTCTCGTCGTTGAGAAACATGATGTAGCGACCATCCGGGCTCCAGGTCTGCCAGTTGATTGGTCGGCCTCGTGTGCGCGTCACTGGCTGCCCCGCGGCGATGCTGTCGACCGGCGATACCCACACGTTCAGAACGCCGTCGACGGGCGCAAGCCAGGACAGCCATTGGCCATCCGGCGACAGCTTCGCTCCGACGTAGGTCGGATTGCCAAACAGTTTCCTGCGCGGGATCAGGGGACGAGCTGACATTGGCGTCTCTATCGCGTTTCGTGTGCATCAGCGCGGTTACGTCTTTGTGTCAAATATAGTAGCGTTACGTTATGTCAACTCCACGTAGAACCATCGGCGGCGCTGCGAGGTGCGATCAATCGCTTAAGTGGTTTCTGGTCGCGCGAAGAATGTCGTCGGACAGCTTGGGATCGTTCACGGCGCGGGCGAGCACGAGTGCCCCGATCAGGGAGGCGGCCGTCGCGAGCGCCTTCTCTTCGCGCTGCCGCGGCTTTAGCGTTGAGGCCATTCGAGCACTCAGCAGCCCGATCATGCGCCGCACTCCGGCTGTGAAACGTTCTCTCACGCCGCCACTTTGGCGCGGCATCTCACAACACAGGGCTGCGAAAGGGCAACCGCTTCCCGGTTTGTCGCGATGTCCCGCCGAGAGGTACTCGGAAAAATAGTCCCCGAGCGCAAATCCGTCGGGTATTTCTCGCTCTTTGCCGACAACGGCGTGAGTCACCGCTTCTTCGACAAGCCGTTCTTTGGAGCCGAACTGACTGTACATGCTGCCATGGGTCATCCCGGCAGCGTCGGCCAGCGCGTCGACACCCATGCCGGAGATGCCGCGCTCTCGTATGAGGCGGGAGGCGGCATCGAGAATGCGCTCGCGATTCCTGGCCGCCTGTTCCTTTGAAACGCGCATGTCGCAGATCCTTGGTCCCGGGTCTTGACAATCATAATGACGATCGTCATTTACATCAATAGTTACGATCGTAATCAAAATGGTTCGGGGCTGGCACCCTCACAGGAGAAGCTCGTGAATACGACCAACACCAGGATCGCGCTTGTTACCGGCGCCTCATCAGGCATCGGCGAAGCCACAGCGGAGCGGCTCGCGAAAGCCGGCTACAAGGTCTACGGCACCAGCAGACGAGGCGCACAGGCCGGCAGGCGGTCGTTCGAGATGCTGGCCCTCGATGTGACCAGCGATGAATCCGTTGAAGCCGCCGTCGGCGAAGTGATGCAGCGCGAGGGCCGCATCGATCTGCTCGTGAACAACGCCGGCTTCGGTGTTGCCCCTGCCGGAGCGGAAGAGAGCTCGATGGATCAGGCTCGATCGATTTTCGACACGAATTTCTTCGGACTGGTAAGGATGACTCGCGCTGTCGTGCCTCACATGCGACGCCAAGGGAATGGTCGCATCATCAACATCGGCTCCGTGCTTGGCTTTCTACCGATGCCTTATGGCGCGCTCTATGCCGCGACCAAGCACGCCGTGGAAGGCTATTCGGAATCACTTGACCATGAGCTGCGCACGCGGGGCATCCGGGTCTCGGTCATCGAGCCAGCGTACACGAAGACGCCATTCGATGCGAACTTCATGGAGCCGGATGCCAAGCTCGATGAGTATCGCGAGTCTCGCGCGGGCGTCATCAAGCGGGTGAACGAGGTGATGGCAACGGCCGAGCTCCCTGCCGTCGTGGCCGAGACCGTTCTGAAGGCGGCGAGCGCGGCGCAGCCGAAAGTCCGGTATGCGGCAGGCAAGCTCGCGAACCGCCTGCGGCTCCTTCGCAGGTTTGCGCCAGCCGGTCTGGTGGACGCCGGGATTCGAAAGGATCTGCGGCTCGATGCGGTAGCCGCATCGCAGCCTGCCCGCACGGCGCGAGCCTTTTGACGGGATGCGGCCGGAACAAGCGTCAGCGTCGTATCGGTGGGTGAGCAGCGATCACCCGCCCTTGACCGCACCCGCCGTGAGTCCGGCCACGATCTGCCGCTGGGCGAATACCGTGAGCAGCAGCACCGGGAGAGTGACGATCAGCGCAGCGGCGGCGAGCGGTCCCCAGCTCAGCTGGTCGAACGAGATCATGTTGTAGACGGCGACGGGCAGGGTGCGGGTCTCGCGTCCGGCCAGCACGATGCCGAACACAAAATTGTTCCAGGAGAAGATCACCGCGAGGATGAAGGCGACCGCGATGCCGGGCTTTGCAATCGGCAGCGCGACGTGGCGGAACACCTGCCAGCGCGTGGCGCCGTCGATCAGCGCGGCTTCCTCCAGCTCCAGCGGCGTCGTCTCGAAATAGCCGATCATGATCCAGATCACGATCGGTACCGTCACCACGAGATGAATGATGATCTGCGGCACCAGCGTGCCGAGCAGTCCCAGCCACTGGAACAGCAGGAACAGCGGGATGAGGTAGGACAGGCCGGGCGTGATGCGGGCGATCAGGATCACGATCGCGGATTTATGCGCGGCCATGCGCGCGATGCCGTAACCGGCGGGGACGCCGACGATCAGCGCGAGCGCCGTCGCGCTCCCGGTCACGATCAGGCTGTTGAAGAAATAGGTCACGAATCGATTGGAGGCGACTACGTCGGCATAGTTCTTCCAGGCGAAATGCTCGGGGATGAAGACCGGCGGGTAGGCGGCGTTGTCGACCTCGAATTTGAGCGAGAGCGACACCATCCAGAGGAAGAACAGGATTGCCGGCGACACGATGACCAGTACCGCGAACCACAGGCTGATCTTGCCGATGATTTGCCTTGGGTTGATCTGACCTGGGGTCATGCGTCGCTCGCGATCTCGGTCCACAGCATGCGCTGGCGCGCGTAGAGCATCACCGCCGCAAGCAGGACAATCAGCAGGAAGAACACGACCGCGATCGCCGAGCCGTAGCCGAGGTCGTAATAAGAGAAGGCGACGCTGTAGAGATAGATGTTGATCGTCTCCGACGCCGAGCCCGGTCCGCCCTGGGTGATCGCGAAGATGATGTCAAAGCTCTTCACGGCGTCGATCATGCGGATCATGCCGGCGATGAACAGGAACGGCATGATCAGCGGCAGGGTGATGAAGCGGAACACCTGCCAGAGATTGGCGCCGTCGATCTGCGCGCTCTCGTAAGGCTCGGTCGGGATCGCGGCGAGGCCGCCGAGCACGATCAGCATCACCAGCGGCGTCCATTGCCAGGTCTCGACCAGCACCAGCGAGGGGATCACCGTTGCCGGGTGAAACACCCAGAGCTGCGGAGGGATGCCGACCAGCGACAGCAGATAGTTCAGCACGCCGAGCTGCGGGTGGAACATCATGGTCCAGACCAGTGCGATCGCCACGGGCGTTGCCATCATCGGCATGATGAAGACACCGCGCAGGAAGCCGCGTCCCGCGAATTTCTGGTGAAACACCACGGCCGCGAATGTGCCGAACACGAGCGGCAACACCACAGACAGCACGGTGTAGACCAGCGTATGTCCGATCGCCTCGATGAAGCGAGGATCGCTGGTCAGGCGCAGATAGTTGGAGAATCCGACGAAGGTGGTCGACGAGCCGACCTTCCACTCGTTCAGGCTCATCCAGATGGTGAAGACCCACGGGAAGATGATGATGGCGAGCACGACGACGAGCGCCGGCACCACGAACGGCCAATAGGACGGCGGCCGCAGTTCCTTCTCCGGCGCGGCAGCAGACTGTGCCGCGCCCGGAGTCGATTGTGTCAATGCACTCACGCCTTTTCGCTACGCTCCAGGATCGGCCGGAACTGATCGTTGGCCTTCTTCAGCTCAGTCGCGGGATCGGCGCCGGACAGGGTCGCGGTGATCGCCGCGCCGACGATGTCGCGGAATTCGGCGACCGGGATCACGACGGGAAGACCAAGTTTGCTGATCTTGCCGGAATCGATCACCGACTGCAGCCATTCCTTGGGCATCTTCACGCCCTTCTGGACCTCGGCATCGCCAAGGATCGAGTTGCGGAACGGGACACCACCGCCGGCCTGGAGCAGCCGGGCGCCCTGCTGCTTCGAGACGATCCATTGGCAGAGCAGATAGGCCGCTTCCTTGTTCTTGCTCGCCGCGGCAATACCGACGCCGTCGCCGTAGGTGGCCGAATACTGCCCCTTCGGTCCGGCCGGGACCACGGTGTAGCCGACCTTGCCGACCACGCGTGAGGCGGCCGGATCTTCCAGCGGCGGCGCCCAGCCGACGCCGTCGATCCACATCGCCGAACGTCCTTGCGTGAACGACGCCATCGACTCCATCCAGTTGAAGCCGGCCACGCCAGGAGGGGCAACTTTCGTCAGCAGCGTCTGGTAGAGCTTGGTCGCTTCGATGGCTTCGGGGCCGTCCGTCAGGATGTTGCCCTTGGCATCGAGGAATTCGCCGCCGTAGTCGAGGAAGAAGTTGGTCCACAACGTCATGTTGGCATTACGCAAGCCTCGCCCGACGAAGCCGAAGGTGCCTTCCTTGGTGTCGGTGAGCTTCTCCGCGGCCGCAACCATCTCATCGAGGGTCTTGGGGACGGCAACACCTTTCTTCTGGAACAGCTCCTTGTTGTAGTAGAGGATGAAATAGTCGACCGACCAGGGCAGCGACAGCATCTGGCCCTTGTCGTTCTTGGCGTATTGCAGGCCGGCAGCCGAGAAATCGCTCTCGACCAGGTCGGGCGCGGTCAGCGTCGGATCCTTCATGAATGGCGTCATGTCGGCGAGCCAGCCAGCCTTCTCGAACTGCCTCTTCTGCACGTGATAGCTGATATGGACCACGTCGAAGCTCGGCCGGCCCGAGGTGAGCTCGATGACGCATTTCTGGCGCTGCTGCTGCTCGGGAATCTGCTCGGCCTCGACCTGGATACCGGTGAGCTCGGTGAATTCCTTGACGTATTTTTGTAAGTTATCGCCGCGCGGTCCCTTGGCGAGGATCACCTCCAGCTTGGTCCCGGCATATTTCTTCCAGTTCACCTCGGCGCGCGCCGGCAATCCCGTCAGGCTGAGCGCGCCAGCTGCGGCAGTGCCAGTCAAAAGCGTACGGCGCGAGATTTTGTGGTCAGCCACTTTAGTTCCTCCCTGTGACTCAATTTGGGGGGATACTAGCGACCGTTCCACGCCTGCCTAGCCCTAATTTGGGCGTTACGGTCGCACCGCTGGCGTTTCTATCGGCATTCCGCGGGCCCGCGACATCAGATAGAGCTCAAGCGCGACCAGCTCGGGCGCGCCGTAGTCATAGGCCTGGGCGCGGACACCAGTCATGCAGCTGCGCAGGCGCCGCTCGAGCGATCCCAGCGTCTGCCATTCCAGCCGATAGAGCGGATAGCCGGTCGGCTGCGCCTGCGTGATCGGCGAGCCCGCGAGGCGCTTCTCAAAGTTGTCGTCGTGGCAATTGGTGCAGGCCAGGTTGAGCTGACCTTCGCGCTGCATGAAGAGATTGCGGCCTTGTTCGACGAAAGGTTTGAATTGTGGATCGTCGCCTGCCGTGATTGCGACGCCGCGCGATTGGTGGGCAACGAAGGCAGACAGCGCCAGGATGTCGCGGCTCTCGTAGGGTAGCGGTGCTGCCTGCTGATGATTGGCGCGGCAGAGGTTGATGCGCTGGTCGAGCGTGACGGGGCGCGCGAGCGCCTTGTCGAAGGCGGGATAGCGCGCCGCGACGCCCCTCATGCTGCTGCGCGCATCGCCGTGGCAGTCTGCGCACGCCTTGTCCGCGCTGCCCGCCTTCTTTGTCCACAGCGCCTCGCCGTCGAGCACGAACAGCATGCCCGGATTAGAGCTGTCGTCATCCTGCATGGCGCGGGTATCGGGGCCCATGAAGAAATAGCCGGAGCGGCTCGCATCGGGCGGGATCTCGCCGGCAAGCAGGGCAGGAGCCGTGGCGGCAAGCGCCGCCAGCAGTATCGCGCGCCATAAATTCATTCGACCGTGATCGATGCCGATGTGGTGGACGAATAGCCGTTGTCGCCGATCCATTCGAACTCGAACTTGCCGCTCTCCCTGGCGACCGTGAAGAAGGACAAATAGGGATTGGCGGCGATGGCCGGAAACAGATCGGCGCGGAAGATCTCGGTGCCGTTGTAGCGGCAGGTGAAGCTCGTGATGATGTCGCGCGGCACCAGCGCACCGTCCACGGTGTGGCGAAAGCCGGTTTCCATGATGTGCGAGGTCAGCGTGCGAATCTCGATGATGTCGCCGCGCTTGGCCTTTGCGGGGACGTTGATGAGGGCGGCCATCAGTTCACCTCCTCGGTGCAGGCGGCCAGCGTCACGACAATATCCGCTGTGACCTGCCAGAAGCTGCCGTCGGAGAGGCGGGCGATCGCGACCACCTTCTGGGTGTCGGCGAGCCGGATCCGCGTCGAGATCTGGGCGCGGCCGGAAGAAGGGCTCAGATAGAAATGACCTATGTTCGGCTGCGGGTTCTTCTCGTTGAAGACGTGGATGCTCTTGACGTAGTCGTCCGCCGTCATCGGGCTCGCGACGCTGACCGTCATCGGCACCGTGTTGCCGTTCTCGACCAGAGGCGGAATGTCGAGCTTGACCTTGCCGGTGCGAATTGGCGCCTCGCCGACGATGTTGCGGATGGCCGTGTTGAGCATCGCGGGCGTTGCTTCGACCGACCGTGGTGTAACGATTGGAATGACCGTGACACTGCCAGCCAGGGTTAGAAATTGTCGTCGCGTCGTTGGCATGACCAGTCCTAGTTCCGAAGTGTTGCAAGATAAGCCACGATGTCCTCGATCTCCGCGGCCGACAGTATCGGTTTGCCGGTGAAATTGCGTCCGACGCGGACGAGGCCGTCGTTGCGGTAATAGGACGGCATGATGGTGTCCGGGTTGAAGCGCGAGGCGTCCACCATCCGAAGCCGCAACTGGCTCACAGTCCAGCGGTTCCCCGCGCCGGTGAGATCAGGCGCGAGGTCGCCCTGAAACCGCGTTTCCGGGAACGGGCCGGAATGGCAGAGGATACAGGTCGTCGTGCGTGCCAGCACCAGCGCGCGCCCGCGCGCGGGATCGCCAGGCGAGCCAGTGAGCGATTCCGCGATGCCGTCGCCGACAATCTTGTAGGGCGCGAGTCCCTCGGCGCTCGTGTTGGAGACGAGCGCGAGGCTGGCGATCAGAGCAACGATGTGGACCGTCGATCTAGCCAAAAGTATCCGCCGTGATGGTTTGAAACCAGCGTTCCGCCTCGGCCGCCTCGCGGGCGCGCAGTTCACGCGGCGCATCGACCGGACTCGTCGCGCCGCCTTCGACCTCGGCGAAGATGTCGCCCCTCGGCTGGTAGTTGCCGGCGAGCGAGAAGCCGTAGCCGGGTGCGACGGTGTTGTAGCAGACGCCGGTCAGCCGTGGCGCCTCCGGCGTACGGCCGGCGAGCAGGTTGACGATGGCTGCAGCGCAGGCCTTGCCTTGTGCGTTTGCGGCCGATGCCGATTTGGGAACGCCGCCGCCGAGGCAGGCGTCGCCGATGACATGGACGTTTTTGACGAGCTTTGACTCGAAGGTCACAGGATCGATCGGGCACCAGCCGGTGGCGTCAGTTGCGCCCGCGATCTCGGCAATGTGCCCGGCGCGCTGCGGCGGGATGACGTTGGCGACGTCAGGCGTGTAGTTGCCGAACTCCGTGACGATGGTTTTGGTCGCGGGATCGACCGAGGTGACGCGGCCGCCTTGCGACAGGCCGATGCGCTCGATCATCTCGCCGTAAAGCTCCTTCCATGCCTTCTCGAACAGCCGCTGCTGCGGGAAATCGTCCTTGGCATCGAGGATCAGCACTTTCGAGCGCGGCTTCCGCGTCTTCAAATAATGCGCGATCAAGCTGGCGCGCTCGTAGGGCGCGGGCGGGCAGCGCGAGGGATTGGCGGGGATCGCGATGGCGACCGTGCCACCGTCGTCCATCGCCTCCAGCTGCCTGCGCAGCAGCAGCGTCTGCGCGCCGGCCTTCCAGGCGTGCGGCATCTTTTCAGATGCGGCTGCGGCCGCGTCATAGCCGGGCAGGGCATCGAAGTGAAAGTCGATGCCCGGCGATAGCACGAGGCGGTCATAGGGCAGCGCGACGCCATCGGCCGTCAGGACGCTGCGCAGCTGTGGCTCGATGGTGGTCACGGCCTGACCGATCACGGTGACGCCTTCGGCAGCTAGCCTGGCGTAGTCAAACTGCTGCGCTTCGATGTCGCGCAGGCCCGCGATGACCTCGTTGCTGAAGGGGCAGGAGGTGAAGACCGCATTGGGTTCGATCAGGATGACTTGCAAGTCTCCTTGCAAGTCTCCTCGCGCGCGCTTGAGCGCGCGGGCGCAGGCTGCTCCACCGAAGCCGCCCCCGACCACGACGACGCGGCCTGTCGATTGCGCGCGCAAGACCGATGGCCGCGCCAATGTCGCGGTTGCGGCGGTGATGCCGAGCACGGCAGTGCGCCGTGTCATCGGTCGCGTGGTCATGTGGATCATCCCGGCAAGTGCCGCGGCGGCCATAACGGCCGCCGCGGCTTCTCTTACGCGAAACTGATGTTCTGGTCGCGCAGCGGCACCGAGCGGATACGCTTGCCGGTCGCCGCGAAGTAGGCGTTGAGCACCGCAGGCGCCGCAACACCGATGGTCGGCTCGCCGACACCGCCCCAGAATCCGCCGCTCGGCACCATCACCGATTCCACCTTCGGCATCTCGTTGATCCGCATCGAGTTGAAGGTGTCGAAGTTGGTTTGCTCGATGCGGCCGTCCTTGACGGTGCAGCCGCCGTAGAACAGCGCCGAGAGGCCATAAACGAAGGAGCCCGCGATCTGCCGCTCCACCTGCGCCGGATTGACGACGTAGCCGGGATCGGTGGAGGCGACGATGCGAAGCACCTTGATCTTGCTGCCGTCCGTCACCGAGATTTCGGCGGCGCCGGCGACATAGCTGCCATAGCCCATCACCTGCGCGATGCCGCGATAGACGCCCTGCGGTGCCGGCGTTGTCCAGCCGATCTTCTCGGCCACGGCATTGAGCACCGCCAGATGCTTGGGATTCTTGCCCATCAGCTTGCGGCGGAATTCGAGCGGGTCCTGGCCTGCGGCATGGGCCAGCTCGTCCATGAAGCATTCCATGTAGATCGCGTTGTGATTGACGTTCACGCCGCGCCAGAAGCCGGGCGGAACATGCGGGTTGCGCATCGCATGCTCGATCAGCAGGTTCGGCACCGAATAGCCGAACGCGGCCTCGCCGGATTGGGCGACGCCCTGGAAGGCGGCCGGATCCATGCCGTTCTGCAACGCTTCGGGGCGCAACGAGAACAGGATCGACTGCCCGGACAGGCGGTAGTGCAGCGCGACCAGATTGTTGTCGGCATCGAACGCGCCGGTCATCTTGCACTGGGTGATCGGATGATACCTTCCGTGCGTCATGTCCTCTTCGCGCGACCATAACAGCTTGATCGGCGTGCCCGGCATCTGCTTGGCGATCGCGACGGCTTGGCGGACATAGTCCGTCATGCCGCGCCGGCCGAAGCCGCCGCCGAGCATCACCTTGTGCACGTCGCACTTCTCCGCCGGCAGGCCCGAGGCCTCCAGCACTGCGGCGAAGGCCGCCTCGCCATTCTGCGTGCCGCACCAGACATCGCATTTGTCCGCGGTGTAGAGCGCGGTGGCGTTCATCGGCTCCATCGTGGCGTGGTTCTGATAGGGATAGTTGTAGACGGCCTCGACCTTCGTCGCGGCGCCGGCAATGGCCGCCTTCACGTCACCGTTCTTGTTGCCGACATAGGCCGGCTGCGCGTCGTCGAGGCCCTCGGCCAGCCACTTCGCAATCGTCTCGCTCGAGACCTTTGCGTTGTCGCCCTCGTCCCAGACGATCGGTAGCGCTTCCAGCGCGGTCTTGGCGTGCCACCAGGTGTCGGCAACGACCGCGACCGCGGAATCGCCGACCTTGACGACCTTCTTGACGCCTTTCATGCCGTCGACCTTGGCTTCGTCGAAGCTCTTCACCTTGCCACCGAACACGGGGCAATCCTTGATCGCGGCGTTCAGCATGCCCGGCAGCTTGATGTCGATGCCGTAGACCATCGTGCCGGTGGTCTTGTCTGCGGTGTCGAGCCGTAGCAGGCCCTTGCCTACGATGGTCCAGTCCTTGGGATCCTTCAGCTTGACGTCGGCCGGCGGCGTCAGCTTCGCCGCGGCTTCGGCGACCTTGCCGTAGGTCGTCGTCTTGCCCGATGCCTTGTGCGAGATGACGCCCTTGGCGACGGTGCATTCGGCGGCCGGCACCTTCCACTCGTCGGCGGCGGCCTGGATCAGCATCACACGCGCGGTGGCGCCGCCCTTGCGGACATAGTCCTGCGAGCTCCGGATGCCGCGGCTGCCGCCGGTCGAGAAATCGCCCCAGACGCGCTTGCGGGCGACGCTCTGGCCGGGTGTCGGATATTCGGTCGTGACCTTCGACCAGTCGCATTCGAGCTCCTCGGCGACCAGCTGGGCGAGGCCGGTGAGCGAACCCTGGCCCATCTCGGAGCGGGCGATGCGGATCACCACGGTGTCGTCGGGCCTGACCACGACCCAGGCGTTGACCTCGGGCGAGCCGTCGGCTGCGCGGACCACGGCGGGACCGCCGAACGGGATATCAAGACCGATGGCGAGGCCCGTGCCGACAGCGGCGGTGCCGATGACGAAGGAGCGGCGGTTCATCTTGGGAGAAACATGCTTGTTCATGTGCCGGCTCCTCAGGCGCTTGCGATCGTGTGGATCGCTTCGCGCACCTGCTGGAAGGTGCCGCAGCGGCAGATATTGGTGATGGCCTCGTCGATGTCGGCGTCGGTCGGCTTCGGCTTCTCGTTCAGGAGCGCTGCCACAGCCATGATCATGCCGCTCTGGCAATAGCCGCACTGCGGAACGTCCTTGGCGATCCAGGCCTGCTGCACCTTGTGCAGCGTGCTGCCCGAGGCGAGCCCCTCGATCGTGGTGATTGCCTTGCCCTCGGCCTCGGCGACCGAGATCCCGCAAGAGCGGATGGCGACACCGTCCATGTGCACGGTGCAGGCGCCGCATTGTGCAATGCCGCAGCCATATTTGGTGCCGGTCAACCCGGCATTTTCGCGGATCGCCCAGAGCAGCGGGGTGTCCGGCTCGACGTCAAGCGTGAGGGTTTTTCCGTTGATTGTTAGGTTTGCCATCGCAAGTCCCCTGATTGGCCCATCCACCGATGGACTCAGGGGCCAATGTGTCCGGCAAGCTGGAACTGTTCAAATCAACACTCTGAGGGGTAAGCCATCAAGATTTCCGCGGTCGCGGGAAGATTATAGAGTGGCCGGTGTTATGCGCTCGCTGAAAAAGCCATCGTGGCGCCCAATTCAAGCCATCTCCCTGGACGCCAGGAATACGGCCTAAGGCGACGTCGGGCCGCGATGCGAAAGCGACAGTTTGACGCTCTTGTTCGGGTGCAAGACGCCAACGCTCTGATACACTGGTGCGAAGCAAAAGGAGTTCCATGAACGTGCCGAGTCCCTGCAACGTGCTGATGCTCTATCCGCTGTTCTCGGCAGAGTCCTTCTGGAGCTTTGGCGAATCCTGCAAGGTGCTGGGCGTCAAGCGCCCAGCCGCCCCTCTGGGCCTGATCACCGTCGCGGCAATGTTGCCCGAAAGCTGGACGGTCCGGCTGATCGATTGCAATACGGCGCCCTTCGGCGACGAGGATCTCGCCTGGGCCGACGTCGTCTTCACCGGTGGAATGCTGCCGCAGCAGGCCGACACGCTGCGTTTGATCGAGCTCTGCCGCGCGGCGGGCAAGCCGGTGGTGGTCGGCGGCCCCGATCCCACCTCGAGCCCCCACATCTATGAGAGGGCCGACATCCGGGTGCTCGGCGAGGCCGAAAGCGTCATCGATGAGTTCATCGCGGCCTGGGAGGGTGGGGCGCGTTCCGGCACTTTCACCGCGCCGAAATTCCAGGCCGACGTCACCAAGACGCCGGTGCCGCGGTTCGACCTGCTTAAGTTCGAGGACTATCTCTATCTCGGTGTGCAGTATTCGCGCGGCTGTCCGTTCACCTGCGAGTTCTGCGACATCATCGAGCTCTACGGCCGCGTGCCGCGGACCAAGACGAACGAGCAGATCCTGGCCGAGCTCGAGACGCTCTACCGGATGGGCTACCGGGGACATCTCGACTTCGTCGATGACAATTTCATCGGCAACAAGAAGTCGCTGCGGCTGTTCTTGCCCCAACTGGCCGAATGGCAGCGCGCCCATGGCTACCCGTTCGAACTCTCCACGGAAGCCTCGGTCAACCTGGCCGACGATCAGGAGCTGCTCGATCTGATGGGGGCGGCCAATTTCTTCGGCATCTTCGTCGGCATCGAGAGTCCGGATCCCGCCACCCTGGTTGCGATGCGCAAGAAGCAGAACACGCGGCGCAACATCGCCGAGAGCATCCACAAGATCTACGCGGCCGGCATGCTCGTCACTGCGGGATTCATCGTCGGCTTCGACAACGAGAAGGTCTCGATGGCGGAGGCCATGATCGAGTTCATCGAGGAGGCTGCGATTCCCGTCAGCATGGTCGGCCTGCTCTATGCCTTGCCGAACACGCAGCTCACACGCCGGCTCGAGCGCGAAGGCCGGCTGCATCCGGGCCACGACGTGGCGCCGACCATCGGCGCCGATCAGTGCACGGCCGGGATCAACTTCGATCCGGTGCGGCCGTTGCGCGACATCCTGATGGACTACAAGAAGGTGCTGGAGCACATCTACAGCCCGGCCGCCTATGCAGGCCGTATTGATCGCCTGATGACGCTGCTCGACCGTTCAAGGCAGCGCTCCGAGCTTGCCGTGGGAGACATTCGCGCCAGGATCGGGGCGATGGAGACGGTGCACAAGGTAGTCACCGCCCTTCCCGAGGCACGCGGGCCGCTGTGGCAGACCTTCATGAATTGCGCCAAGCGCGACACCTCGTCGGCGCGGATCGCGGTGCAGATGATCGCGGCCTATGCGCATCTCGGACCGTTCTCGCGCAAGGTCATCGATGCCATCGACGCGCGCCTCGCCGCGCTGGATGAGCAAATGCCGGTTCCGGTCGTTGCTGATGGCGCCACCGTGGCGCGAAATCTGGCCTGACATCCCTCCCAAATTCAGGGCTGCGATTGTGAGCCTCTCGCTTGACAGCGAGACAACCTGGAGGCGATCGTCCTCAGGTTAACACCGGGCCGCCATCGATTGCGGCGACGCCCGCTAATTTCCGAGCCTGTCAGCCATATTGCGACGAGAATAGCTTTAGCGGAGTGCGGCATGTCCAGGAAGGTGATCGGCTGGTCGATCGCGGCGATCGTCGCGATCTTTCTGCTCTTGAACTATCTGCCCTCGTTCGTCGCCGACTCCCTCTACAAGAATGTCGACGATATCACCGATGGGGAGATGCCCGCCACCATCACCTCCTTCGAATCGGGACCGGAGGTCGTCAGCACGATCGGCGGCAGCGGCGAGGGACTGAACTGCAGCCTTCCCGCGGTGACCAACATCTTCTTCGATGGAAGCAGGGACGACAAGGGCAGGCGCCACCTCGTCCTGCAGCGCTTCCGACAGGCCTGCGTCTTCCACGATCTCTGCTATCGCCACGGCCTCGCCACCTACGGCTATAACCAGAACGATTGCGATCGCATCCTGCAAAATGCGGCGTTCCGGCTCTGCACTTATATCCGCAATGGCAGCGGGACCGGAAGCGCGACGCGCTGCCAGACCGATTCGAAGATGGTCCTGGCAGGCGTCAGCATGGGCGGATACAACGCCTTTCGCGGCTGGGATCGATCGACCTATTTCGAATTCGAATCCGATCCGTTCCGCTCTGACGGCTTCCAGGCCAGCCGTGTCGTGGATCATCCGTTCAAGGCTGCCGATCCCGCCAAATATCGCAACGAGCCGGATCAGGTCATCCTGTCCTTCGAGAACGTGCGATCAGACATCGCCGTCACCTGCATGACCTGCGGAAAGCTGCCTGTGTTCGAGTACACGCAGGATCCGAACGAGGTCGACGCCGAGCTGCGTTTGGTGGGCGTGACCAAGCTTCCGGAGGCGCTGCTCAAGCGCGAGCCGATGCTGTCGGAAACCGTCCCGATCTGGCTGCCGCCGCGCCGCCATCATGCGGCACCGCATTTGCTGGTCGACAGCAGGGGCAAGGATCATCTGATCTGGATGAGCCGGAACAATCCGCAGGACACCATGTCCTGCATCGTCGGCGCCGACGCCGCGCGGCTTCTCACCAATACGCTGCCGCGGCGGGATCTGTGCTCAAAGGACGCCGAGTCGTTGCTGACCATGGTGGAGGTCGACATGTTCGCGACCTCTCCGCTGCCGATGGAAATTCCAGGCGCGCCGGAGCCCATCTACGCGACGGCCATCAGTCCGCAGAAGACGGTCGACAACGATCTCAGCTTCTGCTCGCGTTCGGCATCCAGGCCGGTCGAACAATCCGGCAATGACGACCGGTCCAGATGCATCCACTTCACCGGAGAAGCTGTCAACACGGGCGCGGCGCTCGGCGCATTCCAGAATTTTCCGGTCATTCGTGCCGGACAGCAGATCGTCTTCGCGCGGGACGTCGACCAGCGGACGAGCTCGCCGCTGACGGCGATCTGGCAGCGCGCCTTCGGCGATACCTTTTCACCGGGTGGCGCGCTGCTCGTGATCGACGTCGCGCCGCCGGCCACGCCCAAGGGACCCGCCGCGGCCAAGCTGAAGAAGATCGTCCGGTTCAATATCGACGATCGCTTCGACCCGATGATGCCGATCACGCGCAAGGTCGACGATCTGCGCTTCCTCAGCCTGGAGGCATCGAAGGAGACCGTGCGCCTCCGCATGATCGATTTCGCCAGGGACAACCCGGCTCTCGGCAACGTGCGATTGACGATGGGCAGCGGCGACGTGGAGCTGGATCGCTCCTGGGCCGCAAGACCCCTGATGGTGCTGGAGACCAGGGACGTTCAACCCAGGACCAGGCTGGTGTTTTCACGCGGTGAAATCGCGATCGATCCCGGCAAGCCGGTCTCGCCGGATGCGACGACGGAAGCACTGACATTGCAGACCCTGGTGTTCGAGCGCGACGCGGCGGCGCCTTCGGATGCGCCGTTCGTGAAATCGGCCGGCGCGGCTTGCAGGATCACCTATGAGTTCGCACCCGGTCATACCGACTGGCCGTGCTATCGCGCCTTCGATCCCGATCGTTCGATGCGGGCCTCGCCGGCGGCGCGGATGCAGGCGTCGCAGATGCTGGTCGGGCATTTCTCGCAAGGCGGCGGACACGGCATCGCGTTTCCCGATGCCTGCCTGAAATCGGAGCCGGTCGTTCTGACGCCGCAGGGCGGCTCGTATAAGCCCCTGAGCGACACCGCGGGTTGGGACAATCCACCAAAGCTGCGGCGGACGATCACATGCGAGCCGCTCGACGCGGCAGCGATCGTGAGCCGACCGATCGCGCAGAAGGCGCCGTGAGAGCCGGCCTACTTCACCGCCAACCGCAAAAAGCTCATCACGCTGCCGAGTGCGGCAAAGCCCGCGCCTAACGCCAGGGCCACGGTCGCGCCGTTGTGGCCGGCGAGCGCAAAGCACGCTGCGGCAAGCGCTGCGCCGGTCGTCTGCCCCGTCAGGCGCGCGGTGGCGACGATGCCCGAAGCGCTGCCGCCGCGGTGTGGCGGCGCGCTTGACATGATCGCCTTCATGTTCGGCGCCTGGAAGAAGCCGAACCCCATGCCGCAGATCATGATCCGCCAGACGATATCGGGAATGCCCGGGCTCGCCGGAAGCAGCGCGAGCAGCGCCATGCCGAGACCGAGCAGGACGAGGCCGATGCCGCCCAACAGGCCGACCGGATGGCGATCGGAGAGGCGTCCCGCGATCGGCGCCATGATGCCGACTACCAGCGGCCACGGCGTCATGAAGAAACCGGTCTCGACCTGCGAGCGTCCGAGCACGTCCTCGAAATAGAACGGCAGCGAGACGAAGGCGAGGCCCTGCACCGCGAAGGAGCAGACGGCGGTCGCCGCCGACAGCGCGAACATCGGCCGGCTGAACAGGTCGATCGGCAGCATCGGCGCGGGATGGCCGGCGTGGCGGCGCGTCAGGATGAAGCCGAGCGCGAGCGCCGTGACCAGCTCGACTGCGACGATAGCAGGCGACAGATTATGCGCGGCGCTGCCGATGCCCGTGATGAACAGGCCGAGGCAGATGGCGGCGAGAAGTGCGCCGAGGAAATCAAAACCGTGATCGGCGCGCGGCGTCTTCGGCAGCATCGCAAAGCCGATGCCGGTTGCGACGAGGCCGAACGGGATGTTGACCGCGAACAGCCACGGCCACG
This sequence comes from Bradyrhizobium sp. S3.12.5, assembly GCF_040548225.1. Taxonomy (NCBI): domain Bacteria; kingdom Pseudomonadati; phylum Pseudomonadota; class Alphaproteobacteria; order Hyphomicrobiales; family Nitrobacteraceae; genus Bradyrhizobium; species Bradyrhizobium sp. S3.12.5. The sequence goes on from NZ_JBEPRF010000007.1 coordinate 201,963, forward strand.
GACCGACCGCGAGGATCGCGGAGGCGATCGAGGGGCCGAAGGTGAAGGCGGTGGCGACCACCAGCGCGTTGTGGCCGAAGCCGCGGCCCTGCATCCGGCCGGGATAGACGAAGCGCACCAGCGCGGTGTTGACGCTCATGATGCCGCTCGCACCCAGGCCCTGCAGGGTGCGCGCGACCAGCAGACTGTCCAGCGACCAGGCGACGGCGCAGAGGAGCGAGGCGATGGTGAACAGCACGAGGCCGCCGAGATAGATGCGCTGGTGCCCGACGATCTCGCCGAGCGCACCGAGCGGCAGCAGCGTCGCCACCAGCGCGATCTGGTAGACGTTGACCACCCAGACCGACTGCTCCGGGCTGACATGCAAATCGGCGGCGATGGCGGGCAGCGCGATGTTGGCGATCGCGGTGTCGAGCGAGGCCATCGCCAGCGCAGTGAAGATCGCGGCAATCGCCCAGCGGCGCTGCTCGGCCGGCAGGCCATCGGCAACGGGATGATCGGGCGCGCGCGCAGCGGCAGGTAACGTGATTGTCATTGCCTTGCGCGTTCTCCGACAGCGGGGCTCGAATGGTCTTTCCGGCATGTACTACGCCCGAGGCTGCTGCCACAGGCATATGCTTGCATGCATTGTATGCGCGAAGGTCGGGCGATGACCCTGCGCGATCGCCTCCAGCTCAATCTGCCGCTGGAGGGGCGCGCGCTTTTCTGTTTTTTCTTTCGCGTCCGAACCGAAAAGCTCGAAAACAACCCCATGCACAGTAGAAAGCCCCCTGAGCGACAAGGGCTTTTTGAGGCGGTGTCGCCGCGACCCCTGGCGCTCCGCCGAAGTTGACACGTCGGGCAAAACACCGGCACGATGTCATCATCGCGGTCGATCGGGCCGCGTGCGCTTGGACGCGCATAGCGCTTCCCGTTTCACGCGAAGATCGAGTGTAATGGGATAGATCTGGGCGCTACGGACGAGGACGTCGACGTCAAATACCGGAAGGCCACCGTCAAGACCAACCTGCTCGGGGAATTGACGGTGATCGTTTCCGGCGGCGAACACTCAATCAGGCTCGAGACCGGCCTGACATCAAGCCAGATTCAGAAAATCAGGCGTCTGTCGTGGTTGAAGGTTCTGGCCGCGCCGGCCGCGTCCTGACCTGACATCTTCATGCCTCATCGAAGCGGGCGAAGCTGAATACAGATTGCCAGCCAAGCGCTCTTAGCGCTCGCGTTCCCAAGTAAGGCTTCCTACCACTCTCTTTCCGGGCAAAACGGAGCTGACCTGTTCAGCTGTTCGAATGGTCAGCTGGTCACCTTCCAGCTTGAAAAAATCGCACTTGGTCCTGTCCGGTGAGAAGCTCATTCGCCGATATATCCACTTTGGTTGTAAACTTGTCTCCTTCGACCGTAAATTTTCCGGAGTAAGCAAGGAGCGACTTCAGAAGGGCTGCCGACTCGTCATTGGTTGTTGCCGGTTTGCGATTTGCGGCCACGGTGACGAACGTCACGTATCCGTCCGCCGCGAAGATCGCCCTGCGTTTGGGATTGGGACCGAAGGGTTCAGCAGCCTCTCCACCGATAATCTGAATTGTCCATGAGCTTAGCTTCCAACTACCTGCGAGTTGCCCCAACGTATCCTCCGCAAGGGCAAATCCAGCTTGAAAACAGAGGCATACAAAAGCAGCTGCAAACACGCGGAGAAGTACCATGTCTTGCTCCATCTCAGCAGATAACCGGGTGCATTCAAACAATGGTCGATTCATAAAACTCATTGGACGCCGCTTCCCTCGCTGCGACCTCCTCAGGTTCTCCAGGCGCCAGTGCGCAGAGCACGGCGCCTGCTGGCGGCATTGGAAGACCGACGAGAACCGCTCGCAGGATAGCGAGGCCACAATAGATCAAGAGAACAACAAGGCAGCAAGCGTATCTGCCGGGGTGTTAGCTACAGCCCCCGTAACGTCCTATCGCTTTCATCTTGATCTCGCCCGGCACAACGTCAATCAGAAATCCTTCGAGCCCGACAAGTCCGAGGACGAGTACGAAACGGCGCTGATTGATCTCATCGACCGGAAGCGCCGGCCTATCCCATTCCGGCAGCCTATCCCGCCGACCTCACCGAAACATGCGATCGGCAATCGAGTTACCCGCCATCATTTCCAAGAGCGATTTTGAAGCGGCCGAGGCCGACCTAGAACTTCGGAACCGCAGCGACACCACCTCGTACCGTCACCGGTCCGGTGTTGCTTTGAATCCATCATCCATCAAATGCTCATCTTTCAGCCGAACGTAGGCCTTTACCACGCATACCGCACCACGCCCTTGCCGGCATAGGAGCGCGTCACGTTGGAGAACTCGCCCTCGAAAGTAGCGGCGGCCGACCAGCCGTCCAGCCATTTCGTCTCGGCGGCGACCGTGGTCACCGCGGAGTCGCTGGCCTGTCGCGCGCCGTTGACAACGAAGGCGGCGCCCGGCAGCGCCTGGAACACCGCGCCCACGCTGCGGTCCGGGTTGAAATCGTGCGCCCAGGCAAGACGGCCGCGCAGCGTCAGCACGGCATTCTCCATGGCGAACGACCTGTCGCTGCGAAAGCCGAGCTCGCTGCGGGTATCGGTCACGCTCTTGGCCGCATAGGCCAGTGCGAACGCGCCGCCGTCGGACACCACGCTTTCGGCGTAGCTCGGCAGGCCGAAATTCGTGACCTGCGCGGCGGCATAAGGCGTAATGCCCATCCACGGTGTCACATAGCGATAGCCGCCCTCGAGGCGGCCCGCAAACGTGTTGGCATTGAATTCCGCGCGCAGATGATCGATGCCTGCCGCGGTGACGATGCGGTCAGTGGTCACATCCTGCCAGCCATAGGCAAGTGCAGCCGAGAGATACGCCGGGCCGACAGTATGACGCAGGAAGACGCCGGCCTGGAACAGGTCGGAGCGACCCCAACCGAGGCCACCGACAGAAAAGCTGGTGCCGCCGCCGGCCAGCGCCATGCCTGCGATGGTGCTGGCTGAGAAGCGGTAATCCAGACCGACAGCGGTGCCATAGATGCTGCTGCTGGCATTGTTCGAGCCTAGCGCCGCATTGCCGTCGGTCGCTTGCGAGCCGCCGTAGCCGGCCGCCCAGACGTTCCAGCGGTGATCGAAATCGAATCCACGCGGCGGCGCCTTTGCATAGATCGCAGTCAGCGCATCGCGCGGATTCTTGTCCGGCTTCGCCGCATAACCCAGCGAGCCTGACTGTTCCGCGAATGGCGTCACGCGAGTGCCGCTGCCGGCACCGTCGCGACCGGCGATGAAGGGGTCGGTCAACAATCCCAGAAATAAGTTCATCGCATTGAAGGTCGTCTGCTGCGCTCCAGTTGCGGATTCGCCCGAGGCTTGCGTCAGGCCGTTCGGCGACAGGGAGGCATAGGCTGCGGCGATGCCGCCATTGGTGTTGAAGAAGTTTGCCAGGGCGTTGGCGACATTGGTCTGGTTGATGTTGAGCTTGTTCCTGGCGCTGTAATCCAGCGTGAAGTTCAGATAGGCATTGTTGGAGTCGTAACTCAGGCTGGCGGACGCACCCGCGGGTAGGCCCAGCGTCGCGACATCGGTGAAGGACCCGCTGACGCCCCCGGCCGCTGTGAGGATGGTGTACTTCTTCGCTAAAGTGGTGCCGGCGGCCACGCTGACGCCAACCGATCCGTCGAGTGTCGAAGTGCCGGTCACGCTGGCCAAGCTCGAGTTCGTCGCGTTGAGGCTGACCAGATATAGCGCGCCGGACTGGAAAGCGAGATTGCCAGCGACGGTCATCGAACTCCCCGCCGTGCCATTGCCGGGGGCGAACGTTCCGCCGCTCGCCACAGTGGTGTTGCCCAGGGTACCTGTTCCGCCAAGGGTGGCACCCGAGTTGACCGTACTCATTGCGGCATCGGCGAGCGATCCATTCACGATCAGCTTGCCGCCTGCGACGACCACCTCCGCCGAGGGGGCGATGGTCCCGCTACCCGGCTGGAACACGACCGTGCCGGTATCCGTCAGCGAGCCGAACTGCGCGGTTGCTCCACTTGCGATGGAGGCAGGTCCGGTAAGCATGACCTGCGTTCCGGCGGCTGCGGTCAAAGAGCTGAGCGCGCCCGCAGAAAACGTGATGCTATTCGCGAATGTCCCGTTGAAGTTGGTGCGAAGCGAGCCGCCTGAGAGCGCAACCGGCGCCGTACCCAACGCGCCTCCATTGTCGACCTGTAGCACGCCCCCCGGGCCCGCCGTCGCACTGCTGGTGGAGGCGATCGATCCGCTTACTTCCAGTGCGCCGCCATTCACCGCGGTTGCTCCCGTATAGGTGTTGATACCCGACAGGATCAGGGTGCCGGCTCCGACCTTCACCAGTGAGCCGCCGGCACCACCGCCTGCGCCTCCATCTGAAATGACCCCGCTGACGACAGTCGAGAGGTCGTTGCCGCCGACAATGAGCTGGTTCGCGCCAAGAAAATAGGTGCCTGCACCCTCGATTGAGCCAGCAGTCATGCCGCCTGTCGCCAGCCCTGACATGTCGAGGAAGCCATTCGCATTGGTAATGAGGCGCGCGGTGCCACCAGTGGCGCTGTCACCAAAGCCGGTGACGCTACCGGCATTGGTGATGATAATGGCGGCGCCAGCCGTGCTGTTATTTCTGAATACGAGGAAGTCGTGATCGTCGAAAACGGCGTTGTTGACGATGGTGGCGTTGCCGGCGGTGCTGCTGGCGCCGAACCGAATAATCCCAACGTTGTTGGTGATGGTCGCATTACCGGCTGTGGTGCTGTCTCCAAAATCGATTTCTGCGCCAAAGGTGGTGCCGTTGTTCGCAATGGTGGCATTGCCTGCGCTTGCGGTATTGGTGAATACGATCTGTCCGGTACCAACGTTGGAGATTGTCGCGCTGCCGGCCGTGCTGTTGGTGATGCCGGAACCGCCGTCGATGCCGAACTCCACGATGCCGGAGTTGGTGATCCGGGCGTTGCCAGCGGTGCTCGAATCCCGGAACAAGATGCTGCCGCTGCTCGTGTTGGTGATGCTGGCATCGCCTCCCGAGGCGCTGTGCGCCAAATGCATGTCGGTGCTATTGGTAATATGCGAATTGCCGCCCGTGCTGTGGTCGTCAAGGAACAAGGAACTACCGGCTGTAAATGTGGCGTTGCCAGCCGTGCTGTGGTCAAAAAAGCCTGCGGAAACGTTGATGGTGGCAGTTCCAGCTGTGCTTGTTTGGAAGAAATCCACGCCACCGTTTAGCGTGGCGCTACCGGCCGTGGTGCCGGCACCAAGGAAGTCGATGGCATTTGCGAATGTAGCGCTGCCCCCGCTGATAACGATGCCGGCGCCATTGAATGTCAGCAGACCGCCGCCACTGAAGTTGTAGTTCGAGGCGCCCCCATTGAAGGTGAAGCCACCTACCGTGTTGTCGCCACGAAAGATATTGAGGGGGTACTCGTAGCCCCGAAGAAAGCCGTGCCCGTTGGCACGGCGGCCGGGGTCCAGTTCGCCGCGGTATTGAAGCTGCCCGAGCCCGGATTGGACAGCCAGGTGGCGTCCTGTGCTCGCGCGTTGCTCGCAGCGAGACACATCCCGGCAAGCAGCGCCGCGGCGGCCTGACGCCGGCGCCTGCCGGCTGGGCTCGCCGCCGACGCAGTACTGATCAGCCTAAATACTGCCACGGGGAGCGCTATCATGGTTACTTGAGCTGCCCTGATCGGTATCCGATCAGCACGTGGGCGAGATCTGATCAGATTTGGTAACCCCTGGGAGGCGCCAGACATTCGCGTTCTCAGCTCCAAAACGCCGCCGATTGTGATCGGCCGGCTAGACCCGCGCGAAACAGAACCCATGCGCGTGCATCCGCGAAGCGAACGTGGCGCGGGATCGCGTACCCGCGCATCAGCCGTTCGGTTGAAGCCGATGCAATACCGGTCTTTAGCTACCGCTTTAGCTACCGCTTTCTGGGTCAAGTGTTGCCGAACTGCATCTCCGGCCGCGACGCCAGTTTCGCTGAACAAAACAACGAAGAAGGGTGGCCGGCAGGCAGCACTACGAAGTGCGGTTTGAGGCGAAGGAGACCGGAAAGTCCGCACCGGCGGTGAAAAAGGCCGTCAAAAAGGTCGGCAACGCGCGCAAGCGCGTCTAGAAACGACTGGGCCCCTGATCGGAGAGCCGGGTCGGCCTCGAGGTCCGGCGCCGTCCTTCTAATCAGGAGGGCATTCCGGGCAGGTATCACCGATCAAGTTCAGCACGTCGCGAACTTCGCCGCTGGCGCGTCAGGGGAGACACCGGCTGTCGAATCTTCGCGGGCGATATTGAAGGCTCGCTTTCGGGCATGCAGCAGTTTTTCCTGCATGATCTGGTTCTGAGCTCGGCACTCCGGAAAAATGTTTTGCCACGTCGGGAAAACTCAGCAGAACTGCTGCATCGTCGCGCATCTTAAAAAACCACCCATGATGCTGCCATCGGGCGCATCGACGCGATGACTGGCCAAAATCTTGACGATTGAAGTTACGTGGGCTCGCCAGCAGCGAATGATCGCCTGCGCGTTGCCGGACCGCCCGCCATGCGCGTGCCCCAGGAGATCGACGTGAACACGGCTCCAGACCGCAACGATGCGACGGCACTAGCCGCAACCGAGCAACCAAGGCTGCCGCCGCCCCGCGGAAGCGACTTATACGGCTGCCCACGCCGTAAGCGATAGTCTTCCGATGTCGGCGACTGCCAAGCGTTCAAGCGCCAGGCCAGGAGTCGCGTCGCCGCTGTGTGCCTCAAGGTGTGCAGTGTGACGTTTCCTGCGTTAGGATCCAGGCGGGCGAGGCGCACTCCTGTCACCAAGCCAGCCTTGATCGACGCCACTGCCGTTCCACTCGACAAAGTGCCTGTTCGCTGTGCCGTCTGGCAAGTTGCCACGATACTGGCGCACCAAATCTGGGCTGGCCTGCGATATTCCACGCCTGTACAACGCTCAACCAAGGCGCGAGGCAATCGACTCGCGCCATACACACGCTCAAAGCCATCAGGTCTCAGAGCATATGGGTGTCCCACAGGTCGGTTGATGCGATTGCCCGCATCAATATCGCAGTCAGTCCAACGAGCGGTGTCGGGAATGGTCGATCCGGAATTTTTGTCGCAGTTGATCGGCGATATCTACGACGCAGCACTCGACTCCAGCTTATGGGTAGGCGTTCTCGAGCAGGCGACGCAATTCATCGGCGGAACTGCGGCTGGAATCTACTGGAAGGACATCACCGTTCAGGGTGAACTTCACTACGTATACAATGTTGAACCGTCCAGCGTGGACGCGTACTTCAAGAAATATATCCGCTTCGATCCGAGTTTGACGGCCCAATTCTTTTTCAAAGTTGGGGAGATCTACAACACGACCAACGTTTTGCCTTATGATGAGTTCGTCGAGACGACCTTCTACAAGGAGTGGGTCAAGCCGAATGGGTGGGCCGATCATTTGGCTGCCACGCTCGACAAGTCCGCAACGAGCTTCGCTCAGTTCGGAGTCTTCCGAAACGAGCGCCAAGGGCTTGCCGACGACGATATGCGGCAGCGCATGCATCTATTGGTTCCCCACATGCGCCGCGCGGTGTCGATCGGCAATGTCATCGACCTTCAAAAGGAAAAGGCCGGAAGTCTGTCAGATGCGCTCAACGGGCTCGATGCCGGCGTTTTTCTGTTGGACAAGCACGGTCATATCGCATTCTCCAACATAGCCGCGCAGGCGCTGCTCGACGATGCGACGATCTTGCGAACCGTCAACAATAATTTGAGTGCTGTGGACCCACATGCGGCGCAGCTATTGCGCAATGTTCTCGCCGCCGCGAGCGGTGGCGATGGCGCTGTCGGCGTGGATGGTGTTGCCATTCCGCTGTCTAGTAAGCTTGGCCAGAATTGGGTCGCCGATATACTGCCGCTGACGTCGGGCGCGCGGCGTCAAATCGGGGGCCGACACTCTGCGGTCGCTGCCGTCTTCGTCCGAAAGGTATCAATGGCGGCGCCCTATCCGATCGAAGTGGCGGTGCGACAATTCCGACTCACGCCGAGCGAAGTGCGGGTACTTGATGCGGTGCTCAAGGTCAGCGGAGTACCTAAGATGGCGGAGACGCTTGGCATCAGCGAGGCCACCGTGAAAACTCATCTCCAGAATATCTTTGGAAAGACCGGCGTGCGCCGTCAGGCGGACTTGATCAAGCTCATTGCGGCAGATGCCCGGCCGTTTGCCGGATAAGAGCACACTCATGTCATCCACGAGCCGCGCGAGCTGCCGGTGGTGCCCGCATGAAGCGTCAGGTAGGCAACGTTATTGGGTCCGCCGGATCAGGCCAACCCCAGTCCGCCATCGATGCTGATCACCTGGCCGGTTATCCAACCCGAGGCAGGCCCGGCGAGTTGGACGATCCACTCGGCGATATCGTCGGGTACCCCGCGGCGGCCGAGCGGTATGCTGGCGCGCTCCTGTTCTTCGACCGCCGCGGCTTGTTGGGCCGACAATCCCATCATGCCGGTCAGCGCACCCGTCTCGGTTGGCCCTGGCGCGACGGCGTTCACCCTGATGCCGAATGGCGCCAGCTCCAGTGCCCAGCACCGCGTCAAATGCTCCACGGCGGCCTTGCTGGCTGCGTAGTGAGACAGTCCGGCCGCCGCCTTGTGCCCAAAGGTGCTGGAGACGTTGACGATCGTGCCGCCTGTGGCCTTGAGATGAGGAAGCGCGGCCGATGCGAGCAGACTTGGACCGACCACGTTGACGGAGAAAATATCCGCGATGCGATCGGCGGTCACATCGGCTAGCGACAGAATGGCGCCTGCGCCGGCATTGTTGACCAGCGCATCGAGGCGCCCCCATGTGTCGACCGCCTTGGCAATCGTACGCTTGGCATCTTCGGCGGAAGCAGCATCCGCCGCCATCCCCGCGATATTCGCGTGTTGCAGCATCGTCTCCTGGATCAGGCTCGCGCGGCGGCCGGTGACGAGCACGTGGTAGCCCTGTTTCGCGAAGCGCAACGCCGCTGCCCGACCGATACCTGAACTGCCGCCTGTCACGACGACGACTTTTTGATCTTGCATGTTCCACTCTCCGGTGCGGCGGCCGCACCGCCTGGTTGGATTGAAGGCGAGCTTGTCGGTCACCGCGCTCCGTTACGGTTCTCGGTGACCGGCAGTTGTGAGGGTCTTGAACCGGAGCGCGCACCCACTCATGAGCACGTGCCCCGGCTCGGTCTCGCTGAGTTGCAATCAGTAGTCCCAGAACACCGGCACCCAACGGAAGGCATCGCCGGCGACTGCGACATGGCCGACGGATGGGAACGGCATATGCGTGGCCACCAGCAGCTCGCCGGTCTTGGCAATCTCGCGCAGGAGGCGGATACGAACGCGCGCCGCCTCTTCCGGATCGTGCTCGAAGCCGTTGTGCCACTCGGGCTGCTCAAACCCGACAGCAAACACGGCGTCGCCGGCGAATGTCAGGGCGTCGCCGCCGGACGCCACGCGAACCACGCTGTGTCCGGGGGTGTGACCGCCGGTGCGACGGACGACGACGCCCGGTGCGACCTCGTGCTCGTCGACGAACGGCCGGATTTGGCTGCCGTACTCCTTCGCGAACCGCTTGGCGGCCGCGCGAAGCGCATCCGGGAATCCCTGCGGCATGTTGGTGTGGGTGAAATCGGGCGCCTCCCAGAACTTGAGCTCGGCCGCCGCGACGTGGATGCGCAGATCCTTGCGCAGCCGCTGCTTCACGCCGTCGACGAGCAGCCCGCCGACATGGTCCATGTGCATGTGGGTCAGCACCAGGTCGGTCACCGACGCAAGATCGATCCCGGCGGCCTCCAGTCGCTTGATCAACTGCCCGGCCCTGGGCAAGTGCAGGTCCGGATCGGAGCCAAGTCCGGCGTCGATCAGGATGGTCTTGTCGCCGCTTCGCACCATCACCGCATTCAGTGCCCAGTCGAAAGCGTCCGGCGGCAGGAACATGCCATCCAGCCAGGCTGCCCGGACGGCGGGGTCGGCGTTGTGCGCCAGCATGGTGGTCGGCAGCGGCAGCACGCCGTCGCTGACGACCAGCACGTCGATCTCACCGATCCGCACCGCATAGCGCGACGGGACGAGCTCTTCGGGTTTCGATGTCGCGGGGGAGGATGTGTTGTGCAGATTCATTTTAGTCTCCTGTTGAGCGTTGTGGATCGTGGAATGTCTAGAGAGAGGTGACGCGCTCCGGATCTGCCGAGGCCAGCGCTGCGGCGCGCTCGGCTTTGGGCGGATAGATCCAGACCGTGTTGATTTCCTGCTTGGTCTTCTTGGCGACGTCGCCGACCATCTCGACCGTGCGTTCCCAGCCGCGGGTGAACAGCGCGCCGGCTTCGCCGAGGTCGAGACAGGTGACATAGGCCTTTTGGTGATAAGGCCTGGTCGAAACGCCGAGCAGCTCGGCGGCGGCGTTGTTGCCGGCGAAGGCGCCCATCCGGGTCGCATGCTGACACGACATCAGCGCGTAATTGCCGTTGTCGTCACACGCGGCCCGTGCGGCATCGCCGGTCGCAAAGACACCGTTCACGGATGGCACGCGAAGCTCGCGGTCGACCAGCAGCCGGCCGAATTGGTCGCGCTCGGCGGGAATCTGCGCCGTCAACGGAGCAGCGCGCATGCCGGCGGCCCAGATCACGGTTTCGCATTCGATGTGCTCGCCGCTGGAGAGCGTGACGCCGGATTTATCGAGCGAGCCGACGCCGACACCGAGCCTGGTTTCGACGCCGAGCTTGCGTAGCGCCTCTTGGATGATGGGGCGGGGGCCCGCGCCCATGTCCGGGGCGATCGCCGCGTTGCGATCGACAATGACCACGCGCAATTCCGCATCCTTGCCGAGAATTGCGCGTAGGCGCGATGGCACCTCGGTTGCGGCCTCGATCCCGGTGAAGCCGCCGCCAGCCACGACGACGGTATTGCGCGCCTTCGAGGCCGGGCAGCTGGAGAGTTGGTGCAAATGGCGATCGAGCGCGATGGCGTCATCGAGCTGGTCGACGCTGAAGCCGTGCTCGGCAAGGCCCGGAACGTTCGGGCGGAACAAGCGGCTGCCGGTGGCGACGATCAGCCGGTCATACGACAGCTTCTTCCTGGCGCCTTGTGCGGCAACGATCTCGACGAGCTTCGCCCCGGTATCGATCGCCTCGGCACGGCCCTGGACATAGACGACGTCGATCGCCTTCAGCACGTGCTGCAACGGGGCCGTCAGGGTTTCGGGCTTCGGTTCGTAAAGCCGCGGGCGAACCACCAGCGTCGGCTCGGGCGAAACGAGCGCGATCTCGAGCTTTTCCGGCGAGACACCCTGGATGTCGCGTAGCCGGGCCGCGGAAAGGGCGGCATACATGCCGGCGAAGCCGGCGCCAATGATGACGATGCGCATGTCGATTGTTCCTTGGTTGAGGTATTGCGATGGAAGCGCGTGGTTACGCCGTCACGAATTTGAGCAGGTCGGCGTTGACGATGTCGGGATGTGTCGTGCACAGGCCGTGCGGCAGCAGGTCGTAGATCTTCAGGGTGCTGTGCTTCAAAAGGCGGGCCGACAGCGCTGCCGAGTCGGCAACGGGGACGATCTGGTCATCGCCGCCGTGCAGGACCAGCGTCGGCACGGCGATGGCTTTCAGATCTTCGGTGAAGTCGGTCTCGGAGAAGGCCTTGATGCCGTCGTAGTGGGCCTTGCTGCTGCCCATCATGCCTTGACGCCACCAGTTCCAGATCGCGGCCTGCGAAGGCTCGGCACCCGGACGATTGTAGCCATAGAAAGGTCCGCCCGCGAATTCGAGATAGAATTGCGACCTGTTGGCGGCGAGCTGCCGGCGCAAGCCGTCGAACACCTCAAGCGGCAATCCGCCGGGATTGGACTCGGTCTTCAACATCAGCGGCGGCACGGCGCCGATCAGCACCAGCCTGGCGACGCGATCGCGGCCATGACGCGCGACGTAGCGCGTGGCCTCGCCGCCGCCCGTGGAGTGGCCGACGTGAATGGCGTTGCGAAGATCGAGATGCTCGACGAGGGCTGCGACATCGGCCGCATAATGATCCATGTCATGCCCGTCGCTGACCTGGCTCGAGCGGCCATGACCGCGGCGATCATGCGCGATCACGCGGAAGCCCTTGCCGAGGAAAAAGAGCATCTGGGCATCCCAGTCGTCGGCGCTGAGCGGCCAGCCATGATGAAACACGATCGGCTGCGCGGACTTCGGTCCCCAATCCTTGTAGAAGAGCTTCACGCCGTCGTTGGTGGTGACCGAGGTCGCAACGTCGTTCTTTCCGGTGGAGAGGGCCGCTGTTTTCGTTTCGCTACCCGCTGCCGAGGTGGAGCGGACAGTCATCGATGCCGCGTACATGAGCGTTGTCGCGAGGATTTTCCGCCGCGAGGTGCTCGCGAGCCGGCTGACGGAATTGATCAAGGCCATTTGCAGTTTCCATTTCTGGAGTTTGTGGACACCATGATTCCTAGCGAACCGCATGGGCCGATGCCCCAGCGCGATTGACGCGATTGCAGCGCGATTGCTGCTAACGCGCCCGCCGCCGCCAATCGCTCGGCGATTCCCCGGTCAACTTTCGAAACGCGGCGGCAAAGGCGGTCTGCGAGGCGTAGCCGAGCGTCGCCGCGACCGAGACGACGGACAATTCGGTGTCGCGCAGCATGTTCATGGCCTGCTCAAGCCGGTGCTGGCGCAGCCAGGCATGAGGGGAAAGCCCGGTGCTGTCCTTGAATGCGCGGCAGAAGTGAAAGCGCGACAGGCCGGCCTCCGCAGCAAGCGCCCCGAGCGAGACGTCGTCATCGCTGTCCGAGCGCAGGCGCTCGATCGCGCGAAGCAGCGTCTTCGGCGCCAGCCCGCCCCTGACCGGCGCGATTATGTTCGGCGAGCCGCTGTGCGCAGCGAGAAGGCGCGTCGCCAGCAAATCCATCAGTTGCTGCCTGAACAGCGTATCCAGCGCCTCATTGCCTTCCAGCACATCCGCCGCACTCAGGAGCAATCGGGACGTCACGGGATCGGGATGGGCGGTCCGCTCCAGAAGATCGGCCGGCGCTCCGGCTTTGGCTTCGTCCGCAACACGCGTCAGCGTTGCCTGTGGAAGATAGAGCTGGACGACGTCGACGGGCTTTGGAATGTCCCACCGCGAGCTCGATCCTTCGGGAATGATGGTCACCACGCCGGGGCGAAACGTCCCGATCGCGACGGATCGTCCGGACCGCCGCTCCATCCGCTGGACCGAGCAGTTGTAAGCCATGATGACGTGGTGGCCCATGGGCGCGACGATGTCGTGCAATGGCTCGTGCTTCCAGTGCGCAATCCCTGCGCCGGACGAATCCAATGCCATACGGAAAGGCACCGTTCCGAGCACGCGGGCCATCTCGACTTCGGCAGGGGGCCGGTCGCCGGCCGACGGGGCGTCGCGCCGTACCTGAGACACGGCGGGAATTTCATTCGAAGATTCACGCAACACAATCTTGCTCATGGACTTTGCTCGTATTGGGGGCGCGTCGCTGGGTGCGCGACTTCGCGATCATGGCGTCGGCCGCCGCATGGCGGAGCCGAACGGGCCGGTCTGGCGATCCCTGCTCAACGAATGGGCGGGGGGCCGAAGGCGATCCGTTGCAGCTCAGGCACCGTTGATTTGCGGGTTCTAGGCGGCACGAAGGCCCGCGTCTTTCCTGATGCTGCCCTGCGTTGCCTGATCCTGCTCCCAGGATGCCTCACGCGTGCAGCTTGCGTGCGTTTGTGAAAAGTCGTGATCGCCGCGTTTCGGTCGACGACACCCTCAGGTCGTCAAGGCGCGAACCGGATCGTTATGAAATGATTGGAAAATTTTGATACCGGTCGCGCTGGGGCGAGCGCGCAGGCCTTGCCGGGTGCGACGTCGTCGGTCGTGGACAGCAATGGGTGGATAGCCGATATACTGTTCTCGAAATGGCAGGACGCTGTGGCCTGCTCTTGGTCCTTTCTTTGGACCTTCACAGAAGAGACATCCGATGACCAGGACAGGCGCTTACGGCGAACGGCTCGGAGACTTCCTTCGCCTCGCGGAAGCGCCGCCCTCGCTGGTGACCCGCTCGCTGCGCGGCACCGAGATTGCGGTCACCGAAACACGCAACGACAATCCTGTGCCGGGCCTTTCCGGCTCGCTCGCTGCCGAAGATGCCTATCTCGTCAGCCTCAAGCTGCGCGACTATCCGGACTGCGAGCTCTGGGAGCAGGGCCGTCACATCAAGAAAGCGGATGTTCACGCCGGGACGACCTATCTCTACGATCTCAAGGCCGACCCGCGTTACGTGATCGACAAACCGCTTCATTCTCTCCATTTCTACGTGCCGCGTTCGGCCCTCGACGGACTCGCCGATCAATCGGGGGCCCGACGCATCGATGCGCTGGATTGCGGGCTTGTCGGGCACGATGACGCAATCATCCGACATATCGGCGCGTCCCTGCGCGCGGGGCTGCGCCGGCCTGATGAGGCCAACCAGCTCTTCATCGATCACATGATGCTGGCGCTGACCGCGCACGTCGCTCAGGCCTATGGAGGCTACAGGCACAAGGCCGAGACCGGCCGGGGCGCACTTGCCCCATGGCAGCTGGCGCGCGCCTGCGACAAGCTCGAGTCGGACCTCAATGGCAAACTGCCGCTGCAGACCATCGCGGCCGAACTCGGCCTATCGGTCAGTCATTTCTCGCGCGCGTTTCGCGCTTCGACCGGCCTGCCACCCTATCGCTGGCTTCTGCATCAGCGCGTGAGAACCGCCAAGCGCTTGATGAGCGTGCGCGGCCTGTCGCTGTCCGAGGTTGCGATTTCGGCCGGCTTTGCCAACCAGAGCCACTTCACGCGGGTCTTCTCGGCGACGACAGGGGTCAGCCCGGGTGCATGGCGGCGCGATGCGCTGGGAACGGTAAGCCGCGACGCATGATCTGCGTCGGATGCACTCCGTCATTGCGAGCGCAGCGAAGCAATCCAGACTGTCACTGCGGCGGGATTCTGGATTGCTTCGCTGCGCTCGCAATGACGATGCGGATGCTGCGAGGCTAGGGGCGCACCATAGGCGTGGCGAAGGCGAAACTCAGAATTGATACCGTCTCAAGCCCCCATCCACCGGGATCACCGTTCCCGTGATGTAGCGCGCGACCGGTGAGGCCAGAAACACCGCGAGCGCCGCGAGGTCTTCCGGCTCGCCCCAATATCCGACCGGAATCTCCTCCTCCGCAAAACGCTCGCGGTAATCCGGCGGATAGTTGCGGCGGATCTGCTCGCTCATGATACGGCCGGGCGGAATGCAATTGATGGTGATGCCGTGCTCGCCGATCTCGCGCGACAGGCCCTTGGCCCAGGCGTGCACGGCGGCCTTCGCCGCGAAGGCCGCGTTGAGGCCCTCCGGCTCGGACTTGCCGGTGATGTTGACGATGCGGCCCCATTTGCGTTCGATCATCTGCGGCAGCAACGCATGCGCGATGCGGCGGTAGCTGGTGAAGTTCAGCGCGATCGCCTCGTCCCATTGGCTGTCGGGCGCATCGACCGGCAGGGGGCGGCTGCCGCCGGCATTGTTGATGAGAATATCGACATGGCCGAACTCCCTTAGCGCGAAGGCCGAGATCTTCTCCGCCGCGTCCTTGGCCATCACGTCCTGCGCGAATGGCGTGATCAGCCCGCCGCCGACCTCCTTCACAAGTTCGGCAAGCAGATCGGTCCGCCGCGCCACGCCGACGACGCGTACGCCTTCGGCCGCGAGGCCCTTGGCGATGGCGCGGCCGATGCCGATGCTCGCGCCGGTGACGACAGCGGTTTTCGATTTCAGCCCGAGGTCCATGGTCACAGCTCTCTTGTTTGCTTTTTTCGTTCGTTGGCCGTTGGTTTCCTGCCCTGTCCCGGGTGCGGCGATTTGCCCGACCGGGACGAGCAGTGGTAACCAAGGGTGACCACGAAGGAAATACGAAAAAGAAAAGGCGCAGGTTATGGTGTGGGATCCGCAGCAATATCTGAAATTTTCCGGCCACCGGCTCCGGCCCGCGCTGGACCTGCTGATGCGGATTCCGGATCTCGGTCCTCGCGAGGTCGCCGACCTCGGTGCCGGCGCCGGCAATGTCACCAAGCTGATCAGGGAGCGCTGGCCGTCCGCCGCGGTGACCGGGGTCGAGGGCTCGGCCGAGATGGTTGCTGCGGGGCGCAAAGCCGCGCCTGATGTGGAATGGTCACATGAGGATCTCGGTCATTGGCGCCCCGTCAAGCAATATGACGTCGTCTATTCCAATGCCGCACTGCACTGGCTGCCCGATCATGCGGCACTCTTCCCGTCGGTGATGGAGAAGGTCGCGCCCGGCGGCATGCTTGCGGTGCAAATGCCGCGCAACTTCCTGGCGCCTTCGCATGTGCTGATCGGCGAGACCGCCCTGAGCGGGCCCTGGCGGTCCACGGTCGAGCACCTCGTGACGCCGCCGCCGGTCGAGGGGCCGGCCTTCTATCACGATTTGCTTGCGCCGCTGGCGCAGAACATCGACATCTGGGAGACCGAATACCTCCAGGTTCTCGAAGGCGACAATCCCGTGAAGGAATGGACCAAGGGCACCTGGCTGACGCGCTATCTCGACGTGCTCGAGGGCGATGAGAAGGCCGCGTTCGAAGCGGCCTACGGGATGCGAGTGGCGAAGGCCTATCCGAAGAACGCCGCGGGGCAGACACTATTCCCGTTCCGTCGGCTGTTCATGGTTGCCCAGCGCAAGGGTTAATGTCCTTCGGCGATGCGACATAAGCGCTCGCTGGGAGCGGCCGGAGCGGGCGTCGGGTTGCGCATGCGGCCGCCATCAAGATAGCTTCGCTGCGGCAAATTGGGCTTAGGTCTAGTTGTTCGGGGTCCGGATTGCTGCCACTACTGGAACCGTAAAACAAAAAGCACCCGGTTTCCGAGGTTGTTGGGGAGGTCCTTCATGCGCAAGCTGCTCTTTGCGGTCGCCGCAGCCGCGTTCGCTCTGGCCCCTGCTGTTGCGCAGGCGCAGAGCCCGATCATCATCAAGTTCAGCCACGTCGTCGCCAACGATACCCCGAAGGGCAAGGGCGCGCTGAAGTTCAAGGAGCTCGCCGAGAAGTACACCGACGGCAAGGTCAAGATCGAAATCTATCCGAACTCCTCGCTCTACAAGGACAAGGAGGAGATCGAGGCGCTTCAGCTCGGGTCGGTGCAGATGCTCGCACCATCGACCGCGAAATTCGCGCCGCTCGGCATCAAGGAATTCGAGGCGCTCGACCTGCCCTGGCTGTTCAAGGACGACGCGACCTATTCCAATGCGATGAAGGGCACGGTCGGCAAATGGCTGTTCCAGAAGCTGGAAGCCAAGGGCATCACCGGTCTCGCCTATTGGGACAACGGCTTCCACATGGTGTCGTCGAGCCGTCCGCTGATGAAGCCGGAAGATTTCAAGGGCCTGAAATTCCGCATCTCCGGATCGAAGATCGCCGACCAGTATTTCCGCCTGATGGGCTCGATCCCGCAGATCATGGCGTTCTCGGAAGTCTACCAGGCGCTGCAGACCGGCGTGGTCGACGGCTGCGAGAACACGGCGTCCAACTATCTAACGCAGAAGTTCTACGAGGTGCAGAAGGACATCACCGTGTCCTATCACGCGCATCTGCAATACGCCGTCATCGTCAACTCGAAATTCTGGTCCGGCCTGCCGCCTGACATCCGCGCCCAGCTCGAGAAGGCGATGGCGGACGCGACCGATTATACCAACCAGATCGCGCACCAGGAAAACGAGGACGCGCTGGCCGAGATCAAGAAGACGGGCAAGACCACGCTGCATTATCTCACCGACGCCGATCGCAAGGCGTGGCAGGAGGCGATGCAGCCGACCTACAAATGGGCTAAAGGCCGGGTCGGGCAGGAAGTGCTCGATCTCGTCGCCAAGGAGCTCGACGTCAAGATGAACTGACGCGTTTTCCGGGAGAACAATACCAACGGTCGGGAGTGTATGCACTCCCGACCGTTTCGTATCGATAGGGGGACTTTGATTTGCTTCGCGTGCTGAACCAGGGGCTCAATCATCTCGAAGAATGGTTGATCGCGACGCTCATTGCGGCTGCAACCGGCCTGATCTTCATCGCGGTGGTGCACCGTTATGGTGCCGGCGAATCGATCGTGTTCTCGCGATGGGCGGCCGCGCACGGGATGACCTGGCTCGCGTCGCTGTCGATGGCGGTGTTCACCTTCCTGTCCGAGCTCGATCTGTCCTGGGCGCAGGAACTCTGCATCTACATGTTCATCTGGATGGCGAAGTTCGGCGCGGCCTATGGCGTGCGCACCGGCATCCATGTCGGTGTCGATCTGCTCGTCAACCGCCTGCCCGAGTATTCGCGCAAGCATGTGATCCTGTTCTCGCTGCTGTGCGGCGCGCTGTTCACCGGCATGATCGCCGCTTTCGGCGCCTCCTTCGTGCGCGAGATGTTCCACACCGGGCAGCAGTCCAACGACCTGGAAGCGCCGATGTGGTTCGTCTATCTGGCGATCCCGCTCGGCTCCGGGTTGATGTGCTTCCGCTTTCTTCAGGTCTCCTGGTTCTATTACTGGACCGGCGATCTGCCGCATCATGACGAGACCCATGTCGAAGGCGTGGAGGCCGCTGTTTCGCCGGCGCTGCATCCGCAGCCCGCCGGCACTGCTACGAAGGCGGCTTCCCGCAAAGTCTCGCCGCTCGGCGTGATCCTGATCATGGCGCCGATCCTGATCTTCGCGCTCTGCCTTGGCGAGAAGACCGGCTTCATCGTGCTGCCGCATTGGCTGCGCGCCTTCACGGTGTTCGCGCTGCTGATCGCGCTGATGCTGACCGGCATTCCGGTCTCGATCGCGCTCGGCCTCACCGTGATGACGTTCCTGTTCACGCTGACGACAGTGCCGATCGAAGCCGTCTCGATGAAGCTCTTCACGGGCATCGAGGGCTTCGAGATCATGGCGATCCCGTTCTTCATCCTCGCCGGAAATTTCCTGACCCATGGCGGCGTCGCGCGCCGCATGATCAATTTCGCGACCTCGCTGATCGGGCACTGGCATGGCGGCCTGGGGCTCGCCGGCATCGTCGCCTGCGCGATGTTCGCACTGGTGTGCGGCTCGAGCGTGGCGACGGTCGCCGCGATCGGCGCCATCGTGCTGCCCGAGATGGTCCGCCACGGCTATCCCATGCGCTTCGGCGCCGGCATCATCACGGTCGCCGGCTCGCTCGGCATATTGATGCTGCCGTCGATCCCGAAGATCGTCTATGCGGTCTCGACCAACACCTCGATCGGCGCGCTGTTCGTTGCCGGTCTGCTGCCAGGCATGCTGCTGACGACGATGCTCTGCATCGTCACTTGGTGGCTCGCGCGCAAACGCGACTATCCCCGGATGCAGAAGGCGACCTGGGGCGAGACGCTCCACGCCTTTCGCGAGAGCATCTGGGGCCTGATGCTGGTCGTCATCATCATCGGCGGCATCTATAGCGGCCTGTTCACCGCCACCGAAGCCGCCGCGATGGCCGCGGTCTATTCCTTCATCATCGCCGTGTTCGTCTACAAGGCCATCAAGATAGTGGACGTGCCGCGGGTGCTGCTGCGCGCCGCCAACACCAGCGCGATGCTGCTCTACATCGTCACCAACGCGGTGCTGTTCTCCTTCGTGCTTTCCAATGAGAACCTGCCAGCGACCTTGGCCGACTGGATCGCGGCGCAGAACCTCGGCTGGGTCGGCTTCCTGCTGGTCGTCAACGTGCTGCTGCTGCTCGCCGGCAACTTCATGGAGCCGAACTCGATCATCCTGATCATGGCGCCGATCCTGGCGCCGGCCGCCAAGAAGCTCGGCATCGACCTCGTCCATTTCGGCATCGTCATGGACGTCAACATGGAGGTCGGCCTCTGCCATCCGCCGGTCGGCTTGAACCTCTACGTCGCATCGATGATCGCGCGAATGCGCATCACCGATCTGGCGGGAGCGGTGATGCCGTGGCTTCTCACCATGCTCGGCTTCCTCGTCATCGTGACCTACTGGCCCGATCTGACGCTGTGGCTGCCGCGGGTGCTGGGGATGCATTGAGGCGCGCAAGCGGCGGCGCTAACGGTGCACCCTCTCCCCTTGTGGGCCCACAAGGGGAGAGGGTGGCTTCGCGACAGCGAAGCCGGGTGAGGGGTATCTATCCTCACGAACAGTCTTGCGAGCAGAGAGAACCCCTCATCCGGCGCTTCGCGCCACCTTCTCCCACAAGGGGAGAAGGGAAGAGGCGCCTGCGTTCGTCACTTTGTCCTCCTCACGATGGCAATCGGCCGCGAGATGCGGTTAGATGCCGCGCGTCAGGCCGGGAGGATGCAAATGACCGGGATTTCCAGCAATGAGCCGAAGGACGCAACGCCGTCCGTGATTGCGCAGCAAACGGCGATGCTGAATGCGCTGCCGTTTTCCGACACGCGGGATTTCGACGACGCTGCGCGCGGCTTCCTCGGCACCATCGAGCAGGCGAAGATTGCGAACCCGCAGGGGCGGACGGTCTGGAGCCTCGAGCCCTATGGCTTTCTGTCCACCGATGAGGCGCCACCGACGGTCAATCCCAGCCTGTGGCGGCAGTCGCGGCTCAACATGCAGCACGGCCTGTTCGAGGTCGTGCCCGGTGTCTACCAGGTGCGTGGGCTCGACATCGCCAACATGACGCTGATCGAGGGCGACAGCGGCGTCATCGTGGTGGATACCCTGACCTCGATCGAAGGCGCGCGCGCCGCGCTCGATCTCTACTTCAGGCATCGCGGCCAGCGGCCGGTCGCGGCAGTGATCTTCACCCACACGCATACTGATCACTGGGGTGGCGCGCGCGGCGTGCTGGAGGAGGATGCACTGGCGACGGGGCGCGTGCCGATCATCGCGCCGAATTTGTTCATGGAGCACGCCGTCTCCGAGAACATCATCGCGGGACCGGCGATGCTGCGCCGGGCGCAATACCAGTTCGGCCCGTTCCTGGCCAAAGGCGTGCGCGGGCAGGTCGACTGCGGCCTCGGCAAGACCATGGCGGCGGGATCGGTGGCGCTGCTGCGTCCGACCGACCTGATCATGGTGACCGGCGACAAGCGCGTCATCGACGGCGTCTCGTTCGAATTCCAGATGGCGCCGAACAGCGAAGCGCCGGCGGAGATGCACTTCTTCCTTCCGCGCTACAAGCTTCTCAACCTCGCCGAGAACTGCACACATAATTTTCACAATCTGCTGCCGTTCCGCGGCGCCGACGTGCGCGATGCGCTGGCCTGGTCGAAATATCTGGGCGAGGCGCTGCATCTGTGGGGCGGCAAGGCCGAGGCGATGTGCGGCCAGCATCACTGGCCGGTGTGGGGGCGTGAGCGCATCGACACCATGATCCGCGAGCAGCGCGACCTCTACAAGTTCGCGCATGACCAGACCATCCGCCTGATGAACCACGGGCTGACCGCGGCCGAGATCGCCGAGACGATCCAGTTGCCGAAGAGCCTGGAGGGCGCCTGGCACGGGCGCGGCTATTACGGTCACATCCGCCACAATGTGAAAGCGATCTACCAAAAATATCTCGGCTGGTACGACGCCAACCCGGTCAATCTCGATCCGCTGCCGCCGGTGGAATCGGGCAAGAAATATGTCGAGTACATGGGCGGCGCCGATGCGATCCTCGCTCGTGCGCGCGCGGATTTTGACAAGGGCGAATTCCGCTTCGTGGCGCAGGCGCTCGGCCATCTCGTCTTCGCCGAGCCTGATAATCAGGCTGCGCGCGCGCTGCTGGCGGATACACTGGAGCAGCTCGGCTATGCCGCCGAGAGCTCGACCTGGCGCAATGCCTATCTGTTCGGCGCCCAGGAATTGCGTCACGGCATGCCGAAGACGCCGCCACGTCCACCGATGCCGCGCGAGACGCTGGCAGCGCTGCGCACCGGGCAGCTCTGGGACGTGCTCGGCATCCGCCTCAATGGCCCGAAGGCGGAAGGCAAGCACATCGTGCTGAACTGGAGCTTTTCCGATACCGGCGAGACGTTCGTGCTCAATCTGGAGAACTGCGCGCTGACTTATACGGAAGGCGTGCAGGCCGACAATGCCGATGCCAGCTTCACGCTGGCGCGCGCGACGCTGGATGAGGTGATCGCCAAGCTGACGAGCTTTCCGGAGGCCGTCGCCGCCGGCAAGGTCAAGCTGTCGGGCAACCCGATGCGGCTTGCCGAGCTGATGGGCCTGATGGACGAATTCCCGCGGATGTTCGAGATTGTGGAGCCGAAGCGGGCGGTGGTGAGGTAGGATCTCTTGCCCGGACGCAGCGCAACGCTTCTTCAGCGGTGCGCGAGTGTGCCTTGCCGCGTGGGTCCCGGCTCTGCGCCGCAACGCTAAGGGCGTTGCAGCGCGTCCGGGACACGAGAGCCGAGTTACTCCGCGCTGCTCACCAGCTTGATCCGTGGCGCGGTCGCTTCGGTCAGGCCGCGATAGGCCGCGAGATAATCCAGCGCCATCCGCCGCGCGGTAAAGCGCTTCTCGAACTGCCTGCGGATGGCGGTGCGGTCGAGTTGCGCGAGGCGGTTGACGACGCCGGCTGCGCTGAGGATGTCCTCGACGACGAAGCCGGTGAGGCCTTCGTCGATGATTTCCGGCACCGAGCCGCGGTTGAAGGCGACCACTGGCGTGCCGCACGCCATGGCCTCGATCATGACGAGGCCGAACGGCTCCGGCCAGTCGATCGGCAGCAGCAGGCCGAGCGCGCCGCTCAAGAAGTCCGACTTCTCGTGATCGCTGATCTCGCCGATGAAATCCACCAGCGGATTGTTCACGATCATCGGCTTGATCAGCTCGTCGTAATAGTCCTGGTCGGCGCGATCGACCTTGGCCGCAATCTTCAGCGGAATGCCGCAATGCATCGCGATCTTGATGGCGCGGTCGACCCCTTTCTCCGGCGCGATGCGGCCGAGCACGGCGAGATATTCCTGCTTCGCCGGCCTCGGCGTCAGCAGATGCTCCGGCAGGCCGTGATGGATCGTGGTCACCCAACTCGCCTGCGGCACCGGCCGCCGCTGTGCATTCGAGATCGAGATGACAGGCATCTTGGAGAAGGTGTTGAAGACAGGCTGATGCTCCGGCAGATCGAGCCGGCCGTGCAGCGTGGTCAGGAACGGTGTCGGCTGCCGGTGGAACAGCGACCACGGATAATAATCGAGATGGAAGTGGAGGAAGTCGAACTCCTCGTCGTCACATTTCTGCCGCACGCGCTCCAGGAGCACCATGTGCAGCGCGTTGGGATCGCGCACGGAACCATCGAGGCGCAGTGCCCGCGGCCATAAGGCATCCAGCTTTGCCGACGTCTGCGAATCGCCGCTGGCAAATAGCGTGACGTCGTGACCAAGGGCAACCAACTCTTCCGTCAACCAGTGCACCACCCGCTCGGTGCCGCCATACAGCTTGGGTGGAACAGCCTCCGTCAACGGAGCTACCTGCGCGATGCGCATCTCAGCTTCTCCTCTGCGTGATCATGGAAATTAAAGCCCCTACCGAGTTCGGCACCGGCACGCCAGGGAGGGAACGTTCTCGCATTTGCGAAGTTCCTCTCAACTAACGTTACTTCTTCGTCACACTGCAGCGTGGCCGCGATGCTGCCATCACCCCTTCTCAGTTCGTCCGTATCCGCATGTCGTGATGGCTTTGCCCGGGAACCGAGGCGAAGCGGTCGATGTTCACTCGATCAGTAAGAAAAATGGAAATCATGACGGGGTCGCAGAGAATGGATCATCTTTCTGGATATGCGCGCAGGCCATTTGCCTTTGTTCTGCGCTATCTGCGGCGTCGTTTGGCGTCGCACCTGGTGATCCTGGGTGCCGTTGTTGCGGCAGTTGCCTGCTCGGTAGGCACGCAATACGGCGTCAAATCCCTTGTCGACAGCCTGTCGGCGGGAACTTCGCATGGCGGTAGCGTATGGCTGGCATTCATTCTGCTCATGTCGCTGATTGCCGCCGACAACTTTCTGTGGCGCATCGCGAGCTGGACAGCGAGCTTCACCTTTGTTCGTGTCACGGGCGATTTACGCCGTGACATATTTCGTCATCTGACCGGTCATGCGCCGAGCTACTTCTCGGACCGGATGCCGGGCATGCTGACCAGTCGCATTACGGCCACATCCAATGCAGTGTTCACCGTCGAGAACATGTTCATCTGGAATGTGTTGCCGCCATGCATCGCCACAATTGCGGCCATCGCGTTGATTGGAACCGTGAGCCCTTATATGGCGGTCGGCCTGATCGTGATCGCCGGCGGCATGGTGGTCGCGATGTTCCATCTGGCCGCGGCCGGCAAACCGTTGCATGACGACTTTGCCGACAAGGCGGCCGCCGTCGACGGCGAGATGATTGACGTCATCAGCAACATGCCGCTGGTCCGCGCCTTCTGCGGCATTGGCCACGAGCATGAGCGGTTCGATGCCACGGTGAACCGGGAAGTCAATGCGCGCGGACGCAGCCTGCGCTATCTGGAGAAGCTGCGGTTGTTGCATGCCGCCGTGACCGTGATTTTGACGATTGCGCTGATGGCCTGGGCGGTCACGCTCTGGCAGCAGGGCGAGGCGACCACCGGCGACGTGGTGCTGGTCTGTACCCTCGGCATCTCCATCCTGAGCGCGACTCGCGATCTTGCGGTGGCGCTGGTCGACGTCACCCAGCATGTCGCGCGCCTGACCGAGGCGATCGCCACGCTGCTGGTGCCGCATGATTTGCGCGATCACCCGGAGGCCGAGCCGCTGGTCAAGAGCGGTGCCGCGATTGCATTCAACAACGTGACCTTCGGCTATCCCGGGGCTGAGAAGATCTTCGAGCGCTTCAGCCTGCGCCTTCAGCCCGGCCAGCGCGTCGGCCTGGTCGGCCAGTCCGGCGGCGGCAAGTCGACCCTGTTCACGCTGCTGCAGCGCTTCTATGATGTCGACGAGGGCAGTGTGACTGTCGACGGCCAGGACATCTCCAAGGTGACGCAGCAGAGCCTGCGCGAAGCGATCTCGGTGGTGCCGCAGGACATCTCCCTGTTCCATCGCTCGATCCGCGAGAACATCCGTTACGGCCGTCCCAACGCGACCGACGACGAGGTGCTGCGCGCGGCGATCGCGGCGCGCTGCGATTTCATCGACAGCCTGCCGGACGGTCTCGACACCATGGTCGGCGACCGCGGGGTGAAGATGTCCGGTGGCCAGCGCCAGCGGATCGCGATCGCGCGCGCCTTCGTCAAGGACGCGCCGATCCTGCTGCTCGACGAGGCGACCGCCGCGCTCGACAGCGAATCCGAGGAGGCGATCCGCGAGGCGCTGGGGCGCCTGATGCGCGGCCGCACCGTGATCGCGATCGCGCACCGTCTCGCGACGCTGCGCAATTTCGACCGGGTGATCGTGCTGAAGCATGGCAAGATCATCGAGGACGGCGCGCCCGACCGCCTGATGCAGGGCCACGGCCCATACCGTGAGCTGGTGACGCAGGAAATGAGCCGGCTCGCGAAGTTCGCCGCCTAAGACCCGGCAGTTGCGTTTGCGTGGCCGCGTTCGAACAACAAGCCGCAGGGGAGCAGCTTATGGGAGCCGAAGCCGCAACCAAGATCATTTCGGTATCGCAGACGGTCGAGACCGTCGCGGAGCAGGCCTTCTACATTCCGATGACGGGGCCCGCCGCGCGGCCCCGCCGCTCGCTCAAGCACGATGACACTTTTATCGTGCTGGACAGCCACGGCGACATCGGAGCGTCGGCCGGCGGGCCGGACGGCTTGTTCAACCATGACACGCGCTATCTGGCGCGGCTGGAGCTCGTGCTCGACGATCTCCAGCCGTTGCTGCTCGGCTCGAACCTGCGCGACGACAATTCGGGATTAACGGTCGACCTCACCAATCCCGACATTTACCGCCAGGGCCGCATCGTCCTGCAAAAGGACCTGCTGCACATCGTGCGCACGATCTTCCTGTGGCGCGGCACGGCGTATCAGCGCATTGGGCTGCAGAACCACGGCGAGCAGCGCGCCAGCTTCGAGCTGACGCTGCTGTTCGACAACGATTTTGCCGATCTGTTCGAAGTGCGCGGCGAGCGGCGTCCGCGCCGCGGCGCCGGCACCAGCAAGCTGCTCGGGCCGACAGACGTGCTGTTCGAATATCGTGGTCTCGACGATGTCGAGCGGACCACCGGGCTGCATTTCGATCCGCGTCCGACCAGGCTTTCGGTGAATGCCGCAACGTGGCAGCTCGAGCTCGATCCACATGAGGCGAGATCGCTGTTCGTGGCCGTGTCCTGCAACCGGCCGATCGCGGAGAAGCCGGCGCGCTTCTTCAGGAGCCTCTTGGCGCATCGCCGCGAGATGCGGCAGTCGACGATCGGCGCGACCAGCATCGAGACCTCCAACAACATTTTCAACGAGGTGCTGTGCCAGGCCATGGCCGACCTCAACATGTTGATGACGGAGACGCCGCAGGGGCGCTATCCCTATGCCGGCATTCCCTGGTATTCGACGACGTTCGGCCGCGACGGCCTGATCACCGCGCTGCAGATGCTCTGGGTCGATCCGCGGGTCGCCAGGGGCGTGCTGCGGCGGCTCGCGCATTTCCAGGCCAAGGCGGTCGATCCGCTCGCTGACGCCGCACCCGGAAAGATCCTGCATGAGATGCGCGGCGGCGAGATGGCGGCACTGCGCGAGGTGCCGTTTTCGCAATATTACGGCAGCGTGGATTCGACCGCTCTGTTCGTCCTGCTCGCGGGGCGCTATTTCGAGCGCACCGGCGACCAGACAACGCTGGTCGAGCTGTGGCCCGCGATCGAGGCGGGGCTTGCCTGGATCGACGGTCCCGGCGACCCCGACCAGGACGGCTTTGTCGAATACCAGCGCGCCACCGAAAAGGGGCTCGCCAACCAGGGTTGGAAGGACTCTTTCGACGCCATCTTCCATGCCGACGGCAAGCTCGCGGAGGGCAACATCGCGCTCGCCGAGGTTCAGGGCTATGTCTACGCCGCAAAACAGCTCGCCGCGCGATGCGCGCTGCAGCTCGGCAAGCCTGACGTCGCGAAGAGGCTTGAGGCGGAGGCCAAGACGCTCGCCGAGCGCTTCGAAGAGGCGTTCTGGTGCGAGGAGCTCAGGACCTACGCGCTTGCGCTCGACGGCAACAAGCGGCGATGCGAGGTGCGGACCTCGAATGCCGGGCAGGTGCTGTTCAGCGGCATGATCCGGGAGGATCGCGCCCGTCTTGTGGCTGCCGATCTGATGCGGCCGCACTTCTTCTCCGGCTGGGGCATTCGCACCGTCGCGCGCGGCGAGGTGCGCTACAACCCGATGTCGTATCACGACGGCTCGATCTGGCCGCACGACAATGCGCTGATCGCGCTCGGGCTCGCCCATTACGGGCTGAAACACTCGGTGGCCCATGTGTTCAAGGGCCTGTTCGACGCCGCGGCCTACATGGATCTGAGGCGGCTGCCGGAATTGTTCTGCGGCTTCCGCCGCGAGAAGCGGCGCGGCCCGACGCTCTATCCGGTCGCCTGTGCCCCGCAGGCCTGGGCCAGCGCCACGCCGTTCACGCTGCTGGAGGCGGCGCTCGGCATCGAGTTCGACGTCGCGCGCTGCGAGATCCGGCTGCGCAATCCGCAATTGCCGACGTTCTTGAACGAGGTCATCTTGCGCGATCTGCGGCTGGGCGAATCCAGCGTCGACCTGCGCGTCAGCCGCCACGGCCACGACGTGGCGCTGGAGGTGCTGCGCACGCGCGGCCAGATCCAGGTGTCGATCGTGCTGGCGCGCTAGCGGCGCGCCGCGAGGAGGGATCATGCGTAACGCCGGATGGTTGGTCGTGAGCGTGGCGATCGTCGCGGGATTGACGGTTGCCGTATCGCGAGCCGCGGAAGAGCAACCCGCAGCCGCAACCGAGGCGAACGCACCGCCGACGGTGCAGTCGCCGGCTTCGGTGGTGCCGATCACGCCGAAGGATGCCGCGCCGCCGCCCTCGGTGACCATCATCGGCGCCAGCGACGCCCATGGCGTGCTCGGACGGGACGTGCGCAGCGCAGCGGACGAGGACATGGGTCATATCGTCGACGTCATCGTCGATCTCACCGGCCATGTGCGCGCCGCCGTGATCGATTTCGGCGGCTTCCTCGGCGTCGGCAGCCGCAAGATCGTGGTCGACTGGAATGCGCTTCGTTTCGGCAAGATCACCAACAAGAAGGACAGTATCACGCTGGAATTGACCAAGGCGCAGGTCGCAGCCGCGCCGGAATACAAGGAAGACACTCCGATGGTCGTGCTCGGCGCGTCCGGTAGCCTGCAACCGCTGCAAGCGATTCAGTGAGGCGCGGGGAGGGATGGCCGCCGGTGCTTTCATCGTCGAAGAAGCCGAACCATGGAGCCCAGGATCGCGACGGCCGCGTTGAGCAGGAGAGTTTCGCCGGCGTGCCATCGATCGCGGGCATTCCGGCGCCGTCGCGCCGGAGCCTGCGCGGCCTCGACTGGTTCATCTTCTTCCTCGCGGACGTGCAGACCGGCTTCGGCCCCTTCATCGCGGTCTATCTGACCACGCAGAAATGGACCCAGGTCGAGATCGGGTTCGTGCTGTCGATCGGCGGCATTATCGCGCTGATCGGTCAGATGCCAGGCGGCGCCATCATCGACGCCGCGAAATCCGAGCGGCTGGTTGCGGCGCTTGCGATCGCGACCATCGGCTGCTGCGCGCTCGCCTATGCGGCGATGCCGATCTTCCCCGTCGTGGTGGCGGCGGCCACCTTGCATGCGGCGGCGAGCTGCGTGCTGGGCCCGGCGATCGCGGCGATCAGCCTGGGCCTGGTCGGTCCGCTCAAGATCGGCGAACGGCTCGGCCGCAACGCCCGTTTTGCCTCGCTCGGCAATGGCGTCGCCGCCGCGGTGATGGGCACCGCCGGCTATCTTCTCTCGAGCCGCTCGGTATTCCTCGTCAGCTTCCTGCTCGCGATCCCGACCCTGATCGCGCTGTCGCGGATCCGCGAGGAGGAGGTCGACATCGCGCGCTGCCACGGCGAGATGCCACGCGAGGCGCCGGTTCCCGGGGACACCAATGTCTGGCATCTGATCCGGCAGAAACCGCTCATCGTCTTTGCGCTGAGCGTGCTGCTGTTGCAGCTCGCAAACGCCTCGATGATGCCGCTGATGGCAAGCGCCGTGACGGCGCGGTCGAGCCAGTGGGCGACGGTGCTGGTGGCCTTTTGCATCGTCGTGCCCCAGGCGATCGTCGCGCTGCTGTCGCCGACCGTCGGGCGCAAGGCGCAGCTTTGGGGTCGGCGCCCGTTGCTGCTGATCGGTTTCGCCGCGCTGGCGATCCGCGGCGTGCTGTTCGCGACCGTGCGCGATCCCTATCTGCTGGTGCTGGTGCAGGTGTTCGACGGCTTCACGGCCGCTGTGTTCGCGGTGATGATCCCGTTGATCGTGGCCGACGTCGCCTTCGGCAGCGGGCATTTCAATCTGGCGCAAGGCATCGTCGGCACCGCGACCGGCCTCGGTGCGTCCTTGAGCACCGCGCTTGGCGGCTATGTCAGCGACAAGTTCGGCAATGCCACCGCGTTCCTCGGGCTGGCGAGCATCGCAGCGATCGGGCTGTTGCTGATCCTGTTCGTGATGCCGGAGACCCGGCGCACTGGCATGATCGCGACAAAAGAAATGGCCGGCTGAACCAGATCAGCCGGCCACAAGTGGGGAAGACAAAATCAGGCGTGAAGATTGTGCAAGCGCTGACTGTTGCGCAGCAAAGCTTGCGAAGCGTCAACGCTCTGTGCGCCCTGCGGTCATATGCGGCTCCCTCCCGGACGATCGTCGCTGGACGGCCGACGGTCGCCGGGCGTAACAATGCCGGAGGATTTGCGAAGATAGAGACAGGCTCTCTGAAGCAGGAGCGTGATGAGCATGCAGGGCAACGCCGAGGCGGGCAGGTGCAGGGACCTGCCGGGACAAATCGTGCTGGTGCTGCAAGGCGGCGGTGCGCTCGGCTCCTATCAGGCGGGCGTGTACCAGGCCTTGCACGAGGCGGGCATCGAGCCGGACTGGGTCATCGGCACCTCGATCGGGGCTATCAATGCGAGCCTGATCGCAGGCAACGCGCCGGAAAACAGGCTCGCGCGCCTGAAGGAGTTCTGGAAACGGATGGAGCAGACTCCTCTGCGCACCGGCGTTCCCGGCTTCGACGACAAGCTGGCCTATTGGTCGACTGTCACCCGCGGCATTCCCGGCTTCTTCCGGCCCAATCCACTTGCGCATGCCGGCGAGTCCTATCCGCTCGGCGCCGATCGCGCCGGCTATTATACGACTGCGCCGCTGGAGACCACGCTGCGCGAGCTTGTCGATTTCGGCCTCGCCAATCGCGGCGCGCCGCGTCTCACGGTCGGGGCGGCCCACGTAGGCACTAGCCGGATGCGCTATTTCGACAGCCGCGACGGTGAGCTGACGGTGAAGCACGTCATGGCCTCGGGCGCGCTGCCGCCGGCCTTCCCGGCGGTGCGTATCGACGGCGAGCTTTATTGGGACGGCGGCATTCTCTCGAACTCGCCGACGGAGGCCGTATTCGACGACAATCCTCGCAGGGACTCGCTGATCTTCTCCGTGCATCTGTGGAATCCCGCCGGCGCCGAGCCAACCACGATGGGGGAGGTGCTGACCCGCCACAAGGACGTGCAATATTCCAGCCGGATCGCGAGCCAGATCGAGCGCCAGCAGCAGGCCCATCGGCTGCGCCACGTCATCAACCAGCTTGCGGCCCGATTGCCCGCGAGCGAGCGCGATGATCCAGCGGTGAGGGATCTGATCGGCTATGGCTGCTCGACGCGCATGCATGTGGTGCGGTTGCTGGCACCGCAGCTCGATCGCGAGACCCACACCAAGGACATCGACTTCAGCCCGTCCGGCATCATGCGGCGCTGGGACGCCGGTTACGCGCATACAAGGTCGGTGCTGATGCGCGCGCCGTGGACCGGCGAATTCGATCCGCTGTCGGGCGTGGTGCTGCACGAGCATATCGACGAGATGCCGCTGGCCGCGGAATAGCGCCATAAGCGGCCGTTGGCTTCATCGAATTGCCACAGGCCTTGCGGATCGTCGGCTTTCGTCCGCAATCGAAAGACCCTGCAAGTGGTGACCGGGAACGATCTGGAATTGGCTCTCGATCAGGTCCGCGCCAATGCGCCGGGACCGGTGTCCGGCGTGTTCGGTACTGACACGGTGACCTGGCGGATCGATCGGGAGGCGGTCATCTTTCTCGGCGCCGGCCGTGCGCTGCTGCTTCAACTCGCGCATCCCTGGGTCGCGGCCGCCATCGCAGAGCATTCCAACACCCTAGCCGATCCGATCGGGCGCTTCCACCGCACCTTCGACATCGTGTTCGCCATGGTGTTCGGCTCGCTCGACCGCGCCATGCTGTCATCCCGGCAACTGCATCGGCGCCACAGCATGATCGTCGGCCAGATGCCCGAGACCGTCGGTCCCTTCGCTGTGGGTTCGCGCTATTGCGCCAACGACATCCCGTCGCTGCGCTGGGTTCACGCCACGCTGGTCGAGACCGCGCTGATGGCGCACGATCTGGTCCTGCCGCCGCTCTCGGTGGAGGAGCGCGAGCGCTACTGGACCGAGAGCCGGACCTTTGGCGCGCTGTTCGGGCTGACGGGCGATGATCTGCCGGCCGACTGGTCCGGCTTCGCAGCCTACGCCGCAGCGATGACGCAGTCGGACACGCTGACCGTAAGCCCGGCCGCGCGCGAGATCGCCGCGCAGATCTTTGGCGGCGCGCGCCCGTGGCTGCGGCCGCCGCGATGGTATCGCGCACTCACGGCAAGCCTGCTGCCGGAGCGTCTGCGCGCAGGCTTCGGGTTTGAGCTTGATGAGCAGCACGCCAAATCCGCCGACAACGCGCTGCGATGGATCAAGCGGGTCTATCCGAAATTGCCGGACAGGCTGCGCTATGTCGGTCCCTATCAGGAAGCGCAGGCCCGGCTGCGCGGCGAGCCGCAGCTCGACTGGATGACCCGCTGCCTCAACCGCGCCTGGATCGGCCGGCCGCAGATGGACGTGCGCGGGAAGGGGTGAGGTGCTAGCATCTCGTGTCGCGGACAAGCTGCAATGCGGGAGCATTGCGGCGCAGAGCCGGGACCCAGGGGCCGCGAACTCCGGCGCGACATGGGCCCCGGCTCGGCAGCGCACCGTCGAAGAGACGCTGCGCTGCGTCCGGGGCACGAGACGGGGGTGAAACGCCTCAGCCTCACGCCGCCGCGAGCTTCCGATACAGCGCGCTGTAACTTCCGGCCGAGATGCTCCAGGAGAACGACCGGCCCATCGCGCTGCGGCGCATGGTGTCGAGCTGGTCCTGGGCCATGAACGCCTCGAAGGCGCGGCGGACGCCGCCGAGGAAGGACTCGTGCGAGGGTCTTGAGAACAAAAAGCCGGTCTCGCCGTCTGTGATGGTTTCGGCGAGGCCGCCGGTCTGGTGACCGATCGGCAGCGAGCCAAAACGCTGGGCATACATCTGGCTAAGCCCGCACGGCTCGAAGCGCGACGGCATCAGCGTAAAATCGCTGCCGGCAAAGATGCGCCGCGCCTGGGCGTCGTTGAAGCCGATGGTGACGCCGATGGCGTCGGGACGGCGGCGATGGGCATCGATCAGCGCCTGCTCGAGCGAGGGCTCGCCGGAGCCGGTGACCACGATCTGCCCGCCGGCATCGACGATCTCGTCGGCGGCCGATAGCACGAGGTCGATGCCTTTCTGGTGCACGAGCCGCGCGACGATCGCAAACATCGGCCCGCGCGAGACCGCGAGGCCGAACTGCTTGCGTACGTAGTCCGCGTTGGCCTTCTTGCCGACCCAGTCGCCGGCGCCGAATTGCTGCGCGAGCTGGGCGCAGGAGCGCGGGTCCCAGCTCTCGTCGATGCCGTTGAGGATGCCGGTGAGCTCGGACGCTTCGGAGCGGACGCGCAGCAGTCCTTCGAGGCCGCAGCCGAATTCCTCCGTCGTGATCTCGCGCGCATAGGTGCCGCTGACGGTGGTGAGATGCGAAGCATAGACGAGGCCAGCCTTGAGGAAGGAGAGCTGGTCGTAGAACTCGACGCCGTCGATGTGGAAGGAGCTTTCGGGGACGCCGATCCGCCGCAGCGAGTCCTTCGGGAAGAGACCCTGATAGGCGAGGTTGTGGATGGTCAGGATCGACGGCAGCTTGGCGCCGCGCCAGGCGAGGTAGGCCGGCACGAGCGAGGCCTGCCAGTCATTGGCATGGACCAGATCTGCTGCCCAATTCTTGTCCAGCTTGCCCATGGCAAGCTCAGCGGCCGCCGAGGCGAGCCGCGCGAAGCGAATGTCGTTGTCCGGCCAGTCGCGCCCGGACTCGTCGCCATAGGGATTGCCGGGACGGTCGTAGAGTTGTGAGCACAACAGCACATAAACCGGCAGGCCGTCCTTGGTGGCGGCCCGGCCGAGCGAGCAGGCCGGCATCTCCGCAAATGCCGGGCAGCGGCCAACGACCTGAATATGCGTGAGTTGCTCGATGATGTCGCGATAGCCGGGCAGCATGATCCGGATATCGGCGAAGGGGCGGAGCGCTCGAGGGAGGGCAGCGGAAACAGCACCAAGTCCGCCGACGCGGACGAAGTCGTCCATCTCCGTGGTGACGAATAAGACCCTCAAGAACGATTGCCCTCTTCCGATCCCGATTGCTGCTATGCAAGATCGGGTCCAGTTGTCCCGGAAACGCTCAAGCCCCCCACGAGACGCATCGGTTCGGTAAAGACTTTCCTACTCAGCCGCCGCCCTCTAGGGTCGGCGCAGCAACAAGAGAGAACATCGATAGTTCCTAAGGGGCGGCAAGGAGACGTGGCCGGCATGCAGCTAGCAGATAAGCACGAAGACACGACGACAAAGGCCTTCGCGGGTCTGCGGGTCCTGGATTTTTCGACCACGATTGCCGGCCCGCATTGCGCGCGGATGCTGGCCGACATGGGCGCCGAGGTTATCAAGATCGAAACCGAGGGCGGCGAGACGATGCGGACGCGGCCGCCGCTGCGTAAAGGCTGCAGCACCGTGTTCGGCCAGCTCAATGTCGGCAAGAAGAGCGTGGTGCTCGACCTCAAGTCCGAGGACGGCAGGGAGGCGGTCCGCCGGCTGGTCGCCGCCGCTGACATCCTGGTCGAGAATTTTCGCCCGGGCGTGATGCGCCGGCTGCGGCTCGACTATGACAGCCTCCGCCCGGTCAACCCCAGGCTGATCTATTGCTCGATCTCGGGCTATGGCCAGACCGGTCCCTCGGCCGAGCTGCCGGCCTACGCGCCGGTGATCCATGCCGCCTCCGGCTATGACATGGCGCATCTCGCCTACCAGCCGGGCCGCAACCGTCCGGACTATTGCGGCATCTACCATGCCGATGTCGTCACCGGTACCTATGGCTTTGGCGCGATTGCGTCCGCGCTCTATCAGCGCACCGTGACCGGGCTCGGCCAGCACATCGACGTCTCCATGCTGGAATCGATGCTGACCTTGACGGTGATCGAATTGCAGAGCTCGCAATTCGCGGTGAAGCCGCCGCCGCGTCCGATGTTCGGCCCGACCGAGACCGCCAACGGCTATGTCATGATCACGGTCGCCAGCGAGAAGACGTTTCAGTGCCTGATGGGTGTGATCGGGCGGCCCGAATGGATCTCCGATCCGCGCTTCTCCTCCTATGCTCCGCGGCGCGAGAACTGGGCCGACATGATGGACGGCGTCGAGGCCTGGTCGAAGCGGCTCACGACCGATGCATGCCTTGTGGCTTTAAGCGCTGCCGGCGTGCCGGCCTCGGCCTATCGCACCATCAAGGAAGCTCTGGCCGATCCGCAGCTCGCGCACCGGCAGGCGCTCTCGTCGGTGGAGGACGGAGGCGGCGCGTTCCAGGTGCTCAATCTGCCGTTCCGGATGACGGGCGCTGACACGACGCCGGGCAAGACGATCGCTGTGCTCGGCGAGCACACGGATGCGCTGTGCGACGAATTCGGCCTCGGCGACGACGCGCCAATTCCGTCCGGCAAAACGACCGTGCAAGGCTGACGAAGGGCCAGGTTTGTCTCGTCCCGCCGCCCGTGCCATGGTGGCGCGACGAAGAAATATGCCGGGAGGACGCCATGAAGAGTTTCAAGGTCGCTGATTTCAAGGCGCCGCTGCAGGAGTTCGACGAGGCCACGCCGCAACCGTCAGGCACGCAGGTGCTGATCAAGGTCAAGGCCGCCGGCGTCTGCCACAGCGATCTCCATATCTGGGAAGGCGGCTATGATCTCGGCCATGGCCGCAAGCCGCTGTCACTGAAGGATCGCGGCATCAATCTGCCGCTGACCATGGGCCACGAGACGGTCGGCGAAGTGCTGGCGTTCGGGCCCGACGTGAAGCCGACCGACCAGGGCGGCCTCAAGCATGGCGATGTCGGCCTGGTCTATCCCTGGATCGGCTGCGGCAAATGCGCCACCTGCCTCGGCGGTGACGAGAACATGTGCCTGACGCCGCGCTCGCTCGGCGTCTATTGCGACGGCGGCTATTCCGATCACATGCTGGTGCCGCATCCGCGCTATCTGCTCAACCTGAACGGGCTCGATCCCGCGTCGGCCGCACCCTATGCCTGCTCGGGCGTCACCACCTACAGCGCGCTGAAGAAGGTCGAGCAGCACTTTGACACGCCGATCGTGATGTTCGGCGCCGGCGGTCTCGGCCTGATGGCACTGTCGCTCTTGAAGGCGATGGGCGGCAAGGGCGCGATCATGGTCGATATCGATGCCAGGAAGCGCGAGGCGGCGGAAAAGGCCGGCGCGCTTGCCACCATCGATCCCAAGGCGCCGGATGCGCTGGAGCAGCTGGCGAAGAAGGCGGGCGGCCCGATCCGCGCCGTGATCGACCTCGTCGGCAATGCCGCAACGACGCAGCTCGGCTTCGACTGCCTGACCAAGGGCGGCAAGCTCGTTATCGTCGGCCTGTTCGGCGGTGGCGCGACCTGGGCCCTGCCGCTGATCCCGATCAAGGCGGTGACGATCCAGGGCAGCTATGTCGGAAACCTGCGCGAGACGCAGGAGCTGCTCGATCTCGTCCGCGCCAAGAACGTAGCGCCGATCCCGGTGACGAAGGCGCCGCTCAACAAGGCCAACGACGCGCTGGTGCAGTTGCAGCAGGGCGCCGTGGTCGGGCGCACGGTGCTGACGCCGTAGCGGCTCTCTCCTCCGTCATTGCGAGCGGAGCGAAGCAATCCAGAAATCCCTCCGCGGACACAGTCTGGATTGCTTCGCTTCGCTCGCAATGACGGGCCTTTCTTTTCTTCGCCCAGGAATCACCCATGTCCGCAAACAACGCCTTCCACATTGCCGTGCTCGCCGGTGACGGCATCGGTCCCGAAGTCATGGCGCCCGCGCTTGAGGTGCTGCGCAAGATCGAGGCGAAGTCGGACTTGCGCTTCCGCTTCACCGAGGCGCCCGCGGGCGCCAACAATTATCTCGCGACCGGCAAGTCGATGCCGGATTCCACCATCAAATTGTGCGAGGAAGCGGATGCGATCCTGCTCGGTGCCTGCGGCCTGCCGTCGGTGCGCTACCCCGACAATACCGAGATCGCGCCGCAGATCGAGCTGCGCTTCATCTTCGATCTCTACGCGGGCGTGCGCCCGGCGCGGCTCATTCCGGGCGTGCAGAGCCCGATCGTCGGCGCTGACAAGCGCGGCATCGATCTCGTCGTGATCCGCGAGTCCACTGAAGGCCTGTTCGCCTCGATGGGCAAGGGCGTGGTCACCCATGAAGATGCGCGCGAGACCATGGTGATCACGCGCAGGACCTCAGAACGCCTGTTCGATTTCTCGTTTCGCCTCGCCGAGCGGCGCAAGGCGCGCGGCAAGCCGGGTGCGCTCGCCTGCGTCGACAAGGCGAACGTGTTCAAGGCCTTTGCGTTCTTCCGCGGCATTTTCGACGAGATCGCGAAGAAGCACCCCGAGGTGAAAACCGATCGCCTCTATGTCGACGCCTGCTCGGCCATGCTGGTCAAGCGTCCCTGGGATTTCGACGTGATGGTGATGGAGAACATGTTCGGCGACATCGTCTCCGACATCACCGCGAGCCTGATCGGCGGCCTCGGCATGGCACCGTCGGCCGACATCGGCGACAAATACGCCGTGTTCCAGCCGTGTCACGGCACCGCGCCCGACATCATGGGGCAGGGCAAGGCCAATCCCACCGGCATGATCCTGTCTGCGGCGATGATGCTGGACTGGCTCGCCGACAAGCACGGCGTCGAGAGCGCGGCGGAAGCCGGCGAGCAGATCGAGAGCGCGGTGGATCAGGTCTATGCCGCCGGCCTCAAGCCGATCGAGTTTGGCGGCAGCAACGGCACGGCGGATATTACCAGGGCGGTGCTCGCGGCGCTGTAGGAGTAATCGGACCGCGGGGCGCTTTCACCTCGCCCGCTTGCGGGGAGAGGTCGAATTTCGAGCGAAGCGCGAATTCGGGTGAGAGGGACTCTCCGCGAGTCGAACTCTTACCGTTGTTTTCGGCGACGGTCCCGTGCTCGCAGACGAATTGCTCGAATTTGTCATCAAGGTCGTCAAGACGCGTCGATCTCGAACGCGATGGGGCATAAGCCGATGTCCGGCTGCATGGGCGTATTGGCAGCCAAGGTTTTCCGTATTTTGTGAAAAGGGTATTTACCTACCAAAGACACCGCTCCGGCGCATCTTTGATCGGCTCGCCGTGAACGCCAATGGTGTTGAAGGCTTCGAAGACGGTTTATCGGCGCTGCACCAGACCAACTTGCCAAAATATCCGGACCTCTTGGCCTCAATCAGGTACATTCAGTAAGGGGTGGCTTTTGATCAACGGCCGCGAAGGCCGGCAACTACGATCGGAGCTGGCATGTCGAGAGGATTGAACCCTGCGTCTATAAACGAAAGCGTGCTGACGCAGCGCTTGAGCGAGCTTGAGTCCGCTGCGAACTGGCCGCCGTCTGTGCTCCAGGACCTCGAGCGCTTTATTCACACCGGCGACGACTATGATCTCTTTCGGGTCAACCCGATCAAGTACGCGACTGTCAACGGGTTGAGTGAGGCCGATGGAATCGACCTGTTTGTGCACGCCGCCAAGGTCGGCCTGTTCGAGATGCAGTGGCTACTCATCTGCGCCTATTGCCCACAGGTCGCAGGCAGTTTTCGTGAGCTGGACCAGATTCATCCACGCTTCCAGTGCGAGTTCTGCAACGCACTCAACGATGTGGCGTTGGATGACTATATCCAGGTTGCCTTTACAGTCTCGGATGCCGTCCGCGACATCGTGTTCCGCCATCCTGAGAAGCTGTCCGTGCAGGACTACTATCTGCGCTACAATTTCTCCGGAGATTTCAGGCCTCCACTTGGAATGACGCACGAACAACTCGTCGCGGCGCTCTCACGCGGATTTGCCGACATTGAAGCTGAGCAATGCAGAAGCTTCGAGTTTGACGTGACGGCCGGCCGTTTCGAGGTGCTTGACCTCAGCCATAAGCTGCTCCTGGTCTTCTTCGCCAACGGTGAGGTGGCGGGACCCCAAGGGACGCAAATTCAACTCGACTCGGGTCGGTTCGTGGTTCCGGACCGATCGATCGGGCCGAGAGAAATGGTCCTGGGCGATGGACTCTTTGCCTTTCGACGGACGACCGACGTCAGCCCAGGCAAGCATACCGTCGTGATTGAGAACCGCACGAGCGAGCGCGGCCGCTTCTGGTTCCTCCAGTATCCTCCCCAGTTCGTGCCTCATCTGGTCGAATACGAGCCCTTTCTGTCTGGCAAGCGGTTACTGCTCACCCCGTGCTTCGGCGAACTCTACAAGACGCAGTTGGTGGACGAGCGCGAGAGCCTCGCCGTCTCCGACATGACTTACCTGTTCACGGATCTGAAAGATTCGACTCCGCTGTATGAAAGCGTTGGCGACGTGAATGCCTATTTTCTCGTTCGTCAGCACTTCGACATCTTGAACAAGATCATTCGAGAACGATCTGGCACCATCATCAAGACGATCGGCGATGCGGTCATGGCCGGATTTGAGCGCCCACAGGATGCTGTCCGTGCCTCCATCGAGATGATCGAAGAACTGTTGCACTTCAACCAAACCGCTTCACGGCCGCTAGGCCTCAAGGTCGGTGTGCACAGAGGCAGGGCGGTTGCCGTACGGCTAAACGACCGGATTGATTACTTCGGGCAGGACGTGAATATTGCTGCACGCGTGCAAGGGCTTGCCGCCGTCAACGAGGTGTGCCTGACCGAAGCTGTCATGGAAGCCCCCGGCGTCAGTGACATCGTCGAAGGACGCCCGGCATCGCGCGACTACGAGAACTTGAAGGGCGTCGGCCAGAAGATGGAAATTCATCGGATTGGAGTTTCTCCGACACGGAGGTGAGCCCCGCTGATGCCGCCAGCGTCGTTCGCACATTTCAGCCATGGAGCAGCGCCGCTCGGCAGAAGCAAAAAGAGGCGAGGGCAATATCGAGTCTGCACACTGGGTCAAAAGGCCGCCGATAACGGCCGAACTGATGACAGTGTCCGCTCCACTCCGACCAGCAGCGCTTTTGCCTGATTGAGGTTTTGAGCGATTGACCGCCCGCGGGCCTTCCAGGAAAAAGGGGCCTCACGGCCCCTTCGTCATTTACCAGCGGTGCCAGTGGCGATGGCCCCAGCCCCATGGACGCGGGCCGTAACCGTAGAAGCGTCGCGGGCCGCCATAGTAGCCGTAGGCGCCGTAATAGTTCGGACGCCACCAGCAGCGGCCCCAGGCGTTGCAGACCATCCGCACCTGATCGACCTGCGCGGCCGGACCGCCTGCGATTTGATCGGCCTGCGGTATGCCGTTCGGCATCGCCGCGAGCGCTTGTCCCGACGCCAGCGCGGCGCTGCCCAGGGCAGCCAGACCAAGAACAGAAAGTTTGAGTGTCATCGCGATCTCCCTCATTGGTGGCGGGAGAACTTGCACCAGATCAATTGGTTGCTATCGCAGCGCAAGGCGGCGAGGAATTTAATCTTGGTGAATGAAGGTTCAGCTTCGCTCGCCTCAGCTTATCTGCCTCAGAGTCACTTCCCCTGGAACTGCGGCTTGCGCTTGTCCATGAAGGCCTGCCGGCCTTCGCGAAAATCGGCGCTGTCCATGCAGGCCGTGCCGATCGCCTTGATTGCGGTCATGTCGCGTGCGCTTTCGTCCTTCAGCACCTCCGCGATGGTGATCTTGGCGGCCTTGATCGCAAGCGGCGCGTTCTGCGAGATCGTCGCGGCAATCGCCATGGTCTCGCCCCAGAGCTGGTCGTCGGGGATCACGCGCTCGACGAGGCCGATGCGCAAGGCTTCGGTGGAATCGATGCGCATGCCCGTGTACATCAGCAGCCGCGCCCAGGACGGGCCGACGAGCGACACCAGGTGCCGCAGGCCGTCAAAGCCATAGGCGATGCCGAGCTTCGCCGCGGGAATGCCGAACTGGCTGTCGTGCGCGGCGATGCGGATGTCGGCCAGCATCGCGACCTGCATGCCGCCGCCGAGGCAAAAACCCTGGATGCAGGCAATGGTCGGCTTCGGGTAGTCGGCGAGCAGCGCGCGCTGGGCGGCGCTGCGCTTGCCGTACTCCTCGGAGGCC
This sequence comes from Bradyrhizobium sp. S3.12.5, assembly GCF_040548225.1. Classification (NCBI taxonomy): domain Bacteria; kingdom Pseudomonadati; phylum Pseudomonadota; class Alphaproteobacteria; order Hyphomicrobiales; family Nitrobacteraceae; genus Bradyrhizobium; species Bradyrhizobium sp. S3.12.5. Next base: position 242,550 of record NZ_JBEPRF010000007.1, read on the forward strand.
GCCGCATTATGGCGGTTTTTCTCGAACTGGCTGATGTCGGCGCCGGAGACGAACGCCTTGCCGCCGGCGCCGCGCATGATCACGACGCGGACTGAATCGTCGTCGCGCAACGCTGTCAGCGCTTCGCCAAATCCCTCCCACATCTCCAGCGACATCGCGTTGCGCTTGTCGGGATTGTTGAAGGTGATCACACCGACGCCGTCGGCGACCTCCGTGATGATCTTGCCGTCGGCGTTGGGAGCTTCATGGGAGAGATCGGGCATCGCGCGCTCGCTTGTCGTTGACGAGGCGCAATGTGCGACCGGGCCGAGGCCCAGGTCAACCGCGGCAGGGCGAGGGGATTTGCATCCGCCCGTGCCGCGATTGCATGTCTACTGCGCCATATGCGCGGTCAGCGGATGATTGCCGGCATTGCTGAAGAACGCGGCTTCTTCGGCGGTTGCCTCCAGCAACTGCTCGTCCTGGCTATAGACGTCGCTGCGGAACTGGATGGACTGGTCCCTGGTCATCCACGCGGTGAGATAGATCCAGGCCACCGGCACCTTCCTGGCCATCGCGACCTCCTGGTGCTGACCGGTGGCGATTTCCGCATCGATCGCGGCGCGGCTCCATTTCGGCTGGTCCTTGAGCAGCCAGGCGGCGAGATCGCGCACATTGTCGACGCGGGAGCAGCCGTGGGAATCGAAGCGGTAGTCGTCGCTGAACAGATTGCGCTGGTTGGTGTCGTGCATGTAGACCGAATAGGAGTTCGGCATGTCGATCTTCACCGCGCCGAGCGCGTTGAAGGTGCCATTCTGCTGGCGCACGGTGAAATTCGGCGTGTGCGTGCCCGACCAGTCGACCGAATGCGGATCGATCGGATTGTCGTGGCCGTCGAGCACCTCCATGTGCATGCGCGACAGATAGGTCGGGTCCTTGCGCATATGTGCGGAGATCTCGGTCTTGGCGATCGAGGAGGGCACCGTCCAGGTCGGGTTCAGCACCACGCCGGTGATCTGGGCCGTCAGCGTCGGCGACGGTTTTTCGGTCTTGCCGACGATGACGCGATAGCGCCGCACCACGACGTCGTTCTCGACCGCCTCGGCGAAGGCGGCGGGGATGTTGACCACGACATAGCGCGTGCCGAAGCTGAAGTTGGTGTTCTCAAGCCGCTCGAGCGACGCTTCCAGTTGCCGGATGCGCTTTTGCACTGTGACGTTCATGGCCGCGAGCGTGCGCGGCGTCATCGTGCCCGTCGGCGCAAGACCGTGGCGGGCCTGGAAGCGCCTCACACCGTCCGCGAGATCCTGGTCGAAAGCGCCGCTCGCCTTCTCGGCAGCGAGGTCGCCCGCGAGAATCAGCCGCTTGCGCAGAAGGTCGTCATTGGCGCCTTGCACGCCGGGCGCGAACCTGGCGTCCGTAGGGATCGTCGGCCAGCCGCCGCGCACCGCAAGATCGGAATAGCTCAGCGCCGCGTCCTTGATGCGCTGGGCGGTGCCTTCGTCATAGGTCGGCTCATGCGTCAGCGCGAGCGCTGCGGCCGAGCGGCTCTCGGCGGTCGAAGCCGGTGCCGCAATGGCGGCTTTGGGGACGGCGGCGTGAGCCGGGTTGGCGACCGCCGGCACGGTGCCGGAGGTGCCGGGCTTGGGCCCGGCCTGGCCCGTGGTCTCGGTCTGCGCAAGCGCAGAGGCGCTGACGATGAGGCCCATGGCAATGATCACGGCATGGCGTTTCGACATCTGTCTGGTTTTCCCCAAGAGGCAATTCCCGGCCGCTGTGCTGCGTGCGCCGATCAGCGAAATCGGCGGGAAGCTAGGGCATCAGGGTTGCGGTCCCATTAAGCGCATCGAGGCCCCTGCGCGTCCAACGCGGAGGCTCTCGAGTAGGTCGCAACAAGGTTGGGACGGGTTCGCGTAAACTGCGACGAATACCAAAAAAAGGGGCGGTCATGCCGCCCCAAAAATCGAAGGCCGCGCGCGTAAGGTGCGCACGCCTTTCTCCTGCCAATCAGGCTTCATCCTGCCAATCGGGCCTCGCCCAATCCGGCCGCGCCCCCGCGACGCGGCGGATTGAACATTGGCCGTGAAGGCCAGGCCGTCGATCGATCAGGCTTCGTTCGCCGCGATCGATTCCATCAGCGAGACGAGCTGACGCTGCACCGTCTGATCCTTGATCTTGCTGTAGGCGCGCAGCAGGCGGAGGCTGAAAGCCGAGTCCAGGAACAGGAGGCTTTCGACTTCGCGGGCCTTGTTGTCGCCGTCATAGAAGAAGGTCACGGGCACATCGAGGGCGGTGGCGATCTGCTGAAGCCGAGCCGCGCCGACGCGGTTGACGCCCTTCTCGTATTTCTGGACCTGCTGGAAGCTCACGCCGAGCTTTTCGCCGAGCTCAGCCTGCGAGATCTTCATCTCGACGCGCCGCAGACGGATCCGCTTGCCAAGCTCGATGTCCGGCTTGCCGGCACTGCGCTGCTTCATCCTTTTCGCCGCTGCTTTCATTTTGGTTTTCACCTTTGTTCTTCGGTTGAAAATCCCCCGAAGAGCTGGGTCAGGGGTTCGCCCATATACGAGTCCTTGAATTCATGCGGATGCACGAACTCTTCCTTAAACCACGGGAAGCGAGCCGGATTGAAAGCTTCGATCAGCCAATCAATCATGTGCCGCACGCGGGGAATCCGGCCGCTACCAGGGTGGTAGGACAACCAGATATCCAGCGGTCGGTTCAACTCGACCTCCAGTGGAATCAACTTCCCGCCAAGCGCAATGGCATAGCTCGGGAATACGCCGATTCCGGCTCCATTCGCGACAGCCCAGTAATTGGCGCTTGAGACGTTGGTCTTCATGACCAGAAGGTCACGCTCCGGAACGCCCGGGAAGAAGCTCTCGAAAGTTTCCTTGGCGGCGAGCTGGTCGGCGAATTGCAGCACCAGGCGGTGCTTGATCAATTCGAGCGCCGAGTGCGGCGTGCCATATTTCTCAAGGTATTTTTCCGAAGCCCAGAACATCAAATGCATGCGGCCGAGCCGCACCAGCTTGACGTCGAGCGCCGATGGCCGCGACAGATGGATGGCGACGTCGGCCTCGTGGCGGGAAACGTCCGCCGAGCGCATCGCGCAATGCAGGTCGACCAGGATATTCGGATAGGCTTGCTGGAATTCCACCAGCCGGGGGGCGAGCCAGAAGGTGCCCAGTCCCTCGGTGACGGCGACGCGAACCTCGCCGGTGAGGGCGTTGGCGGTTGAATCGCTGGTGCGCAACACGTCGAAGGCCGCCGCCTCCATGCGCTCGACAGCGGAGACCACCAGCGCGCCTTCATCGGTGAGATGGGTGCCGTGGACATCGCGTGTGAACAGGGTGGTGCCGGTCTGGCGCTCAAAATCATCGATCCGGCGGCGGACAGCGTTGATCGACAGAGACAAGCGTTCGGCCGCCGAGCGGAAGCTGCCGCATCGAACGACTTCCAAGAAGATGCGGGCCGCATCCCAATCGGAGAGGCCGCTGATGTTTGTCTTTAGGCGTTCCTCCAGTGGAACGCCCCTTTCCGCCAAGGAGTGCATACAAGTCCCTTCGGGGCGCTAAACTGGCAGAATCTAGCGCAAACCACAACCACGACGGGTTGGGGAACGGTGAGTTTTAAACGCCATACTTACCGCGCCCGAAGTGGTATTTTAGTGTGCTTGGGGTTGGGAATCGGGCTAGTTGTTGCCCGGAAGAGGGGTACACGTGCGTTCCGTTGCGAGCCTTACCATGGCTGCGGGATTGCCGGGTCCAATTGGACCTGAGGGTGGCGTGCGAAATGCCGCGCGCGCTCGCGGGATGGATCGATCGCGCGGGCCGAGGCGTTTCAGCTCCAGGCGTTTCAGCTCCAAGCGTTTCAGCTTCAAGCGTTTCAGCTCTCGCCATTCCGACTTGCGCCGCTTTGCAAAGCCATCTGGAACTGCGGTTTCGACGCAGAAACACATTGAAATCATCTTCGAGGGCGCGGATTCCTCATGCTATCCTTGGCTCGCTTTGGGGGCCAAGGGGATCGTTTCAAGCACGTCTCGCAGCCCGAACTAACGGAAAGAACGCCGTGTCGCATTCAGACGAACAGTTGCAGTCGGTGCTCGAGACGCTCGAGGAGTGCCGCAAGGTTCTCAACGAGAGCAACAGCTGTGAGTCGGCTGAGCTGCTCTCGATCGTCATCCTCGATGTCAGGATGAAGCTCAAAGGAATTGACAGTGCGGACCTCAAGGCGCTGTGCGACGAAATGCTGCGGAGCGCTGCCAGCGAGCCGCTGCCCCCCTCCAAGCAGACGCAGGACCAGCCCCGGCGTCCGCTGCTCCGCGTGGTGAAGTAGCCGCGCCGCTGAATCTCGCTTTTTGGCGAGATTTGTGCGCGTCCCGATGCCGCATCTGTGATCGCAGACGGCATCGGGAGGAGCCTTGGTTTGATCGCGCCTCTGTTGCGCATTCCCCGGCATCGGCTACACCAGAGCCGGTTTGGCTCCGGCCATGCGCCCATTCCCGGCGCGCTGCCCGAGGGCCCGGGATGGCTCCGACTGCATCATGCAAAATGTCTCGATTACGGCGGCGCTGATTGCCGGCCTCGTCAGCTTCCTCTCGCCTTGCGTCCTGCCCCTGGTTCCGCCCTATCTGATCTATCTCACCGGCGCCACGATCGAGCATGTCGAAAGCGACGAGCCGGCGACCTCCAAGCGCGCGATCATGATGGCGGCGCTGCTGTTCGTGCTCGGATTCTCGACGGTGTTCGTGGCTCTCGGTGCCAGCGCCTCGCTGGTCGGCGGGCTGATCCGCGCCTGGTCGGCGGAACTGTCGATCCTGGCCGGCATCGTCATCATCATCATGGGCTTGCACTTCCTCGGGCTGACGCGGATCGGCCTGTTGATGCGCGAGGGGCGCCTGACTGCACCAAGACCCGTCGGTCTCTGGGGCGCCTATGTGATGGGCCTCGCCTTCGCCTTCGGCTGGACGCCCTGCATCGGCCCGATCCTCGCCGCGATCCTCTCGATCGCCGCGGCGGAGGCGACGGTGACGAAGGGGGCGGGGCTGCTCGCGGTCTATTCCGCGGGCCTCGGCATACCCTTCCTGATCGCGGCGCTGATGATCGAGCAGTTCTCAAAGCTGTTCGCGCGCATGAAGGGCCAGCTCGTCAATGTCGAGCGCGCCATGGGCGTGTTGATGGTCATCACCGGCGTCGGCTTCCTCACCGGCGCCGTCTCCAATGTGAGCATCTGGCTGCTGGAGACATTTCCGGCGCTGCAGACGATCGGGTAGGCGTTCACCGCTCCTCGTCCAGCGCGCAGATGACCGTGCAGACCACGCCGCGCGGCAGGAAGTCGACCGTTGCCTCGCCGCCGAGCTGGTCGCGCGCGCTGCGCTCGATCAGGCGCGAGCCGAAGCCGCGCTGCACCGGCGCGGTCACCGGCGGGCCGCCAGTCTCGGTCCAGATGAGCCGGAGCCGCGGCTTGGGCGCATCTTCCATGATCTCCCAGTCCAGGGTCACCCGGCCGGTCTCGTTGGACAGCGCGCCGTATTTCGCGGCGTTGGTCGCGATTTCATGCACGATCATCGACAGCACCACGGCAAGCCGCGGTGACAGTGGCACGGTGGGGCCGGCCATCCTGATGCGATCGGGATTGGCGAGCAGGAACGGCTGTAGCGCGCGTGCGATCACGTCTCGCAGCTCCGAGCCCGCCCACTTCTCCTGGCTGAGGAGATTGTGCGCCTCGGCCAGCGCGCAGAGGCGCCCCTCGAATTTGGTCCGCTCGTCGCGGCTGGCGCTGCGAAAAGTCTGCACTGCGATGGCCTGCATCAGCGCCAGCGTATTCTTGACGCGGTGGTTGAGCTCCTCGATCAGCAGATTGTGCAGCATGTCGCCGCGCGCGATCGTGGTCGCCATCCTGACCGCAAAGGTGAGGCCGACCAGCAGCAGCACGCCGCCGATCAGGCTGGTGATCGCGATGTCGCGCCAGAGCGGCGCGATTAGCGAGCTCTCGGTGACGCCGGCGGCGACGGTCCAGCCGGTCAGCCGCGATCGCGCATAGGCCGAGGCGAGGGCCACGCCGTCGAGCGACACGCTCGACAGAACCGCCTCGGGTGCGCGGAACATCGCCTCATAGAGCGACGGCGAAGCCTGCTTGCCGAAGGTCTCGTTCGGATTGGGGGCGCGCGCGAACACGACGCCCTTGCTGTCGAGCAGCGATACCGTCCACTGCTCGTCGGGGCGCTGCCGTTCGACCAGGTGCTGGAAGATGTCGATCGGCGGGCTGAAGGAGAGCGTGTAGACGACTTCGCCGTCACGCAGCACCGGGACTTCGACCGTGACGATCGGGCGCTTCTTGGACGAGCCGGTGAACAGATCGGAAAATTGCGGCGTCTTGCTCGCGAAGACTCGTTCGACGATATCGCGATTGTTGCGCGGCGGCAGGCTCGCCGTGTCGGTCGTCAGCGTCGAGAACAGCTGGTGTCCGGACTTGTCGGCCAGCAGCAGGACGCTGTCCTCGCCATACTGGCTGATGAACCCGACTGCCGAGCGGCGGAAACTGTCGAAGTCGCCCCTGTGCAAGGACTCGCTAAGCGCGAGCACCTGCAGGCCGCCTGTCATCCGCTGTACCTCGGAATCGAGCACGAGGCGCATGCTTCGCACCGTCTCAAGCACCCGGCGCGTCGCGTCGCTGCGGTCCTGGCGATAGTTGGAATAGGCGAGGCCGACGGCGAAAACGATCAACGGCAACATCGTTCCCGTCACCAGGAGAGCGAGCCGGACCGGCAAAGAGAGCTTTGACAACGCAGGCGTCCCGGTTCCAGCGCTGCGACGCCGGATTATGATTTTGTCAAACCATACGGGCAGGATTTGCGCTGCGCCATGATTTTCACATCCGGCGAGCAGGCCAGACAGGATTTTTGCGGCGCAATCGCCGCCGTCTCAACTCATGCTGATGGCGGTGAGCAACAGGCACGTGGCGTACACGATGCGATGTCGCGGGCTTCGCGATGATGCGCGAAGCCCGTTGCAACAAATGTTGGGAGGTCAGAGATTGCTCTCGGTGATCGCGGCATAGACCATGCTGCGCAACTCGCGGCGGAGTGGATAGGCACTCGACGGCAGCACCTGCGTCATGAAGATCGTGATCAGCTCCTCGGCCGGATCGATCCAGAACGAGGTCGTGGCCGCGCCGCCCCAATTATATTCGCCGGGGCTGCCGGCGATCAGTGTCTCCGCCGGGCGCATGGTGACGGCGAAGCCGAGGCCGAAACCGATGCCATTATAGGTTGCCTCGGAGAACAGCGAGCGCGAGACCTCCGGCAGGAAACGTCCGCCCGGAATGTGATTGGTCGTCATCAGTGCCAGTGTCTTCGGCCCGATCAGCCTGACCCCTCCGAGCTCGCCGCCGTTGAGCAGCGCGCGGCAGAAGGTGAGATAGTCGGCGACCGTCGAGCACAGGCCGCCGCCGCCGGAGATGAAGGAGGGCGGCGAGAGGAACGAGCTTTTGGTCGGATCGTCCTGGAGCGTCAGGCCCTCGCGTCGCTGGCCGGCATGGAAGGTCATGCCGCCACCGGGATCGGCGGAATAGCAGGCGGCGAAACGATGCGCTTTCGAGGCCGGCACGTGGAAATCGGTGTCGGTCATGCCGAGCGGATCAAGGATGCGTGTTTTCAGGAACTGCTCGAACGGCATGCCCGAGATCTTTCCGACGAGGTAGCCGAGCACGTCGGTCGAGACCGAGTAGTTCCAGGCCTCGCCCGGCGAGAACTCCAGCGGGATCTTTGCAAGGCTCTCAATCATGGTCTTGAGCGTGCCTGACTTCTCGACCTCGCCGATCTTCTCGGCGCGATAGGCGGCATCGACATTGGAGCGCTGCTGGAAGCCGTAAGTCAGCCCGGAGGTGTGGCGCAGGAGGTCGACGATCAGCATCGGCCGGGACGGCGGCCGGGTCAGGAAGGCCGGCGAGGTGCCGGCGACGAACACGCCGAGATCCTTCCATTCCGGGATGTATTTGGCGACGGGCTCGTCGATCGCGACCAGGCCTTGCTCGACCAGCATCATGAAGGCGATGCTGGTGAGCGGCTTGGTCATGGAATAGATGCGGTAGATGGTGTCGTCCTTGACCGGCGCCTTGCGCTCGATATCGGCAAAGCCCTGGACCGAACTGTGAGCGACCTTGCCGCGGCGATAGACCAGCAGATGCGTGCCCGGGAAGCGGCCGGCATCGATGTAGCGGTTCTTCAGGTGTGCATCGACGCGGTCGAGCGCGGCCTTGGACATGCCGACGGATTCGGGTGAGGCGGGGGTAGGGGCGAGCATCAGTTCCTCCGGGCAGTTTCTGCAGGAGGTAATAGCCGAAATTGGGACCCCATTCCAAGCGGGTCGCGCTTAACGCAAGCCCACCGACTGGTGTAGGCTCCAGTCTGGAACGCCTCCAGGGAGCCCCAAGGACTTTTGATGGGCCCAACGAGAAAAATGCAAGGCAAACGCATCATGACCCAGTTCAACGAGACCGAACTCACCGAAGCCGTCGTCCGGAGCTTTGACCAGACACCGAATCCGCGTGCGAAATTCCTGCTCCAGGAATTGATGAAGTCGCTGCACGATTACGTAAGCAAGACCGGTCTCACTTTCGAGGAATGGGAATACGCCATCGATTTCCTGACCCGCACCGGCCAGAAATGCACCGACACCCGTCAGGAGTTCATCCTGCTTTCCGACGTGCTCGGCGTCTCCATGCTGGTCGATGCCGTCAACCACCGCGACCGCGATGGTGCGACCGAGACCACGGTGCTCGGCCCGTTCTATGTCGGCGAGCACAAGATCACCGCTCATGGCACCGATATCTCGCCGAATAATCTCACCGGCGAGCGGATGTTCGTGCAGAGCCGCGTCACCGATCTCAAGGGCGAGCCGCTCGCCAATGTCCCCGTCGACGTCTGGCATGCCGACGATGACGGGTTCTACGATTCACAGAAGGCGAATTACGACGAGGTCGGCGCCTCGGCGCGGGCGCGTTTCATCACCGACGCCGACGGCCGCTTCTTCTTCCGCACCATTCTGCCGTGCAGCTATCCGATCCCGACGGATGGGCCGGTCGGCGAGATGATCGTGCAGACCAAGCGCCACCCGATGCGCCCGGCGCATGTGCACTTCCTGGTCAACGCCAAGGGCTACGAGCCGCTGATCACCCACGTCTTCATGGACGGCGACAAATATCTCGATTCCGACGTGGTGTTCGGGGTCAAGGACGACCTCGTCGCCAAGGTCGAGCCGCGCAACGACCTTGAGATGCCCGACGGCAGCAAGGCAAGCGGACAGTGGCACCTGATGACCTACGAATTCCATCTCAAGCCGGGCGGCGGCATGGCGCCGAAGCCGCTTGGGACGAAGGCGGCGGAGCCGGCCTGACGGCCCTGCCGGGCGCGCCGCTTCTCACCTCCCGATATAGGCCGCCAGCTCGTCGGGCGTCCCCATCGGAAAGGCCTCCTTCATAAAGTCGAGGAAGGCGGATACGCGCGCGCTCAAGAGCCGGCGCGATGGATAGGGCGTCCACAGCGCGATCTCTGGTCCGTCGACGTCGCCCCAATGCACCAGCGTGCCGGCGGCGAGGTCGTGACTGACCAGTGACACGGGAAGGCGTGCGGCGCCGACGCCCGCCCGGACCGCATCGCGGACCATGACGAGCGATGACAGGCGAAGCACCGGATCAACCGCGATGCGCGATCTTCCAGTTGGCACCGTCACTTCCCAGGTGGTCAGCTGGTCGCCCGCTCCGCGCATGACAGCCGGCACAGCGAGATAGTCCCTCGGTCGCTTCAGCTCCGGGCTCGCCACGATCACCAGCCGGTCGCGCAGAAAGATTCGTCCGACGAGGCTTTCATCCGGATCCGGATTGACCCGGATGACCAGGTCGTAGCCTTCCTCCACCATGTCGACGCTCCGGTCTTCCGTCGTGACCTCAAGGCGGACCTCCGGACATCTAAGCGCGAACCTGGCCGCGAGCTTCCCCATCGCAGTCTGCGAGAACAGCAAAGGCGCGCTGATCCGCAACCTGCCTCGCGGGCTTTCCCCACCCGAAGCGATCGCTGCCGCCGTCTCGTCGAGCTCGGTGAGCAATGCCCCCGTTCGCTCGAAAAGGGCCCGTCCTTCCTGGGTGAGCTTCAGGGCGCGCGCTCCGCGCTCGAACAGGCGCAGGTCGAGGCTGCTCTCCAGTTCCGCGACCCGGCGGGACAGGGTCGCCTTCGGCCGCCCAGCGGCACGTGCGGCCCGTCCGAACCCTCCGTGCCGGGCGACGAGATTGAAGTCAGCGAGGGCGAGGAGGTCCATGGGTTCCACCAGTGGGACAGAAGGTCTAAATATAGCGTCTATCGGGCCAGATGTGGATCGCTAGTTTCCGGAGTGTCTTTTGACCCCAACCGGAGTGACCCCCATGACCATCCTCGTTACCGGCGCAACCGGCACTGTCGGCCGCCAAGTTGTCGAACAACTGGTGAAGCGCGGCGCCGATGTTCGTGCTCTCGTCCGCGATCCCGCGAAGGCCAATTTCCCGACAGGCGTCATCGTCGCGCAGGGCGACCTGCTCGATGTCGACTCCTTGCGCGGCGCGTTGTCAGGCGTATCCACCCTGTTCCTGCTCAACGCAGTGGTGGCAGATGAATTCACGCAGGCGCTGATCGCGCTCAACCTGGCGCGCGAGGCGGGCGTCGAGCGGATCGTCTACCTGTCAGTGATCCACAGCGATCTCTACGTGAACGTGCCGCACTTCGCGGGCAAGTTCGGTGTCGAGCGGATGATCGAGCAGATGGGCTTCAACGCCACCATCCTGCGGCCGGCCTACTTCATGAACAACGATCTCACGATCAAGGACGTCGTGCTCGGACATGGTGTCTATCCGATGCCGATCGGTAGCAAGGGGCTCGCCATGATCGATGCGCGCGACATCGGTGAGATCGCAGCCATCGAGCTGATCCGCCGCGAGCGGGCCACCGGGCCGCTCCCGCTTGACCGGATCAATCTCGTCGGTCCGGACACGCTGACCGGCGCGGATATCGCCGCCATCTGGTCGGAGGTGCTGGGCCGCACGATCGCCTATGGCGGCGACGACGCCGGCAGATTCGAGCAGAATCTCAGACAGTTCATGCCGGGCTGGATGGCCTACGACATGCGGCTGATGTGCGAGCGATTCCTGACGGACGGCATGATTCCCGACGCTGGCGACGTCGAGCGTCTGACCGCGCTCCTGGGCCGTCCCCTGCGTTCCTATCGCGACTTCGCCTCCGAGATCGCGGCGTCGGCCTGAGGGCAGGGGCGATACCCGACAACGACAACAAGGATGCAATCGCCAGCGCAGGCGTCCCGCCTCGAGGTAGCTACCATGCAAAATTCTGAAACCGACGACATCCGGACTGCCCCACCGAAGATACTGGTTCTTGGAGCGACCGGCGCTACTGGCCGTCTGATCGTCAGCCAGGCGGTGGCGCGAGGGTACGACGTCACCGTGCTCGTGCGTTCTGCCGAGAAGGCGCGTGATCTCAAGGGGGCGAAGCTCATTGTCGGAGACGCCCGTGACGAAAAAGTGCTGCGCCAGGCGCTCAAGGGCCGTGACGCCGTCGTAAGCGCGCTGGGCACACCGGCAAGCCCGTTCCGAGAGGTGACGCTTCTCTCGACAGCGACGCGCGCGCTCACGAGCGCAATGCAGATCGAGCAAGTCTCACGTCTGGTCTGCATCACGGGAATGGGAGCCGGTGACAGTGTCGGGCACGGCGGTTTTCTTTTCGACAAGCTGATTTTCCCGCTGCTCCTGCGCAGAGTGTACGCCGACAAGGATCGTCAGGAAGCGATCGTGAGAGACAGCGGCCTCGATTGGGTTCTGGTTCGCCCCTCCGTCCTGAACAACAAGCCGAGCCGCGATACGATCCGGGCGCTCACGGATCTATCCAACTTCCATGGCGGAGGCATATCGCGAGAAGACGTTGCGAGGTTCGTCTTGGACCAGCTGCGCGCTGATGCCTGGCTGCATCGTTCTCCGTTGGTCACATGGTGAAGGCGGCCGACCCGGCCTGATCCAGACCGGCCCTGCTAGCGCGCGTGCAGCAGGGCGAGCAGGACGACGACGGCGCAGGCCAGGACCACCGTGGTCAGTTTCCAGAACAGAAGCGGATTGCGCTCGATCAGGGGCGTGGTCCGCGTGCTGAGGTAGGCGGGGTTCGGGATTCTGAGCTCGTAGGTGAATTCGGACACATCCTCGTGGCGCTTGTTGGGATCCGGATGCAGCGCCTTGCGTAGCGCGCCGTCGATCCAGACCGGGACGGCGCGGTCGTCATGGCTGGCCGGACGGTATCTGAGCTTCCACGCGTCCGATCGTCCTCTGATACGGCCGACCTGGGCGCCGTAAGGCAGCTCTCCGGTCAGCATCTGGTAGCAGATGGTCGCCAGCGAGAACATGTCCGATCGGGGAGAGCCGCCTTCGCCAAGGAAGTATTCTGGCGCTGTGTACTGCACCGTGCCGAGGATTTCGGTGTTGTCCGGTGCCGCCTCGGCGACGCCGGCGACCTTGACCGCACCAAAGTCGATGATCTTCGCGGTGCCGGTCCTGTCGATCAGGACGTTGTCTGGTCGCAGATCCTGATGCAGCATTTCCATGCGATGGAAGGCGCGCAGGCCCGCGGCGATCTGGTCCACGATGCCGCGCACGGTCTCGAGGTCGGGGCGAGGATTGTCCAGCATCCACTGCCGTAGCGTCTGCCCCTCGATGAACTCGGTCGCGACATAGACATAGTTACGCCGCTTCGACCGCGAGCGGGGCTTCAGGACGTGCGGGCTGTCAATCCGTCGCGCGATCCATTCCTCCATCAGGAACCGCTTCAAATAGGCGGGATCGTCGCGAAGATCGATCGAGGGGATCTTCAGCGCGACCGTCTCCTCAGTCTCGGTGTCGACCGCGAGATAGATGTGGCTGCGGCTGCTGGCGTGAATCTCGCGGACGATACGATAGCCGTCAAACAGCGCCCGCGGCTCCGGCAGCGGTGGCGGCGGTAGCTCGGCCGTGCCGCCAAAAATGTCGGATGAGCCGGTCGGCGGCACTTCGTCGATGCGCAGGATCTGGACGGTGATGTTGTCGTCGCTGCCGCGCCGATAGGCTTCCTCGACGATGGATTTCGCCGCTCCATCGAGATCGTCCGCGTGCGTCGCGAGCGCGGTCCGGACGAAGCGATGATCGACGAACTCGTAGGCACCGTCGGTGGCCAGCAGGAAGATGTCGCCCTGCTCGATCTGGAGCGCCTGGTAGTCGATTTCGATTTGCGGGTTGATGCCGAGCGCGCGGCCGAGATAGGTCTGTTCCGACGAGACGATGACGCGGTGATCGTCGGTGAGCTGCTCGAGCGCCTTGCCGGCGACGCGGTAGATCCGGCAATCGCCGACGTGAAAGATATGGGCCATGGTCGATTTGACCACCATGGCTGTGAAGGTGCAGACATAGCCCTTGTCGCGATCATAGGCGTATTGGCTACGGCGCGTCTCGGCGTGGAGCCATGAATTCGTGGCTTCCAGCACGCGTCGCGCCGAGGTCTTCACCGTCCAGGACTCGGGCGTGCAGTAATAGTCGGTCAGGAAACTCTTGACCGCGGATTCGCTCGCCACCTGGCTCACCGCGCTGCTCGAGATGCCGTCGGCCAGGACGACGGCAATCCCCTTCAGGCCTAACAGCGGCTCCGCCGGGATGAGGGCGCCGTGAAAGTCCTGATTGACCGGCTTGCGCCCCCTGTCGGAGTGCTGCCCGATCGAAATTCGCAAGCCCCGGTCCATCCTCGCCACCAATGCAAAGGGAGCCTCACCTTATCAGGCGAGGCTCCCTTTGTTGACGATCAGGCCGCGGCGCGGGTCTGCGCCTTCGCACCCGGTTCGCGCTTCGGCTTCGTCAGCACATGCGTCGCGTACAGCGTCAGTCCGGTGAAGGCGAGGCCGCCCACGAGGTTACCCAGCACGGTCGGGATCTCGTTCCAGATGAAATAGTCCATGATCGAGAACTTGGCATGGAGCATCAGGCCTGAAGGGAACAGGAACATGTTCACCACGGAATGCTCGAACACCATGTAGAAGAACACCAGGATCGGCATCCACATCGCGATGACCTTGCCCGGCACAGTCGTGGAGATCATCGCGCCCACGACGCCGGTCGAGACCATCCAGTTGCAGAGCATGCCGCGGATGAACAGCGTCGCCATGCCGGCGGCGCCATGTGCCGCGTAGCCGAGCGTTCGGCCTTCACCGATATTGCCGATGGCCGCGCCGACCTTGTCCGGGTCCTGCGTGAATCCGAACGTCGTCACGAAAGCCATCATGAAGGCCACCGTGAGGGCGCCGGCGAAATTGCCGATGAAGACGAGGCCCCAGTTCCGCAAGACGCCGCCGAGCGTGACCCCCGGCCGCTTGTCGATCAGCGCGAGCGGCGCGAGCACGAACACGCCGGTCAGAAGGTCGAAGCCCAACAGATAGAGCATCGAGAATCCGACCGGAAACAGCAGTGCGCCGATGATCGGCTGGCCGGTGTTGACGTTGATCGTGACGGCGAACCAGGCGGCGAGTGCCAGGATGGCGCCGGCCATGTAGGCGCGGATGACCGTATCCCTGGTGGACATGAAGATCTTGGATTCGCCTGCGTCCACCATCTTGGTGACGAATTCCGAAGGTGCGAGATACGACATCAACAGCTCCTTTGCTCATGTGCATGATCGACCCGGTCCGTGCCGGATCGACGCCTTTGTCAGACCAGTGAGCTTTCGCGCCCCGTGGGATTGGGGCGCGTACCGGAAAGCGACATCGACATGCGCAAGGGATAGCGTCACGATGACCGCGCCTTGGCGGACCAGCGAATAGGCTTCCCAGTGGCCTTCGGTGGCTTCGCGCTCCGGCTCACTGTCAGTCATCGTTGACTAGGCAGAGTGGAAGCAATCGATGTGCCAGATGATCCGGCACGGCAGGCTGCATTCCGAGCCCAAATTTGCTCGTGCTGGAAGGGGATAGCCCTTCTGGAGAACATCGCGTCCGACCGCCGCCGCGGCGGGCTGGCGCGAAAACGGGCTCCTGCCCAACTCTTGTGCGACGCACAATCAACGGGCGAATCCGCATTCAAGAAATGAGCGGCCAGCAAATTTTTGATGCAATTATAGGCGTGATTATATTTTAAGCAATTAGATAAGGCTTTGTAATTATTCTTCTTTCTTGCGCTGGCCGACTTGGCATGGAGCTTGAATTAAGCGTCTCGACGCCATCGACGCCGTCACCGAGCAATCATTCAAATCGTGACACCGCCGAAAACGGGGGGCTTCCCCGAGCGTGCATCTTTGCGCCCCGCGTCAGTCGGTGTCCCGCTTCCTAGTGAAAGGGACTTTTCCAATGAAGGAAGGCAATCCGAAGTGGATTTCTGACTGGCGCCCCGAAGATGAGGCGTTCTGGAATGCGAGCGGCAAAGTCGTCGCCCGGCGTAATCTGATCTGGTCGATCGTCGCTGAGCACATCGGCTTCTCCGTCTGGCTGATCTGGAGCATCGTCGCGACCAAGCTGCCGCAGGCGGGCTTCCATTACTCGACCGACGAACTGTTCCAGCTCGTGGCTGTGCCGGGCCTGATCGGCGCCTTGATGCGCTTTCCTTATACGTTCGCGGTCACCACGTTCGGCGGGCGCAACTGGACGATTTTCAGCGCAGCCGTGCTGTTCATCCCGACTCTGGCGCTTGCGTATTTCGTCGGTCAGCCCGAAACGCCGTTCTGGCTGATGCTGCTGATCGCGTCGACGGCCGGTCTCGGTGGTGGCAATTTCGCCTCCAGCATGACCAACATCTCCTTCTTCTTTCCTGACCGGATGAAGGGTTGGGCACTCGGCCTGAACGCGGCCGGCGGCAATATCGGCGTCTCCAGCGTGCAGCTGCTGACGCCGATCCTGATGACGCTCGCCGTCATCAACCTGTTCCAGGCAGCGCCGGTCGGCGGCGTCTATCTCCAGAATGCCGGCCTGATGTGGGTGCTGCCGATCGCGATCGCGGTGATCGGCGCGGTGTTCTTCATGAACAACCTGACCTCGGCCAAGTCGTCGATCAAGAACCAGCTTGCGATCGTCAAGCGCAAGCACACCTGGATCATGGCCATCATCTACATCGGGACGTTCGGCTCGTTCATCGGCTACTCCGCCGCGTTTCCGCTGCTGATCAAGACTCAGTTTCCCACGGTCACGATCTCGATCGCGTTCCTTGGTCCGCTGGTCGGCTCGTTGTCGCGTCCGTTCGGCGGCTGGCTCGCCGACAAGGTCGGCGGCTCCATCATCACCTTCTGGAATTTCATCGCGATGGCGGCGGCCACGATCGGCGTGCTGTATTTCGTCGGAGAGAAGGACTTCACCGGCTTCCTCGCGATGTTCCTGATCCTGTTCCTGACGACGGGCATCGGCAACGGCTCGACCTATCGCATGATCCCATCGATCTTCCGCGAGGAGAACCTGTTCAAGGTGCGCGGCAAGGGCGATGGGGCGCGCGCTCTCGCGCTGAAGACCGCGAGCATCGAGAGCGGTGCGGCTGTCGGCTTCATCGGCGCGGTCGGTGCGGTTGGCGGTTATCTGATCCCGAGCAGCTTCGGCAAGTCGATCGCGATGACGGGCGGACCGCAGGTCGCGCTCGCCATCTTCCTCGCGTTCTATGCGATCTGCCTCGGAATGACCTGGTGGTTCTACCTGCGTCGTAGCCCGCAGGCGGAAGGCGCGCCAAGCCTCGCCGAAGCGCGCGTGTAATCGCGCGTCACGAAACTCGCTTCTCCCCGCACGCGGGGAGAAGCCGCTCTGATGACGTTTGATCCATGAACTTTCTCCGCAACGGCGCGGACAAAGGCAGACCGAAACAGACAGGAAACCATCATGACACCTCAGCAGATCGCCCTCGTGCAGCAAAGCTTTTCCAAGGTCGCGCCGATTTCCGAAGCAGCTTCGCAGCTGTTCTACGACCGCTTGTTCGAAGTGGCGCCGTCCGTGCGTGCGATGTTTCCCGAGGACATGACCGAGCAGCGCAAGAAGCTGATGGGCATGCTGGCTGCTGTCGTCAGCGGCCTGTCGAATCTCGAGACGATTCTTCCCGCGGCCTCGGCGCTCGCCAAGCGTCACGTCGCCTATGGCGCCAAGGCCGAGCACTATCCCGTGGTCGGCGCGACCTTGCTCTGGACCCTGGAGAAGGGCCTCGCCGAGGCCTGGACGGGCGAACTCGCAACCGCCTGGACCGACGCCTATGGCGTGCTGTCCGGCTACATGATTTCCGAAGCCTACGGCGCACAGTCGCAGGCCGCCGAATAGGAGATGCCTTGTGAGTGAACCGCTGGTCATCGTCGGTAACGGTATGGCGGCCGCGCGTCTGGTCGATGAACTCGCCAAGACTGCGCTCGGCCGCTACGCGGTTGCCGTTATCGGCGATGAGCCGCGGCTCGCTTACAATCGCGTGCTGCTCTCCTCCGTGCTGGCCGGCGAGACCGGCTCGCACGAGATTGAGCTCCGCCCGGCGGACTGGTGGCGCCATCGCGGTGTCACCGTGCGCTATGGCTATCGCGTCACCGAGATCGACACTGGCCGCCGCGAGCTCAAGATCGCCGGCGAAGAGAGCATGGAATATTCCAAGCTTGTGCTCGCCACGGGATCGACGCCGCTGCGGCTCAACGTGCCGGGCGCCGATCTCGCCGGTGTCCATACCTTTCGCGACACGCGCGATGTCGACCTGTTGCTGACGCTGGCGGCCGCGAAGAAGCGCGTCGTAGTGGTCGGCGGCGGCCTGCTCGGGCTTGAGGCAGCCTACGGCCTTGCGAAGGCCGGCGCGCCCGTGACGCTTCTCCATCTGATGGACCGGCTGATGGAGCGCCAGCTCGATGGGCCGGCCGCCGATCTGCTCAAGACGCTGGTCGAGCGCAAGGGCATCCACATTATGCTCAATGCCTCGACCGCCCGCATCCATGGCGAGCGCCATGTCGAGGCCGTCGAGCTTGCCGACGGTAGCCGCATCGAGGCCGACGCCGTGATCTTCGCCGCCGGCATCAGGCCCAACATTGCGCTGGCCAAGGAGGCCGGCATCGCGGTCAACCGCGGCGTCGTCGTCAATGACGAGATGCAAACCGCATCGCCCGACATTTACGCGCTCGGCGAGTGCGCGGAGCATCGCGGCACCTGCTACGGCCTGGTCGAGCCGGCTTATGAGCAGGCGCGCGTCTTGGCGCGGCATCTCGGCGGCCAACCCGCCGCCTATCAGGGCAGCGTGGTCTCGACCAACCTCAAGGTCTCCGGCGTCAGCGTGTTTTCCGCCGGCGACTTCATGGGCGGCGAGGGCAGCGAGAGCCTCGTGCTGACCGACCGCAGGCGCGGTACCTACAAGAAGCTTGTCATTGCCGACGGATGCCTCACCGGCGCCGTCCTGATCGGCGATACCACGGATGCGCTCTGGTATCTCGAGCTGATCCGCACTCGCGAGAAGATCGCCGGGATTCGCGCGGACATGATGTTCGGCCGCGCGCTCGCGTTTCCGTCCAAGGCGGCGTGAAGGAGACGGCTTGACATGACGGCGATCGACCCCAGCCTCCGCACCACCAAGACGACCTGTCCCTATTGCGGCGTCGGCTGCGGCGTGCTCGCAACGCCCGACGGCGCGGGTGGCGCTGCGATTGCGGGTGATCCCGATCATCCCGCGAGTTTCGGCCGGCTGTGCTCGAAAGGCTCTGCGCTCGGCGAGACCGTCGGACTCGAGAGCCGGCTGCTGTATCCGATGATCCGCTGCAAGGGCGTGCTGGAGCGCGTTGCCTGGAGCGATGCGCTCGATCACGTCGCCCATCGGATGCAGCACATCGTCGCGCGCGACGGTGCCGATGCGGTCGCGTTCTATCTTTCGGGCCAGCTCCTCACCGAGGATTATTACGTCGCCAACAAGCTGATGAAGGGCTTTGTCGGCACCGCCAATGTCGACACCAATTCGCGGCTCTGCATGTCGTCCTCGGTCGCCGGCCACCGCCGTGCCTTCGGCGCCGACACCGTGCCCGGCTGCTACGAGGATCTCGACCAGGCCGATCTGCTCGTCTTTGTCGGCTCGAATGCGGCCTGGTGCCACCCGGTGCTGTTCCAGCGCATGGTGAAGAACCGGCAGGAGCGCGGCGCGCGCATGATTGTGATTGATCCGCGCCGCACCGATACCGCGAGCGACGTCGATCTGTTCCTCGGCCTCAAGCCCGGCACCGACACCGCGCTGTTCTCGGGCCTGTTCGTCCATCTCGCCGACAGCGGCGCACTGGATCAGGAGTATATCGCTCGGAACACGTCGGGCCTTGATGATGCGCTGACGCGCGCGCGCAGCATCGCCGGCAGCGTCACCGCGACCGCGCTGGCGACCGGCCTTTCGGAGCAGGACGTCGCCGCGTTCTTCAGGATGTTTCGCGACACCGAGCGCGTCGTCACGCTCTATTCGCAGGGCGTCAACCAGTCGGCGCAGGGCACCGACAAGGTCAACGCGATCCTGAATTGCCATCTCGCGACGGGGCGCATCGGCAAGCTCGGTGCTTCGCCGTTCTCGCTCACCGGCCAGCCCAACGCGATGGGCGGCCGCGAGGTCGGCGGCCTCGCCAACCAGCTCGCGGCGCACATGAACTTCACGCCGCCCGACATCGACCGTGTCAGGCGGTTCTGGAAAGCGCCGCGCATCGCCACCCATGAAGGGCTGAAGGCGGTGCAGCTGTTCGAGGCGATCAACCGCGGCGAGGTCAAGGCGCTCTGGGTGATGGGCACCAATCCCGCGGTGTCGCTGCCCGATGCGGATCTCGTGCGCGAGGCGCTGAAGAAGCTCGAGCTGTTCGTGGTGTCCGAGAACGTGCTCTCCAACGACACGGTCGAGGCCGGCCCGCACGTGCTGCTGCCGGCACTGGCCTGGGGCGAGAAGTCGGGCACGGTGACCAATTCCGAGCGCCGCATCTCCCGCCAGCGCTCGTTCCTCCCCGCACCCGGCGAGGCGCGCCCCGATTGGTGGATCCTCAGCGAGACCGCAAAACGCCTCGGCTTCGGCGACGGATTCAATTACAAATCCGCCGCCGAGATTTTCCGCGAGCATGCCGCGCTCTCGGCGTTCGAGAACAACGGCAGCCGCGATTTCGACATCGGCGCGCTGACGTCGCTGTCCGACGAGGACTTCGACGCCTTGAAGCCCGTGCAATGGCCGGCGCGCGAGGGCGAGGCGCCGGGCGAGCGCTTCTTCGCGACTGGCGGCTTCTTCACCAATGACGGCAAGGGCCGCTTCGTCGCGCCGGAGGTGCCGGCACTGCGCAGCGAGACAGGACCGTCGCGTCCCCTGCGGCTCAACACGGGACGCATCCGCGACCAGTGGCACACCATGACGCGCACGGGGCTGAGCAAGCGGCTCGGCGCGCATCTGCCTGAGCCCTTCGTCGAGATCCATCCCGACGACGCCAACAAATACGGCATCGTCCATGACGGCTATACCCGCATCGCCACCGATTACGGCCAGTGCATCTTGAAGGCCGTCGTCAGCGAGCGGCAGCAGCGCGGCACGCTGTTCGCGCCGATCCACTGGAGCGCGATGAATGCCTCGCACGGCCGCGTCGGTGCGCTGGTCGCGCCGTTCACCGATCCGTTCTCCGGACAGCCGGAGTCGAAGGCGACGCCGGCTGCGATCGCGCCGTATGAATACGTCTTCCGCGGCTTTGTGCTGTCGCGCAAGCAGCTCGATCTGCCGCCGAATCTGTTGTGGACCCGCGCGACCGTCGCCGGCGGCTTCGGCTATCTCTTCGCCGACAATGCGGATCTGTCGCGCTGGCCGGCCTGGCTCGATGGCCTCGCCGGTGACGACGTGGCCGAGTACCGCGATTTCGGCGGCGGCGTCTACCGCGCGGCCTCGTTCGCGGGCGATCGCATCGAGGCCTGCCTGTTCGTCGGCCCCGCGCATGATGCCGGCGACTGGGAGGTGGTGAAGAGCGTTTTCGCGGCCGATCATGTCACCGACGATCAGCGCCGCATGCTGCTATCAGGCAAATCCAGCGAAGGAGCCGCGGCGACCGGCCCGATCGTCTGCGCCTGCTTCGGCGTCGGCCGCGGCACCATCTGCGACACCATCGCGAGCGGTGCCCGCACCGCCGCCGAGATCGGCGCCAAGCTCAAGGCCGGCACCAATTGCGGCTCCTGCATCCCCGAGCTGAAGCGGCTGATTGCGACGACCGAGGTGGCCCCGGCGAAGCAGGTAAAGGTCGCGGGCGCGGCGGGGTAGACGGCGCTCTTTCCATCGTCATTGCGAGCACAGCGAAGCAATCCAGGGTCTTCCCGCGGAGGGATTCTGGATTGCTTCGTTGCGCTTGCAATGACGGTGTTGATGCAGCTGTACACGAATTTTTGCGATGACATCCGCAGCAATCGACGGCCGCGCCGTTGTGCCCTATCGTGCCTGCCGTCCAACACCTTGCTGTCGTCAGTGAACTGAACTCTTGAGCTCCGTGGTAGTTGCTTGGACGAGAGATCGGCATCGGAGACGAACATGAACGCAAAACCCTTCGGCAGGACCGGCGCCAATGTCTCCGTGATCGGGCAGGGCACCTGGTATCTCGACCATGGCGATCGCAAACGTGCGGTCGCGGCGCTGCAACGCGGGCTCGATCTCGGCATGACCCATATCGACACCGCGGAGATGTATGGCGATGCCGAGCTCGTCATTGCCGATGCGATCGCGGGCCGCCGGGATGACGTGTTCCTCGTGTCGAAGGTGCTGCCGAGCAACGCCTCGCGTCGCGGCACCATCACCGCTTGCGAGCGCTCGCTGAAGCGGCTGAAGACGGACCGTCTCGATTGCTATCTGCTGCACTGGCGTGGCTCGTATGACCTTGAAGACACCGTCGCCGCGTTCGAGGAACTGGTGAAGGCCGGCAAGATCAAGTCCTGGGGCGTCTCCAATTTCGACGCCGCCGATCTCGACGAGATCCTCGACGTTTCCGGCGAAGGCAAGATCGCCTGCAATCAGGTGCTCTATCATCTCAAGGAGCGCGCGATCGAGCACGCGGTGATCCCGTGGTGCGAGCGGCATGGCGTCGCGGTCGTCGCCTATTCGCCGTTCGGACACGATGATTTTCCCGATGAGCGCAGCAAGGGCGGCGCCGTGCTCGCGCGCATCGCGGCGGCGCGTCGCGCGACGCCGCGTCAGGTCGCGCTGAGCTTCCTCACCCGTGCGACTACGGTGTTCGCGATTCCCAAGGCGTCGTCCGCGGAACACGCCAGCGAAAATGCGGCCGCTGGCGATCTCGTGCTGACGAAAGAGGAGATTTCAGCGCTGGATGCGGCGTTTCCGCGCGGTCCGAAGCCACATGGCCTGCCTATGCTGTAGTGCACAAAAGCCTATTATTAATGGAGTATTGACACGCGCGGACGTGAGCGCATATCGGCATCCTGTTTTCGGAAGTTGTGAAAGCGGCGCATTTGTCGTTTTTTACGACCGTTCCCGAATCGTCGTTTTCCCAGGTTCCAGCCGTGACACCGCCGCCCGCCGCAGCCGCAAGGCTCGACAGTATTTCCATGCCCGTGCCGGAGAAGAAGCAGCAGACGCGCCGCGCGCCTGCGCGCGTCGATCATCCCTTCAAGGGCATCGCGCTGGTGTTGCTGTCGACGGTGTTTCTCGGCTGCTCCGACGTCACCGCGAAATATCTCTCGACGAGCCTGCCGTCGATCGAGATCACCTGGATCCGCTTCGTCACCTTCGCGTTGATGTTCACGCCGGTGATGCTGCCGGGCTCGCCACTACATGCGATGCGCACCGAACGTCTCGGGCTGCAATTGATGCGCGGCGTCGTGCTGCTCGGCTCCTCGCTGTTCTTCATCACCGGCTTGCGTTTCCTCCCCATCGCAGAAGCCTCGGCCACCGGCTTCGTCTCGCCGCTGTTCGTCACCGCGCTGTCGATCATCTTCCTCAGCGAGAAGGTCGGCATGCGTCGCTGGATCGCGACCGCGATCGGGCTGATCGGTGTGATGATCATCCTGCGGCCGGGCTCGAGCGCGTTCCACATCGCTGCGTTCTTCCCGATCGTCTCGGCGTTCTGCTGGGCTGCCGCGCTGATCATGACGCGCTTGATGAGCGGGCGGGAAGCCGTGCTCACCACGATGGCGTATTCGGCTCTCACCGGCGTTGCGATCCTCAGCATCATGGTGCCGTTCGTCTGGGTCACGCCGACCTGGACGGGCATCGGGCTCGGCATCGTGATCGGTCTTGCCTCAACGATCGGCCAGTGGATCGTCGTGCTCGCCTATCGTTATGGCGATGCCTCGGTGCTGGCGCCGTTCTCCTACACGCAGCTGCTGTGGGTCAGCATTCTGGGCTTCTTCCTGTTCGGCGAGCTGCCTGATGTCTGGACCGTCACCGGCGCGGCCTTCATCGTCGCCAGCGGTCTCTACATCGCCCATCGCGAACGCATCCGCCGCGCCCAGCTGCTGGTGCTGGAAGAGCGTTCCCCGAACCCCTGACGCAAGTTCACACGTCCTGCTTCGTGCTATCAACGGCTCCAACGAACAGGGAGGAGCCGGATGCGCGCTGCGATTTTCAGGAATGGTGAGATTGTCGTCGACCGGATGGCCGAACCGAAGCCCGGCCCCGGCCAGGTGCTGGTCAAGACGCTTGCCTGCGGCATCTGCGGCTCCGACCTGCACGCGCGCCAGCACGCGCCGCGGATGGTGGAGATGGCGAAGAAGACCGGGCGAACGCCGATGGATCTGTCGCGCGATGTCGTCTTTGGCCACGAGTTCTGCTGCGAGATCGTCGACTATGGCCCCGGCACCGCGCGCAAGCTCAAGCCCGGCACGCATGTGTGCTCGCTGCCCGCCCTGCTGACGCCGGAAGGCATCAAGGGCATCGGCTATTCCAACGACTTTGTCGGCGGCTATGCGGAAGCGATGCTGCTCAGCGAGCCGTTGCTGCTGGAGGTGCCGAACGGCCTTGCGCCGGAACATGCCGCGTTGACCGAGCCGCTCGCGGTCGGCGTTCACGCCGTCGCAAAAGCCAATATCAGTGGCGGCGAAGTGCCGCTCGTGATCGGCTGCGGGCCGGTCGGGCTCGCGGTGATCGCAGCTCTGAAGATCAAGGGGCTGCATCCGATCGTCGCGGCCGATTATTCGCCGGCGCGGCGCGCGCTTGCAGCTCAGCTCGGCGCCGATATCGTCGTCGATCCCCTGACGTCGCAGCCCTATGCGACCTGGGCCGAGCACGCGCAGATGTCGGAGGCGGAGAAGGCGGCGCGGCCGCCGCTCCAGGCCATGCTGCCGGCGCTGAAGCCCGCGGTCATCTTCGAATGCGTCGGTGTGCCCGGCCTGCTGCAGCAGGTGTTCGAAGGCGCGCCGCGCGATGCCAGGATCGTCGTGGTCGGCGTCTGCATGGAGAGCGACAGATGCGAGCCTATGCTCGGCATCATGAAGGAGCTCAACGTCCAGTACGTGCTCGGCTACACGCCGGAGGAGTTTTCGGGGTCGCTGCGCCTGATCGCCGAAGGGCAGGTGGATGCCGCGGCGATGGTGACGGCGGGGTAGCCATCGACGGCGTCGCCAAGGCGTTCGCCGATCTCGCCAATCCCGAGGCGCACACCAAGATCATCGTGCAGCCGTGGCGATAACGGTGTCGTAGGGTGGGCAAGGGCGCAAAGCGCCGTGCCCACCATGCGTCCACGTCCGTGGTAAGAATGGTGGGCACGCTACGCTTTGCCCACCCTACGAGACCTTCGTCAGTATTTCGAAGGCACGTACATCTCCGGCGGGATCGGACCGCGGTGATAGTCGGGATTGCGCACGCGCGGCGGCAGCACCACCGGAGCGCGACCAACTTCCTGATAGGGGATCTGGCTCAAGAGATGCGCAATGCAGTTGAGGCGCGCGCGCTTCTTGTCGACGGCGTCGACGATCCACCATGGCGAGTCCGGCAGATGCGTGTGCTCCAGCATCGTCTCCTTGGCCTTGGTGTACGCCTCCCAGCGGCTGCGGGCCTCGACGTCCATCGGGCTCAGCTTCCACTGCTTCAAGGGATCCTTGATGCGCATGGTGAAGCGGAACTGCTGCTCGTCGTCAGTGATGGAGAACCAGTATTTGACCAGGATGATGCCGGAGCGGATCAGCATCCGTTCGAACTCCGGCACCGTCTGGAAGAACTCCTGGTACTGCTCGTCGGTGCAGAAGCCCATCACGCGTTCGACGCCGGCGCGGTTGTACCAGCTGCGGTCGAACAGCACCATCTCGCCGCCGGCCGGCAGGTGCGACACATAGCGCTGGAAATACCATTGCGTGCGCTCGCGCTCGCTCGGCGCCGGAAGCGCCGCGACGCGGCAGATGCGGGGATTGAGGCGCTGGGTGATGCGCTTGATGACGCCGCCCTTGCCGGCGGAGTCGCGGCCTTCGAACAGCACGACGACCTTCTTCTTCTCGCTCTGCACCCAGTCCTGGAGCTTGACCAGCTCGGCTTGAAGCCGGAGCAGCTCCCGGAAATAGAGCCGGCGATCGACCGTCGGGTTGAGAACGTCGGTCTCGTCCAGCAACTCGTCGAGCCTGGAGTCGTCCAGCTCCATCTCCAGCTCCTCGTCGAGATCGTCGGCCATCTCCTGGATGATGCGCTCGCGCTTGGCGGTCTGGGAGGTGCGGTCGGATGCAGTCATGGGTCTCTCTCTCGGGCCAAGGATGCCTGTCACCCGCGACCATCGACGGGGTTTATTGCGTCCATGTGACACCGGTGGCCGGCAGGGGCGTCAGACCGGCAGCGCGATCGAATATTTGACCTGGCTGAGCGCAAAGCTCGACTCGATCGAGGCGATGCCGTCGAGCCGGGTTAGCTTGGTCTTGAGGAAGATCTCGTAGGAGGCAAGGTCGGCCGCCACCACGCGCAGGAGGTAGTCGCGGTTGCCGGTCATCAGATAGCATTCCAGCACCTCGTCCCATTTCGATATTGCGCGGGCAAAGCGGTTGAGGTCTTCCTCCTTCTGCCGCGCGAGCTTGATCGAGATGAAGACGCTGACATGCAGGCCCAGCGCCTTCTGGTCGACGGTTGCGATGTAGCGCGAGATGACCCCGCGCTCCTCCAGGAGCTTGACCCGGCGATGGCAGGGCGAGACCGAGAGCCCGACCTTGTCGGCAAGCTGCTGCATGGTCAGTCGGCTGTCGGTCTGGAGAGAGCTGAGGATTTTGCGGTCGATGGCGTCGAGTTCGGGCATTGGAATGGAACCTATGTTTGGCTGGCTGTCATTGGTAAATTATCCCAATATTTGGGCGTACGGCGCGAAAAATTGAGAAGTTTGGCGCCGCCCGCAGGCGTATCATCTTCCGACCTGTTTTCCGGGAGCATTGCCATGCCCGTTGATTCCGCCCGTCTCGACACATTGACCGCGCTGGCCCGCAAGGCGCTGTGGTTGTCGTCATGGACCATCCACCACGCCAACCACGTCCGGTCGAACACGGATGGACTGAAGGTCGGCGGACATCAGGCCTCCTCGGCCTCGCTCGCCACCATCATGTCGGCGCTGTATTTTAGCGTGTTGCGGCCTGAGGACCGCGTCGCGGTGAAGCCGCATGCGAGCCCGGTGTTCCACGCCATCCAGTATCTGTTCGGCCGGCAGAGCCGCGAGAAACTGGAGAATTTTCGCGGCTTCAAGGGCGCGCAGTCCTATCCCTCGCGCACCAAGGACGTCGACGACGTCGATTTCTCGACCGGCTCGGTCGGCCTCGGCGTCGCGCAGACGCTGTTCGCCTCGCTGGTGCAGGACTACGTCAAGGCGCATGGCTGGATGAAGGATCGCCGCGAGGGGCGGATGATCGCGCTGGTCGGCGACGCCGAGATGGACGAGGGCAACATCTTCGAGGCCCTGGCCGAAGGCTGGAAGCACGGCCTGCGCAACACCTGGTGGGTGGTCGACTACAACCGCCAGTCGCTCGATGCCGTGGTGCGCGAAGGTCTCTGGGAAAAGTTCGAGACCATGTTCCGCAATTTCGGCTGGGACGTGGTCATCGTGAAATACGGTCGCCTGATGCGCGAGGCCTTTGCCGAGCCCGGCGGCGAGGCGTTGAAGCGCTGGATCGACAATTGCCCGAACGCGCTCTATGCGGCGCTGTGCTTCCAGGGCGGCGCGTCCTTTCGCAAGCATTTGCATGACGAGATCGGCGACCAGGGGCCGATCACAAAGCTGATCGACAAGCGCAGCGACGATGAGCTCTTGGCGCTGATGTCGAATCTCGGCGGCCACGACATGGCAAGCATGCTGGAGGCGTTCGAACAGATCGATCACGATCGCCCGGTCTGCTTCATCGCCTACACCATCAAGGGTGTCGGCCTGCCGTTCCAGGGCCACAAGGACAATCACGCCGGCCTGATGACGGTCGCGCAGATGGAGAAATATCGCGAGAGCCAGAACATCCGCCCCGGCCACGAATGGGACAAGTACGAAGGCCTCACGCAAAGTGCCGCCGAGCTCGACGCCTTCCTCGCGCGCGTGCAGTTCAACAAGGACGGCCGCCGGCTGACGGCGCCCGTCGTCGAGGTGCCGCAGCAGCTGGCGTTCAAGCCCTCGCCGCAGATGTCGACGCAGCAGGGCTTTGGCCTCGTGCTGAACGAGATCGCGCGCGGCGACAGCGAGCTAGCACAACGGATCGTCACGACCTCGCCCGATGTCACGGTCTCGACCAATCTCGGTCCGTGGGTGAACCGGCGTGGCCTGTTCGCGCGCGGTGAGAAGGCGGATTTATTCCGCAGCGAAAAAATTCCGTCCACCTTCAATTGGGACTTCTCGCCCAAGGGACAGCATCTCGAGCTCGGCATCGCCGAGATGAACCTGTTCATCATGCTCTCGGCGCTCGGCCTGTCGCACCAGATCAACGGCGCGCGGCTGTTGCCGGTCGGCACGCTCTACGATCCCTTCATCGAGCGCGGTCTCGATGCGCTGAACTACGCCTGCTACCAGGATGCACGCTTCATGGTGGCGGCGACGCCGTCAGGCATCACGCTCGCGCCGGAGGGCGGTGCGCACCAGTCGATTGCGACGCCGCTGATCGGCATGGCGCAGGATGGGCTCACCTCGTTCGAGCCGGCCTTCGTCGACGAGCTCGCCGTGATCATGGGGTGGGGCTTTGAGCACATGCAGCGCGATCCCGGTGAGGGCGGTTCCGTGTACCTGCGGCTCTCGACGCGCTCGATCGAGCAGGCGCAGCGGATCATGACGCCGGAGCTGCAGCAGGGCATCACCGATGGCGCCTACTGGCTGCGCAAGCCGGGCCCCAATGCCGAACTCGTGATCGCCTATACCGGCGCGGTCGCGCCCGAAGCGATCGAGGCGACCGGCTTCATCGGCGAGAGCCGGCGCGACATCGGCCTGCTTGCGATTACCTCGGCGGATCGCCTGCATTCCGGGTGGACTGCCGCGCGAAAATTGCGGCGCGACCGGCGCGGCGTGCAGCACCTCAGCCATATCGAAAAACTGCTGGCGCCACTGCCGCGCGATTGCGGCATCGTGACTGTGATCGACGGCCATCCGTCGGCGCTCGGCTGGCTCGGCAGCGTCCGCGGCCACCGCGTCGAGGCGCTCGGCGTCGAGCAGTTCGGGCAGACCGGCACCATCGCGG
Source organism: Bradyrhizobium sp. S3.12.5 (assembly GCF_040548225.1). Classification (NCBI taxonomy): domain Bacteria; kingdom Pseudomonadati; phylum Pseudomonadota; class Alphaproteobacteria; order Hyphomicrobiales; family Nitrobacteraceae; genus Bradyrhizobium; species Bradyrhizobium sp. S3.12.5. The sequence goes on from NZ_JBEPRF010000007.1 coordinate 271,151, forward strand.
ACCTTTATCGGCACTATGGCATCGATGCGAATGCGATCATCGATGCGGCGGAAAGCCTCACCACCGGCGCGCCGGTGCTACATCGTAAAATGGCGGTGTAGTCGACGTAACCTGGTTGTCATTCCGGGGCGACGCGTAGCGTCGAGCCCGGAATCCATTGCGCCTCAGTTCAGGTGGTGCAATGGATTCCGGGCTCACGACTTTGTCGCGCCCCGGAATGACATCTGAGGGAGCCTTGCCACGTTCCCGCCATCGGCTCATATAACCTCCGTCCGCCGCAACGCTGGCCCCGCATATGGCGGGTTCAATTGCCGGCGCTTTCGTGCAAGGATGCCTGCCGAAACGCCCCCTCCAAGCCCCAAGAAGAGGTTAACGATGGTCAATCGCATGCAATTCTACATCGACGGCGCCTGGGTCGATCCCGCCGTCAAGAAGTCCACCCCGGTCGTCAATCCGGCGACGGAAGAGGCGATGTACGAGGTTGCGCTGGGCTCCAAGGCTGACGTGGACAAGGCAGTCGCCGCCGCCAAGCGCGCCTTTGCAACCTTCTCCCAGACCAGCCGCGATGAGCGCGTCGCGCTGCTCACGAAGGTCATCGAGGTCTACAAGGGCCGTCTCAAGGAGATCGGGGCCGCCGTCTCCGACGAGATGGGCGCGCCGCTGCCGATGGCTGAAAAACTCCAGGCCGGCGCCGGCCTCGGCCATCTCATGACCACGCTCGACGTGCTCAAGAACTATCATTTCGAGGAGCCGGTCGGCACCGCCATGGTGCTGCGCGAGCCGGTCGGGGTGGTCGGCATGATCACGCCCTGGAACTGGCCGCTCAACCAGATCGCCTGCAAGGTCGCCCCTGCGCTCGCCGCCGGCTGCACCATGATCCTGAAGCCGTCGGAGTTCACGCCCACCTCGGCGCTGATCTTCGCGGAAATCCTCCATGAAGCCGGCGTGCCGAAGGGCGTGTTCAACCTCGTCAACGGCCTCGGCCCCGAGGTCGGCGCCGCCATGAGCGAGCATCCCGACATCGACATGATCTCCTTCACCGGCTCGACCCGCGCCGGCATCGACGTCGCCAAGCGCGCGGCGCCGACCGTGAAGCGCGTCAGCCAGGAGCTGGGCGGCAAGTCGCCGAACGTCATCCTCGAAGGCGCCGACCTGCAGAAGGCGGTGACCGGCGGCGTGATGCACATGTTCAACAACTCCGGCCAGTCCTGCAACGCGCCCTCGCGCATGATCGTGCCGCTGTCGAAGATGAAGGAGGTCGCCGCGATCGCGAAGGCTGTCGCCGACAAGACCAAGGCCGGTGATCCCCGCGCCGAAGGCACCACCATTGGTCCGGTCGTCAACCGCGGCCAGTGGGACAAGATCCAGGGCCTCATCAAGAAGGGCATCGACGAGGGCGCAACGCTCGTGGCCGGCGGCCCGGGCCTGCCCGAAGGCGTCAACAAGGGGTTCTACGTCCGCCCGACCATCTTCGCCGACGTCACCCCCGAGATGACGATCGCCCGTGAAGAAATCTTCGGACCGGTGCTGACCATCATCGGCGCCAAGAACGAAGCCGACGCCGTGCACATCGCCAACGACACGCCGTATGGCCTCGCTGGTTACGTCACGGGCGCTTCAGTCGAGGATGCCAAGCGCGTCGGTCGCCAGATCCGCGCCGGCAACGTCAACCTTCAGGGCGTGCCCAACGACCGCAGCGCGCCGTTCGGCGGCTACAAGCAGTCGGGCAACGGCCGCGAGTGGGGCAAGTACGGCCTCGAGGACTTCCTCGAAGTGAAGGCGGTTGCGGGCTTCAACGCCGCGTAAGTTTTAGCGCCTGAATGAATGCGATGCCGGAGCGGGAAACCGCTCCGGCGTTTTTCGTTTCGTTTCTCTCCGTCATTGCGAGCGAAGCGAAGCAATCCAGGAATCCTTCCGCGGAGGCAGTCTGGATTGCTTCGTCGCAAGGGCTCCTCGCAATGACGAGGAGAGAGTTCGAAAGCCTATCCCCCCACCGCCCCCTGCGTATTCACATACAGCGCGTAGATCGACTGGCTCGCGGCCATGAACAGGCGGTTGCGCTTGAGGCCGCCGAAGCAGAGATTGGCGCAGCGCTCGGGCAGCGCGATACGGCCGATCATGACGCCGTCGGGCGCGAACACCACGACGCCGTCGAGCTCGGGATCGCCCATGCCCCAGCCGCACCAGAGATTGCCGTCGATGTCGCAGCGCATGCCGTCCGGCGTGCCCGGACCCGCATCGATGTGCACGCGCTTGTTGGAGATCGTGGTGCCATCCGCCGAGACGTCATAGGCGAGGATTTTTCGGTTCGGTTGCCCGCGCGATTCCACCACGTACAGGATCTTCTCGTCCGGCGAGAAGCACAGCCCGTTCGGGCCCAGCACGCCCTCGGCGACGACACTCGCCTTGCGGGTCGCGGGATCGAGCCGGTAGACGTTCGGGTCGATCTCGGAGTCCGCCTTGTAGCCCTCGTAATTGCCGAGCAGGCCGAAGGTCGGATCGGTGAACCAGATCGAGCCGTCGGACTTGACCACGACGTCGTTCGGCGAGTTCAGCCGCTTGCCGTTAAACGATTCCATCAGCACTGTGATCTCGCCGTCATATTCGGTGCGGGTCACGCGGCGGCCGCCGTGCTCGCAGGTGACAAGCCGTCCCTGGCGGTCGCGCGTGTTGCCGTTGGCGAAATTGGAGGGCTTTCGGAATACCGACACCGCGCCGGTCTCTTCCTCCCATTTGATGATGCGCTGGTTCGGGATGTCGCTGCAGAGCAGATAGCGCCCGTCGCCGAACCAGACCGGGCCCTCGGCCCAGCGCAGGCCGGTCGCCAGCCGCTCCACCGCAGAAAGTTTCAACCAGTATTTTTCGAAGCGGGGGTCCAGTGCTTTTATCGCTGGATCGGGGTAATAGGTCGCCGGCTGCCAGCCTGACCGCTCCTCGGTGTGGGACGATGCCTCATTCATGTCGGTTCTCTCGTTTCGTTCCCTCTGGACAATCCAGCTATCATTAGAGACACGTGACGGCAAATCTGTCGCCAAAGACGAGGAATGACATGCGCATCTTGATGACGGGAGCTTCGGGCGGGATCGGAACGCGCCTGCGGAAACTTCTGCCCCCGATCTATCCGGACCTCCTGCTCTCCGACATCCGCCCGCCCGCCGATCTCGGGGCGAACGAGCAGTTCAAGGCGGCGGACCTGTCCGATCTCGCGCAAGTCGAGGCGATCTGCGAGGGCGTCGACGGCATCATCCATTTCGGCGGCTATTCGGTCGAGGGCCCGTGGGACGACATCCTCCAGGCCAACATCATCGGCGGCTATAATCTGTTCGAGGCCGCGTATCGCAAGGGCGTCAAGCGCGTGGTGTTCGCGTCCTCGAACCATGCCGTTGGATTCTATCCGCGCCACCGCAGGATCGATACCGACGTCACCGCGCGCCCGGACGGCCGCTATGGCGTCAGCAAGGTGTTCGGCGAAGCACTCGGCGCGCTCTACGCCGATAAGCACGGCCTGAAGGTGACTTGCCTCCGCATCGGCAATTTCGGTGACGTGCCGCTGGACCTTCGCCGGATCTCGATCTGGCTGAAGCCGGAAGACCTGGTGCAGCTCTGCCAAATCGGGCTCGAGCATCCCGACATCCATTTCGAGGTTTTTTACGGCGTGTCGCTGAACGAGCGCGCCTGGTGGGACAACCACCGCGCCTACGAATTCGGTTATCGTCCCACCGGCCGCTCTGAGGATCATGTCGCGCACGCCATGGCCGAACAGGCCAAGCTGAAGCCGGATCCGGTCGGCGACCACTACCAGGGCGGCGCGTTCTGCAGCAACGAGTTCGACGGCGACACGAGCCGGATCATTGATTGGAATAAGCGGTAGTCTTGAACGGCGGCGCTAGCTCTCCCCCGCAATCCTTGCCAGATAATCCGCTTTGCTGAACTGCATGTGATCCACACAGAGCTGCGCCAGCGCCCAGCTGTCGCGGCCCTTCAACAGCTCGATCATCAGCTCGTGCTGGCGCCGTGACTGCGCCAGCCCTTCGCGGTCGGCGAGGTTCTTCGCGCGCATCGGCAGCGTCAGGCTCATATAGTCCTGCAGCGAGCGCACCAGGTAGGGATTGCCGCAAGCCGAAAACAGCGCGACGTGGAAGGCGTCGTTGGCCTCGTGGATGCCGCGCAGATCCTGCACGTCCGCCCTGGCACAATATTGTCGTTGCAAGGCGGTCAGCTCGTCGATCAGGACTTGCGGCGCGGGCAGGGGGATCATCAGCGCGGCCTGCCGCGTCAGCATCTCCCTGACCTCGTAGATCTGCCGGACCTCCTCGGCGGAATAGAACCGCACGGTGGCGCCGACGTTCTTCTCGCGGCGGACGATGCCGCGGCGCTCTGCGTCCACCAGCGCCTGCCGCACGAAATGCCTGGAGGTGCCGTAGCGCGACATCAGCGCGTCCTCGGTCAGGCGCGCGCCCGGCGGCAGACGACCGAAGATGATGTCCTCCTCCAGCCGCGCGACGACGTCATCGGGATCGTCGCGCCGGATAGTCATGGCGTCTGCGGTGCGAATGTCGGACATGCCCTCAGCCTCCGGCGCCTCGCCGGTCCGCCTTGTGGAGCAGGGCGAACCCAGATTGTCAATAATTTGTGCCCAGGAGCGCCATCAGGAGCAGAAAGCGTGGCGATCCGGCCCTGTCTTATTGACAATCAGGGGGCAGGCTGTACCACAATAGCAAGCTAAGGAGCGGCATGATGACGAGTGGTTTGCGCAAGGGTCTGACGAGCTATGGCGATGCCGGCTTCTCGCTGTTCCTGCGCAAGGCGTTCATCAAGGCCATGGGCTATTCCGACGACGCGCTGGAGCGCCCGATCGTCGGCATCACCAACACCTATAGCGACTACAATCCCTGTCACGGCAACGTCCCGCAGATCATCGAGGCCGCCAAGCGCGGCGTGATGCTGTCGGGCGCGATGCCGTTCGTGTTCCCGACCATCTCGATCGCCGAGAGCTTTGCGCATCCGACTTCGATGTATCTGCGCAATCTGATGGCGATGGACACCGAGGAGATGATCCGGGCCCAGCCGATGGATTCGGTGATCGTGATCGGCGGCTGCGACAAGACGCTACCGGCGCAGGTGATGGCGGCGATCAGCGCCGACCTGCCGACCGTGGTCATTCCCGTCGGTCCGATGGTGGTCGGTCATCACAAGGGCGAGGTGCTAGGGGCCTGCACCGATTGCCGCCGTCTCTGGGGCAAGTATCGCGCCGGCGAGATCGACGATGCAGAGATCGAAGCCGTCAATGGCCGCCTGGCGCCGTCGGTCGGCACCTGCATGGTGATGGGCACGGCCTCGACCATGGCCTGCATGATCGAAGCCATGGGCCTGTCGCTGCCGATGAGCGCGACAATTCCGGCGCCGCATGCCGAGCGTTTCCGTCTGGCCGAGGCGAGCGGCCGGGTTGCGGCCGAGATGGCCAAGACCAAGGGCCCGAAGCCGAGCGAGCTCTTGACGCCGGCCTCCTTCAAGAACGCGCAGGTCGTGCTGCAGGCGATCGGCGGCTCGACCAACGGCCTGATCCATCTGACCGCGATGGCGCATCGCTCGCCGCACCGGCTCGATCTCGAAGTGTTCGACCAGATCGGCCGCGAGGTGCCGGTATTGGTCGATCTCAAGCCGTCCGGCGAGCACTATATGGAGCATTTCCATCACGCCGGCGGCGTGCCGAAACTGCTGGCGCAGCTCGGCGATCTCGTCGATCTCGACGCGAAGACGATCTCGGGCGCGAGCCTGCGCGACGTCGTCGCGAATGCGGAGGACGTGCCGGGTCAGGACGCGATCCGTCCGCGCGACAATCCGATCAAGAAGGAGGGTGGCCTTGCCGTCCTGCACGGCAATCTCGCGCCGCGCGGCGCGGTCATCAAGCAATCTGCTGCGAGCCCCAAGCTCCTGCAGCATACGGGCCGCGCGGTGGTGTTCGAATCCGTCGAGGACATGACCTTGCGGGTCGACGATCCCGATCTCGACGTCACCGCCGACGACGTGCTGGTGCTGCGCAATGCCGGCCCGAAGGGCGCGCCCGGCATGCCCGAGGCGGGCTATCTGCCGATCCCGAAGAAGCTCGCACGGAATGGTACCAAGGACATGGTGCGCATTTCAGATGCGCGCATGAGCGGCACCGCGTTCGGCACCATCGTGCTGCACATCACGCCGGAATCCGCGGTCGGCGGCCCGCTGGCGCTGGTGAAGAACGGCGACAAAATTCAACTCGATGTGGCCAAGCGCAGCATTGAGCTTTTGGTCGATGCCGCCGAGCTGGAGCGTCGGCGCGCCGCGCTGAAGCCGGCCGCAGCGCCGGATGAAGCGCGGCGCGGCTATGCCTGGCTGTTCAACGAGACCATCATGCAGGCCGACGAGGGCTGCGACTTCGATTTCATGCAGAGGGCTGGGAAGAAGACCGAGAAGGGGTGATAACCACCCGAACGAACGCTCAGACCGCTAAAGCGGCGAGCGATAAACAGGGGGAAACGATGATTGAACGATCGATGCCAAGATTCTTACATCGGCTGGCGGCAACGGCCGCTGTTCTCTTCGTCACGGGCGCCGGGGCGCAGGAGGTGAAGCATTATCGCTTCGCCTATGACCAGCCCAAGATCACCGGCTATGGAATCCTCGGCGACATCTTCAGCGAGAAGCTCAAGGCGCTGAGCAAAGGAACGATGTTGATCGACCAGTATCCCGGCGCGCAGCTCGGGCAGGAGCCGCAGGTGTTGCAGCTCGTCAAGGCGGGGGATATCGAGTTCTGTATTTCGTCGTCTGCGAACGCCGCGACGCTCTCGCCCCAGGCAGGCGTTATGTCAATGCACTACCTGTTCCGCTCGGAAGACCATCTCATCAAGGCGATAGCAAATCCCGAGGTGGCAAATGCGGTCAAAGCGATGATTGCAGAGACAGTTCAGGGCACTCATGTCATCGCGCTGGCGACGCTTGGCTTGCGCAACATGTATTCAAAGCGGGAGATCAAGAAGGTCGAGGACATGAAGGGCCTCAAGGTGCGGGTGCAGGCGACGCCGACCGAGGACACCATGTTCCCGGCCTATGGCGCCCAGATCGTGCACATGCCGTTCGGCAGCGTCTACACTTCTCTGCAAACCGGCGTGGTCGATGTCGCCGAGAATGGCGTCAACGTCTACCTCGCCAACAAGCACTATGAAGTGGCGCCGGTGCTCTCGATGACCGAGCATGAGGCCAACAACAGTCTGGTCTGGGTCAGCGACAAGCTCTGGAACAACCTCACGCCAGAGCAGCAGGGTTGGGTGCAGGCCGCCGCCGACGAGGTCAACAAGACCCAGCCCGCCAAGGCGATCGAGCTTGAGCATCAATCGCAAGTCAAGCTGAAATCGATCGGCGTCAAGATCGTTCCCGATGTTGACAAGTCCGGCTTCATTGCGATCGCCGATCCCTATCTCGACAAGCTCGCCAAGGAGCTCGGCCCGCACGCGGTGAAGGTCAAGGACCTGATCCGGTCGATCAAGTAGACCACGCGCGCAGGCGCTTCTCCGCGTCGCCCCGGCGAAGGCCGGGACCTCTACTCCGCAGCGGCGCTTTGGGGGGATAGCTGTCAACTCGCTAACACAATGAGCAGCTGGGGCTATGGGTCCCCGGCCTTCGCCGGGACGACGAGGGTAACAATGGCCATCGCCGACAAGCTCGTATTGCAACGCCAGCGCCACCTGAAATGGCGCTGGCTCGACTGGCTCGAGCTCGCGCTGATGATCCTCTGCGGCGTGCTGTGCTTCGGCTTCTCGCTGTCGGTCACCGCCGACATCGTCACCCGCACCATCGGCCATCCCTGGCTGTGGCTGCAGGAAGTCACCTCGACGCTGTTCATCTATGCGATCTTCATCGGGACCGCGGTTGCGACCCGCCGCAACGATCACCTCTATCTCACCGCGATTTCCGAGGCGATGCATGGCGTGCCCAGGATGATCGTCGAAATCATCATCCGTCTCATCGTGCTCGGCGTCGCCTTCTGCCTGATCTGGTACGGCTACCAGAATTATTTGCGTGGCTTCGGCAGCTTCCGCCTGCCGTCGGGCACGCCGATTGCCTCGCTTTACGCGATTATTCCGCTGTCCGGCGTCCTGATCGGCCTGTTCACCATCGAGCAGCTCGTCAACGGTCTGCGCAAAGGTTTTGACCATCCGGAGCCGCTGGACGAGGACGCTGCGCCCGTCGTTACCGAAGCGCAAATGAGGGCGCAGCCGTGAGCGCACCCATTGTCCTGGCGTTGATGTCGATCTGCTTCCTGTCGTTCGGCTACCTCGGCGTGCCCGTGCCGTTCTCGCTGATGGCCGGCGTATTCATCGGTGCGATCCTGTCCGACGTCTCGCTCGCCGCGATCATCCAGAAAATCTTCGACGGCGTCGATTCCGAAGCCCTGCTGGCGATCCCGTTCTTCCTGCTGGTCGGTGAGCTCATGAGCTCGGCCAATGTGGTGGTGCGAATAGCCAACCTCTCGGTGTCGCTGGTCGGGCATATCAGGGGCGGGCTGTCACAGGTCGTGGTCGTCTTCAGCATGTTCTTCTCGGAGATGTCGGGCTCGACCACGGCCGATGTCGCCGTGATGAGCCGCGCGCTGGGTGGGCCGATGAAGCGCGAGGGCTATGAGCCCGCGTTCATCGCCGCGATCATCGCGTCGGCCTCGACCATTGCGGCGCTCGTGCCCCCGAGCATCACCGCGGTGGTCTATGGTGCGGTCGGCAACGTCTCGATCGCCGGCCTGTTCATGGCGGGCGTGGTGCCGGGCCTGATGATCGGCTTCGGCCTGATGATCTACTGCTATTTCTTCGGCCCCTCGGGCTTGCGCAAGCCGCGCGCGCCGCTGCGGCAAATCGTGTTCGCCGCCGGCGATGCGGCGCTGCCGCTGATGATCCCGGTGATCCTGCTCGGCGGCATTTTGACCGGCTGGTTCACGCCGACGGAAGCGGGCGTCGTCGCCGTGGCCTGGATCATCCTGGTCGTGATCCCCGCGCTCAACCGCGGGCATTTCAGGAAGATTCCGTATGATTTCTGCCTCGCCGGGCTGATCTTCTCGCTGCCGCTGATCACGATCGGCGCCGCCAACGCCTTCGGCTGGATGCTCGCTTACTTGCGCGGCGCGAGCTACATCGCCGACATGATCACATCGATCGCGGGCAACGACCCGCATCTGATCATGCTGCTGATGGTGCTGCTGTTCACCGTGGTCGGCGATTTCATCGAGCCCGTGCCGACCATCATCATCTTCATGCCGCTGGTCAACACGCTGACGGAAGCCGGCGACATCAACGGCGTCCACATGGGCGTTGTGCTGATCGCGACGCTCGCCTTCGGCCTGATCACGCCGCCTTACGGGCTGGTGCTGCTGATGGCGTCGAAATTCGTCGGGGTCAGCTTTGCGAAAGCGCTACGCGCGGCGCTGCCGATCTATGTCGTGTTCTTCGCCACCATTGCGTTCGCGATCTACTTCCCGAACGTCGTGCTGTGGCTGCCGCAGCACGTGCTGCCGGAATCGGTCGGCTGCTTCAAATCGCCGGCGGGGACCGGCTACATCTGTCCCAAGTGATCTTCTCAAGTGACGATCTGCTCGATGCGCCAGCCGGCTCCGTCCCGGACGTAGCCGAACGGCGTGCCATGGCTGTTCTTGAAGTAGCTGCCGGAGAGCGACTTCGCCATGCCCTGCATCACCGCGTCGTGGCAGACGAACAGCAGATGGTCGCCGGAATAATTGTCGAGCCAGGCGGAGACGCAAGCCAGCGACCGTTCGGCCATGGCCTCCCAGTTCTCGCCGTCGGCGGGCAGGATCGAGACGAGGCCCGTCGCCGAATCGACGCCGTGCTTGATCATGAGGTCGCGGACGGGGAGGCCCTCAAAGCTTCCGAAATCGAGCTCGATGATACCGGCGTCGATCGTGAGCGGCACTGCGATCGCATCCGCGATGATCTCGGCGGTTTTCGCCGCACGCACCAGCGGGCTTGCGACGATGCGGCTGATGCCGACACCGCGCAACAGATACGCCGCTTCGTGTGCTTGCCGCAGGCCATCCTCGTTCAGCGGATTGTCGGTCCGGCCTTGAAACAGTCCCTGCCGGTTCCAATCCGTCGCGCCGTGGCGCAGGCCGCAGAACGAACGCGATGGCGTGGGCGCGCTCACTTGCTCTTGCTCGTGAACTTCTTCACGGCAACACGAAACTGCTCCGTATTCATCGCCATGATGATCTTGTGCTCCTCGGCATCGAGCTGCCGTTTTACGGGTGTGGTGGCAGCCGCGTAGACCAGCGACTTGGTGCCGGCGATCGCTGCCGGCGCGTTCTGCGCCAGCCGCTCGGCAAGCTGCCGCGTCGCGGCCTTCAGCTCGGTCGCGGGAACGATCTTGGCGACGAGGCCCCATTCAAGGGCTTGCTGCGCGGTGAAATTATCCTCGGTCAGAAAGATCTGCAGCGCGCGGCGCGCGCCGACCGTGCCGACGATCCCGACCGTCGAGCCGCCATCCGGCGAGACGCCGATCTTGGCATAGGCCGGCGTGAACTTCGCGTCCTCGGCGGCGATGCAGAGATCGGTGACGAAGGCGAGGCCCATGCCGGCGCCGGCCGCCGAGCCGTGCACGCTCGACAGCGAGATCTTGGGCATGCGCCGGATGATCTCGATGAAGGAATGATAGTGCTTGAGCAGCTCGCCGACCACCGGCGTCACCGTGTTGGCCTCGGCTGCCGCGCCAATCGTCTGCAGATCGCCGCCGGCGGAGAAGGCGCGGCCCTCGCCCTCAAGGATCACGACCTTGATCGCGTCGTCGCCCTCGATGGTGGCCGCGAGCTGCTCGAGCTTCTGCGCGATCGCCAGGTTGATCGAGTTGAAGGCGGCGGGGCGATTGAGCGTGATGGTTGCGATCGGGCCTTCGATCCGCAGCAGGGCGGGATCATCGGGTTGGGAGACGGGAGCTGGCATCGGAAATCCCCGGCATGAGGTTCGTTGCCGCAACTAAATCGCAGAAGGCGGGGGGTGACAATCCCTGGCCGCCAGTGCCCCGCATAGGGGCCTTGCGTCGTGCGGAATGATCGGCTCAAATGGGGCCGCCTTCGTTTAGGGACGGACACGAGCGCCGGCTCCTCGTAAGGCTAGCCAAGCCAATCTTAGCGAGAGAGGAGACGACATGGGTGACGCTCGTGTCTTGCGGAAATGGGCTGTCCAATGACGGACGGTCCTGTGCTCATTGTCGGTGCCGGCCATGGTGGCTATCAGGCCGCGGCATCCCTGCGGCAGGCGGGTTTTTCGGATCGCATCTGCCTGATCAATGACGAGGCGCATCTGCCCTATCAGCGGCCGCCTTTGTCCAAGGCCTACATCAAGGGTTCCGCCGGGCCGGAGAGCCTGATGTTCCGGCCGGAGAATTTTTACCAGGACCAGACCATCGAGCTGATCGCGGGCCGCGCCGTGTCGATCGACCGCGCGAGGTGCAAGCTGCTCCTCGCATCCGGCGAGATGCTGCCTTACGGCCATCTCGTGCTGGCGACGGGCGCGCGCAACCGCCTGCTCGATCTGCCCAATGCCAATCTGCCCGACGTGAAATATCTGCGCATCCTCGACGAGAGCGAGGCGCTGCGAAAGATCATTCCGTCAAAGACGCGGGTCGTGGTGATCGGCGCCGGCTTCATCGGCCTCGAATTCGCCGCGACCGCGCGGATCAAGGGGCTCGAGGTCGACGTGCTCGAGCTTGCGCCGCGCGTGATGGCGCGCGCGGTGACGGCGGAGGTCTCGGAGTATTTTCAGGCGCGGCATCGCGAGGCCGGCATTCGCATTCACCTCGGCGTGCAGGCTACTTCCATCGAGGCCCAAGGCGATAAGGATACCGGCAAGGTCACCGGCGTCTCCTTGAGCGACGGCCGGCATCTGCCCGCCGATCTCGTCGTGGTCGGCGTCGGCGTGCTGCCGAATATCGAGCTGGCGGCCGAGGCGGGGCTGCCAGTTGCCGCCGGCATTATCGTCGACGAATATCTCTCGACATCCGACCCTAACATTTCCGCGGTCGGCGACTGCGCGCTGTTCGCGAGCCCGCGCTTCGGCGGCTCGCTGCGGCTGGAATCGGTGCAGAACGCCACCGACCATGCCCGCTGCCTCGCCGCGCGGCTGACCGGCGACAAGAAGCCCTATGACGGCCATCCCTGGTTCTGGAGCGACCAGGGCGACGACAAGCTCCAGATCGCAGGTCTCACCACCGGCTACGATCGCGTCGTGCTGCGCGGCGATCCCGCCAAAAAGGCGTTCTCTGCGTTCTGCTACCACGGCGACAGGCTCCTCGGCATCGAATCGATCAACCGCGCCGGCGATCACATGTTCGGCCGAAGGTTGCAGGCGATGAATCGCTCGATCACGCCGGAACAGGCCGCGGATGAGAGCTTTGACCTGAAGAGCGCGCTGGCGTGAGGCTCTCTCCCTCTCCCCGTTCTTACGGGGAGAGGGTTGGGATGAGGGGCTCTATCCGCGCATACTGTGACAGTTGGACTCGCGGAGGCTCCCCCTCACCCGGATTGCATCTTCGATGCAATCCGACCTCTCCCCGCAAGCGGGGCGAGGTGAAGAGGGACCTACAGAATCATCGCCACCTCCGCGGCTGTCGGCATTGACGGCCCGGCGCCCATGCGCTGCACGCTGATCGATGCGGCGGCGTTGGCGAAGGCGAGGGCTGCGCGCAAGGCGGCGCCCTCAGCGAGCTGTGATGCGAGCGCGCCGACGAAGCAATCGCCGGCGCCGGTGGTGTCGACCGCCTTCACCACGCGTCCCGGCACCGCGAATTCTTCGGCGGCAGCGAGCGCGAGCACGCCGCGCTTGCCGAGCGTGATGCAGATTGTCTGGTCCGCGCGCGCCTGAAGTTTTCGTGCCACCGCGATGATCCTTGCAGCCTCGTCGCTGTCGGTGAGTTCGGTGCCTGCAAGGAAACCAAGCTCGGTCTCGTTCAGCACCAGGATATCGACTAGCGCGAGCAGCTCGCTCGACATCTTTTGCGCCGGGGCAGGATTCAGCAATGTGGTGGCGCCCGCCGCGCGCGCGCGCTGGAAGAAGGCGGCAATGGTGGGCAGCGGGATCTCGAACTGGCTGACGGCGACATCGCCCTTCGCCAGCGGCGTATCCGCAACGTCATCCGCGCTGACCAGCCCATTGCTGCCGGGAATGACGATGATGGTGTTGTCGGAGGCTGCGACCGTGATGATCGCGGTGCCGGTGTGTGTCCCGGGCGTCTCCTTGATCGCGCCGGGATCGATGCCCTGAGCGTTAAGAAACGTCCTGAGCTCAGCCCCGAACGAATCCGTGCCCAGCCGCCCGATCAGCGTGGTCTTCGCGCCGAGCCGTGACGCGGCCACGGCCTGGTTCGCACCCTTGCCGCCCGGAAAATACAGCACCTGCCGACCCGCGACGGTCTCGCCGACCCTGGGGTGGCGATCGGCGGTCGCCACCACATCCATGTTGATGCTGCCGGCTACGAAGACGCGCCCCATGATATGCCCTCTCAAGCATGATCCCGAAAAGTGTGAAGCGGTTCTCCGATAAGATCATGCTCAAACAAAGAATCCTTAGACCCTGGCTTCGAATTCGTGCCTGACTTTGGCGATGTCCACAAGGGTCGGCAGGCCGGCCTCGTTGCCGAGGCGCTGGATCTTGAAGGTCGAGGCGGCGCGGGCGAAGTCAAAATGCTCGCGCCAGCTTTTGCCGGGATGCGCGAGGTAGGAATAGATATAGGCGCCGTGGAAGACGTCGCCGGCGCCGTTGGTGTCGATCACGCGCTCGCGCGGGATCGGCATCGCCGGCATGGTCTCGACGGTGCCGGTCTCGTTGTACCAGAGCAGGCCCTTCTCACCCATGGTGATGCCGCCGATCTTGCAGCCGCGGCCCTTGAGGTAGTCGAGCATCTTCTCCGGCGTCAGATCCATCTGCTCGCACAGCCGCTCGGCGACGATGGCGACGTCGATGTATTCGAGCAGCTCATGGGTGTTGGTGCGCAGGCCGCCGCCGTCGAGCGAGGTCAGAATGCCGGCCTCGCGGCAGACCTTTGCGTAGTGAATCGCGGCGTCCGGCTGATGGCCGTCGACATGCAGCGCACGGCAGCCGCCGAGGTTGAGCATCGGAAAAGGGTGGATGTGCTCGTCGTCGCGGCAGCGGACGATGGCGCGCTTGCCGTCCTTCGGCATGATGAAGGAGAGCGAGGACTGGTTCACCTTCCGCCCGTGCAGCGAGATCGCGTATTTCGCGCACATGTCCTGGAACATGCGCCCTAGCCAGTCATTGGCCGCGGTGGCGATCAGATCGGGAACGATGCCGAGCTTGGCGCAGCAGAACGCCGCCGTGACAGCGTTGCCGCCGAAAGAAACCGCGTAGTCGGTTGCCACGTGCTTTTCGTCGCCGGTCGGCATGTGGTCGGTAATGAAGACGACGTCGATATAGGTCTGTCCGATAAAGAGAGCCTGCATTGCTTGTCCGTGATGCGCTTGGTGGTCCCGGCCGGCGGGCTTACTCTAACACCGGTTCCGCTTCGGGGACGCTGAAATTATTCGCAAAATCGCTCCGGAGCGCTTGAGGTCGGCATAACGCCGGAATACGACCATGTCAGGCCCATGCCAAGCCCGGACAAATGCCGTTTTCCCGCTCCTGGTTCCAGGTCGATCAAAAGGGACAAACATGATCACCGGCCTCGATCACGTCGTCGCTCTGGTCAAGGATATCGGTGCGGCCAAGGCCGCCTATCAGACGCTCCTGGGGCGCGCGCCGGCCTGGCAGAACTCCGGCGAGGGCGCCGACCGCGTGCTGTTCACCCTCGACAACGTGACCATCGAATTGATGGCGCCGAGCGGCTTCACCGCGACGGCGGACCGGATGCGTGCGCTGCTCGACGATCAGGAGGGCGTGCTCGCCAGCCTGTGCTTTCGTGTCGCAGACATGGGAAAGATGCACCGGCGGCTGGAGCGGGTGGCGCTCAAGCCGGAGCCGATCGCCGAGGTCGAGAGCAGCGACGCTGCGAGCGGTGCGGTCCTGCACTGGAAACGCACGCGGGCCGCGACCGAGCTGACGCGGGGCGTGCGCATGTTCTTCCTCGAGCTCGCCGAGGAGCGTCCGAAGTCGGCCGCGACCGAAATCGCGCCGATCGACGGGCTCGACCATGTCGTGATCACCACCGAGGATTCCGATCGCGCCGCCGCACTCTATGGCGCGCGGCTCGGGCTCGATCTGACGCTCGACCGCTCCCACCACGACTGGGGGCAGTTGATGTTCTTCCGCTGCGGCGATCTCATCGTCGAGGTGGTGCGCCGCCCCGTGGCGGGCGGTGATTCCCAGCACGACCGTCTCTGGGGCCTGAGCTGGCGCGTCGCCGACATCGACGCCACCCGCGCCCGCCTGCTCGCTGCCGGCCTCGACGTCACCGAGGTGCGCAACGGCCGCAAGCCGGGCACGCGGATCATGACCGTGCGGAACGGCACCTGCGGGATCCAGACCGTGCTGCTGGAGCGTTCGCCGAAGCCGGTGGATTGATCATTGTCATTCCGGGGCGTCGCGAAGCGACGAGCCCGGAATCCATTTCTCGACTTGCTCTGCCGCACGATGGATTCCGGGCTCGCGCCCAAGAGGGCGCGCCCCGGAATGACGACGTTTCTCTAATGCGCGCTCCCGTGCTACATGCATCCTCAGATCACCCCAGCGAGCACCCGGTTTGGCGAAGGCAACGGCAAAGCGAACTCTGAAATGGCAGCGCGATCCCGAGGGGATGCGGCTGCGCATTCTCGAGGCTGCCAAGCAGGAGTTTTCCGCTCACGGGCTCGCCGGCGCGCGCGTCGACCGCATCGCGGCCAACGCCGGCGCCAACAAGCGCATGCTGTACTACCACGTCGGCAACAAGGACGACCTCTATCTCGCGGTGCTGGAAGGCGCCTATGACAAGATCCGCAGCGAGGAGCGGGGGCTCGATCTCGAACATCTCGATCCGCCCGAGGCGATCAAGCGGCTGATCGAGTTCACCTGGGGTTACTTCCTGCGCAACCCCGAATTCCTGTCACTGCTCCAGACCGAGAACCTCGTCCGGGCAAAACACCTCAAGCGCTCGACCAAGGTCAAGTCGATGCACTCGCCCTTCGTCGAGATGATCCGCACCGTGGTGCGGCGCGGCGTCGAGAGCGGCGATTTCCAGGTCGCGGTCGATCCGGTGCAGCTCTACATCTCGATCGCGGGCCTCTGCTTCTTCTACCTGTCGAACTCGGCGACGCTGAGCGTGATCTTCGGCCGCGATCTGCTCGCCAAGGACGCCAAGGACGAGCGGCTTGCGCACATGGTCGGTCTCGTGCTGGCGGCGCTGACGGGGCAGACCGCCGCGCTGTTCGAGATTGCCAAGGCGCCGAAGTCGCGCACGGCGGTGGCGCAGACGGTTTAGCGCGTTGTTTCCTCAATCACCGCTGTCATCGTCCGCGAAGGCGGGCGATCCAGTATTCCAGAGACGCTGATGGGAATACGGAGATGCCGCGGCGTACTGGATTCCCCGCCTTCGCGGGGAATGACACCGAGGGTGTGGCGCGGAACCCCGCCGCAAAACGTCACAGGGAAAGCTCTGGACAGTATTTATCCAACGGGTTAATTTCTCCCCGGAAACGAAAAAGACGACCGGGAGTGAGGCGTGGCTGAGCTGAAGCCGCAAAGTGCGGTGTCCAAGGTGCTGAATGCGGCCTGGGTGCGGCCGTTTCTGTTTCTGGTTTTCATCGTCGTGGCCTGGGATCTCGCAATCCGGCTGTTCAAGATCCCGGCCTATCAGATCCCGTCGCCCGCCGACGTCGTCGCGGTGCTGCGCACCGATTGGCCGGAATTGCTGCGCCAGTGCTGGCCGACCACCTATGCCACCGTCTGCGGCTTCCTGCTGTCCGCATTGTTCGGCATCCCCGTCGCGATGCTGATCGCGGGCTCGAAGACAGTGGAGAGTTACGTCTATCCGCTCCTGGTGTTCTCCCAATCCGTGCCGAAGATCGCGATCGCGCCGCTGTTCGTGGTGTGGTTCGGCTTCGGCATCATTCCAAAAGTGATCTCGGCCTTCCTGCTCGGCTTCTTCCCGGTGGTGGTCTCCGCCGTGCAGGGCTTCAAGTCGGTCGACCCCGATATGGTCGATCTCGCCCGCGCCATGCAGGGCAGCCGCTTTCAGGTGTTTTGCGCGGTGAACCTGCCGCATGCCCTGCCGGCGATCTTCTCCGGCCTGAAAGTCTCGGTGACGCTCGCCGTGGTCGGCGCCGTCGTCGGCGAGTTCGTCGGCGCCAATTCCGGCATCGGTTATGTGATGCAGCGCTCGATTGGCACCTTCGACCTGCCGACGATGTTCGCTGCCCTCGTCATCCTCGCGCTGCTCGGCGTCATCTTGTTCTGGATCGTCGACCGGATCGAGAAGCTGGTCATTCCCTGGCATGTCAGCCAGCGCGAAGACGTGATTTTCGCCTCTTAAGCAACGGCCACCAACGGCCGAAACATAACGACAAGGGAGAATGACGATGAAGCGGTGGATTGGGGCTGTAGCAACAGCGCTGATGGTGTTTGCGGCCATGCCGGCGCAGGCGGCCGACAAGGTCGTGCTGATGCTCAACTGGTACGTCTATGGCGAGCACGCGCCGTTCTACTACGGCAAGGCCAAGGGCATTTACGCGGCCGAGGGCATCGACCTCGAGATCCAGGAAGGCCGCGGCTCGGCTGCGACCACGCAGGCTGTCGCGGCCAAGACCGCCGATTTCGGCTATGTCGACGTTCCCACCATGATGCGCGCCGCGATCAAGGGCGCGCCAGTGATCGCGACCGGCGTGCTGCTGCAGACCAGCCCGATGTCCGCGATGGGCTTCGTCGACAAGAACATCAGGAAGCCGGAAGATATCAAGGGCAAGACGGTCGCGATCACGCCGGCGGACTCCATGACCCAGATCTGGCCGCTGTTCCTGAAGAAGACCGGCCTGAAGGAAAGCGACTTCACCACCGTTGCCGGTGACGGCCAGACCAAGCTCAACGCCGTCATCAACGGCCAGGCTGATCTGCTGCTCGGATACGTCATGGACCAGTCGATGAAGATCAAGGACGCCACCGGCAAGGACGTCTATCCGATCAAGTTTGCCGACTACGGCATCAACATGGTCTCCTCCGGCCTCATCGCCAATTCCGACTATGTGAAGGCCAATGCCGACCTCGTCCGCCGCTTCATGTCGGCGACGACCAAGGCCGTCGAAGCCGCCGAGAAGGAGCCGAAGGCAGCGGCGCAGTCGATCCTCGATGCCAACCCGAAGGGCGGCAAGATCGACACGCTGACGCAGGGCTTTGAGTTGACCATTCCGCTCTACCGGACGGCCGAGACCAAGAGCAAGCGGCCGTTCCAGGTCACCGACCAGAACATGACGGATACGGTCAATCTGATGGTCGAATATGGCGGGCTCGATGCCAAGGGCAAGGAGAACCCGAAGGCGTTCTACACGAACGATTACCTGCCGAAGAGTGGCACGTGAAGCAAGCCGCAGTAACCAGTGAAACCGTGCAGCCGGCCGCGCATCTGAGACTGGTGAGCGACCGGGCTGCCGGCGGGACGCCAGGCATCAAGCTCTCAGGCGTCTCGAAGACTTACCGGACGCGCGACGGCGATGTGCCATCGCTGCGGCCGCTCGACTTCCACATCAACGACGGCGAGTTTTTTGTCGTGGTCGGCCCAAGCGGCTGCGGCAAGTCCACGCTGCTCAAGCTGATCTCGGGGTTGCTGCCGCCGACCGCTGGCGAGGTGTTGGTTGAAGGCGAGAAGGTGACGAAGCCGCACGGCAATGTCGGCATCGTTTTCCAGAATGCGCTGCTGCTGCCCTGGCGCAATATCCTCTCCAACGTGATGCTGCCAATCGACATGAAGCGTCTCGCCCGGGACGAATATCTCGTCCGCGCCAAGGCGCTGCTCAAGCTGGTCGGGCTTGAGGGGTTCGAGAAGAAACTGCCCTGGCAGCTCTCCGGCGGCATGCAGCAACGGGCCTCGATCTGCCGCGCGCTGGTGCACGATCCCAAGATCATGCTGATGGACGAGCCGTTCGGCGCACTCGACGCGCTGACGCGCGAGCGCATGAATGTCGAGCTGATGCGAATCCAGCGCGAGACCAGGAAGACAGTGCTGCTGATCACGCATTCGATTCCGGAGGCCGTGTTCCTCGCCGACCGCGTGCTGGTGATGACCGAGCGGCCCGGTGCGGTCGCTGCGATCTACGACGTGCCGCTGCCGCGCCCGCGCTCGCTCGACGTGATGGCCGATCCTGTTTTCACCGAGCTCGTGCAACGCATCCGCAAGCATTTTTTCTCACAGGGGTCGCTGGACTAAAACCATGCCCCCGCGCCTGAAGCTGCGAGATATCGCCTTCTTTGAACGTCCCGTGCATTTCGCGCGGCCGTTCCGCTTTGGCGCTGTTACCATCAACGCGACGCCGCAGCTGTTCGTGCGGGTCGAGATCGACGTCGAGGGTAAAGGAAGTGCTATCGGCGCCAGCGCCGAGCTGCTGGTGCCCAAATGGTTCGACAAGCGGCCGGAGCTATCGCCGGCGCAGACGGTCGACGAACTGCGTCGATCGCTCGCGATCGCGCGCGGGCTTTATCTTGCGCGCACCGGATTCCTGACGGCGTTCGATCTGCACGCGTCCTGCATCGGCGCCCAGGTCGCGACCTGTGCGAAGCAGAACATTCCGGCGCTTGCCGCGGCTTATGGTCCGGCAGAAATCGACAAGGCGATCCTCGATGCGCTGCTCCGCGCCACCGAGGCCAATTTTTTCGACGGCATGGCAGCCAACATCGCCGGCATCGATGCCCGCTTGTCGCCCGACCTGAAGGACGCGGACCTCGCGACGTTTCTCGCCGGCCGCAAGCCGCTGCCGCGTGTAGCGATCAGGCATACCGTTGGCCTCGACGACACCGTCGAAGGCGAGGGCGGTGTTGCCGATCTCCACGAGAACGCTGGTGCGAATTACTTCAAGCTGAAAATGTCCGGCGATCCCGCGGCCGATGCGGCGCGGCTGACGCGCATTGGCAAGGAGCTCGACACGCTCGGGCGCGATCACAAGGTGACGCTCGATGCCAATGAGCAATATGCAGATCTCGCCGCACTGCAGGCGCTGATCGACCGGCTCGATCGCGAGCCCGCGCTGCGGTCGATCTCATCGAGGCTGCTCTATGTCGAGCAACCGATGCCGCGCGACATCACCCGGCAATCGCCGCTCGGCTCTCTCGCCGAGCGCGGCTTCATCATCGACGAGGCCGACGACTCCTACGACGCGTTCCCCGCGGCGCGCGCGCTCGGCTATCACGGCATCTCGTCAAAGTCCTGCAAGGGGCTCTACAAGTCCATCGTCAACGCCACGCGCGCAGCGAAATGGAGCGCGGGCGGAGAGAGGTTCTTCGTGACCGGCGAGGACCTCACCTGCCAGGCCGGCCTCGCCGTGCAGCAGGATCTCGCGCTCGGCGCCTTCATCGGAGTTACCCATGCCGAGCGCAACGGCCATCACTATGTCGACGGCTTTGGCGACACGCCGGCCGCCGAAGCGCAGGCCTTCGCGGCCGCGCACCCCGATCTCTATGCCGATGCCGGGCAGGGCATCCGGCTTGCCATTCATAACGGCGATCTCCTGACGGGATCACTCCATGTTGCGGGCTTTGCGACGTCGGTCCATCCGGACTGGTCGGCGCTTCGTCCGCTCGAACAGCCAAATTCACTTAGGGAGCAATTGGCATGACCACCCAACGCCTCGGCCTCATCATGAACGGCGTCACCGGCCGCATGGGGCTCAACCAGCATCTGATCCGCTCGATCGTGGCGATCCGCGATCAGGGCGGCGTTCGTTTGAAGAACGGCGATCGCATCATGCCCGACCCGATCCTGGTCGGCCGCAGGGCCGAGAAGCTCGAGGCGCTCGCAAAACGCTTCAACATCGCGCGCTGGACCACGGATCTCGACGCGGCGCTCGCCGACAAGAACGACACCATGTTCTTCGATGCTGCGACGACACAGGCGCGGCCCGGCCTGCTGACACAGGCCATCAACGCCGGCAAGCACGTCTATTGCGAGAAGCCGATCGCGACGAACTTTGAAGAAGCGCTCGAGGTCGTCAAGCTCGCCAATGCCAAGGGTGTCAAGCACGGAACGGTGCAGGACAAGCTGTTCCTGCCCGGCCTGAAGAAGATCGCCTTCCTGCGCGACTCCGGCTTCTTCGGCCGCATCCTCTCGGTGCGCGGCGAGTTCGGCTATTGGGTGTTCGAAGGCGGCTGGCAGGAGGCGCAGCGGCCGTCCTGGAATTACCGCGACGAGGACGGCGGCGGGATCATTCTGGACATGGTCTGCCACTGGCGCTACGTGCTCGACAATCTCTTTGGCAACGTCCAGAGCGTGGTCTGCATCGGCAACACCGACATTCCCGAGCGTTTTGACGAGCAGGGCAAGAAGTACAAGGCGACCGCGGATGATTCCGCCTACGCGACCTTCCAGCTCGAGGGTGGCGTCATCGCACACATCAACATGTCCTGGGTCACGCGTGTCTATCGGGATGACCTCGTCACCTTCCAGGTCGACGGCACGCATGGCTCGGCGGTCGCGGGTCTCACCGACTGCGTGATCCAGGCGCGGCAGGCAACGCCCCGGCCGCTGTGGAATCCCGACGAGAAGCGGCTGCATGATTTTTACGGCGACTGGCAGAAGCTGCCTGATAACGTCACCTACGACAACGGCTTCAAAGAGCAGTGGGAGATGTTCATCCGCCACGTCTACGAGGATGCGCCCTACAAGTTCACGCTGCTCGAGGGCGTCAAGGGCGTCCAGCTCGCCGAATGCGCGCTGAAGAGCTGGAAGGAGCGGCGCTGGATCGACGTCGCCCCGATCAAGGCCTGAAGTCTATTGGATAAGTCGCGATGTTTACCAAGCCGTCATTGCGAGCGAAGCGAAGCAATCCAGTGTCCCTCCGCGGCGACGGTCTGGATTGCTTCGTCGCGGAGTTTATCATCCGGCCGGCCAAAGGCCGGACCGGGTGGCTCCTCGCAATGACGGGGAGAGGTTCGAAATCATGAACAAGCCCGTCCCGCCGATGTCGTCATTGTCGCTCAAGTTGCCGAAGGCCGACCGTTCGATCGAGACCTACCGGCTCGCGGCCTCGCGCACGTTCCCCGCAAAGCTCGAAGGACCGCTCAACCGGATCGCCTTCTCCGCCGTGCATACGGTGGCCGATCCCTTTGCCGACAACGATCCCTGGCTTTCGGCAGCCGTCGACTGGGACAAGACCATCGCCTTCCGCGAGCATGTCTGGGATCTCGGCCTCGGCGTTGCCGAAGCCATGGACACCGCGCAGCGCGGCATGGGGCTGGACTGGCCGACCTCGCTGGAGCTGATCACGCGCTCGGTGTCCGCCGCCAAGCGCCGCAATGCGCTGGTGTTCTCAGGCGCCGGCACCGACCATCTCGCCGTGGAGGACGCCAAGAGCCTCGACGACGTGATCCGCGCCTATGAGGAGCAGATTTCGGCGGTCGAGAAGGTCGGCGGCCGCATCATTTTGATGGCGTCGCGCGCGCTGGCCAAGCTCGGCCGCAACGCCGACGACTACGCCAAAGTCTATGACCGCGTGTTGTCGGGGGTAGCGCAGCCCGTGATCATCCACTGGCTGGGCGACATGTTCGATCCGGCACTGACGGGCTATTGGGGCACGAAAGACCTCGACAAGGCGATCGATACGGCAGTGACCATCGTCAACGGCAACGCCGCCAAGGTCGATGGCGTCAAGGTCTCGCTGCTCGACAAGCAGCGCGAGATCGACATGCGCCGTCGCCTCGACAAGCGCATCAAGATGTACACCGGTGACGATTTCAACTATGCGGAACTGATCGCCGGCGACGAACTAGGCTTCTCGCACGCGCTGCTCGGCATCTTCGATGCCATTGCGCCCGCGGCATCCTACGCGCTGTCGCGGCTGGCTGCGGGCGACGAGGCCGGCTTCCACGACGTGCTTGGGCCGACGGTGCCGTTGTCGCGCCACATCTTCAAGGCGCCGACGCGCTTCTACAAGACCGGCGTCGTGTTCATGGCGTATCTCAACGGCCATCAGGACCATTTCACCATGGTCGGCGGCCAGGAGAGCGCGCGCTCGATGCTGCATCTGGCCGAGCTGTTCCGGCTCGCCGATCAGGCCGGCCTGCTCGCCAATCCAGAGCTGGCGACGCGGCGGATGAAGACCGTGCTGGCCGCGCACGGGATCGACGCCTGATGCGCGATTTCTCGTCCGACCATCGCTGGCTGTCGCTGAACACGGCGACAGTCCGCAAGCAGGGTGACCTCGTCCAGATCGTCGAGGCCTGCGCCAGGCACGGCATCCGCGCCATCGATCCCTGGCGCGATCAGGTCGCGACCGTGGGCCTCGATCGCGCGGCGCGCGCGGTGCGCGATGCAGGGCTTGATCTTTCGGGCTATTGTCGCGGCGGCATGTTCACGTCGGACGCATCGCGCCGCGCCGAAGTGCGTGACGACAACCGCCGCTGCGTTGATGAGGCCAAGGCGCTTGGCGCGCCCTGCATCGTGCTCGTCGTCGGCGGCCTGCCGCAATATTCCCGGCCCGGCAGCGAAGCGTCGAAAGATATCGCGGCGGCGCGCGGGCAGGTCGAGGAAGCTCTCGCCGACATGCTCGATTACGCCAAGCAGGCAAAGCTGCCGCTGGCGATCGAGCCGCTGCATCCCGCCTATGCCGCCGACCGCGCCTGCGTCAACACGACAAAGCAGGCGCTCGATATCTGCGACCGGCTCGATCCCGGCCGTACCGGCATGCTCGGCGTCGCGCTCGATGTTTATCACATCTGGTGGGATCCGGAGCTGTTGGGGCAGATCGCAAGGGCCGGCAGGGACCGCCTGCTCGCGTTCCACGTCTGCGACTGGCTGGTGCCCACCAGGGACATCCTCAACGACCGCGGCATGATGGGCGACGGCGTCATCGACATCAAGTCGGCGCGCGCGGCCGTCGAGGCGCGGGGTTTTGCCGGCTATTCGGAAATCGAGATCTTCTCCAACGATTGGTGGGGCAAGCCGATGGACGAGGTGCTACGGACTTGCATCGAACGGCATCGGACATTTGTGTAGAGCGCGATGAAATTAGGTTCGATCGGCTGTCCGGGCTCGCCGCAGGGCGATCGCATATGCCTTTCGGGCGGCCAGCGCTGCCGGCTCGACCGGGTCGCGAATGACCCTCAACGGTTCAGGAACATGCGCGGCGGGGCTGGTGTCCGTATCCGTCCGAAGCGGGCGGCCAAAATCTGAGCCACCGGCCATTTGGATAAGGTTCGCGCAGGAACCTTGCCCCCGTCTGGGATGTTGGAAAACGACACAATCACTCAGGAGGAAACTCTCATGAGAACACTGTTACTGGCTGGTGTGCTGGCGGTTGCTGGTTTCGCTGTCGCCACGCCGATATCCATTGCACCCGCGTCAGCTCAAGTTGCCGTTGATACTCCGCTCGGCGGCGTTAGAGTGGGCCCGGAGCACCGTTACTACCGGGAGTATGATCGACCCGCTTATCGCGCCTACGGATATGATCGCGGATATCGCGGATGCCGCACCGTCACAATCGAGCGTGACGACGGTTCGGTCCGCAGAGTCCGCCGTTGCGACTAGCAGTACCGGGCTAGAAGATCGAGTTTAACAGGAGCGTCGAGCCGGTTCTCGCGCGGCGAAGCAATCTGCGTTGACCAGCGATGAGGCCGCGGCTCAGCGAGCTGGTTGGAGTACTACCAGCGAGAGGTGGACAGCCTTCAGCTTTCAGGCAGAATATCATCACCCCGATGCCGCAGCCGCGCCTCAGTCTGTGCAAGATCGGATGCGGTAATCGGTGGCATCAACGATCGGCAGGCACGGCGGATGTACCCTGCCTGACGATCTTGAATGGCCCCGACGTGTCATCGTCGGGGCCATTGTTGTGATCGGCGTGGCAAGGCTGGCGATTTTTGCGGCGATAAGGAAAGACCGCCCGAAGGCGGTCTTGCAGTCCAATTGGCCGGGCCAAAATAGTTTCGGGATCAAACTTTGTCCGGCCCGGTCTGATCACGAGCTAACCACCATCCAGGAACGGCCGCTCACAATTAAAATTTCAGTCCTGAAATGGAATGCGCCTCGTAGAGCGCAGGCCGAAAGAGCGGTCATTCTGCGCAGCGCCTTTTGCTGCCGTCAGTGCTCGCGTCGTTCGGCTCGACTATTCGGTGAAAAGTCAGACGATTGCGCTATCATCGATGACCGTCAAACACCGGACTATCGCTCGTCAATTCAATCTGCAAAGCTGTGGCAACACGAATGCGCTTGTAAAACAAACAAGCGCGAAGGGAGGTTCGCAGTGGAGAAGGTGCAACGCTTGCGTGCGATGGGTTCGCTGTGCCGTCAACAGGCCGCCTACAACAGCATGAACAAATGGAAGCTGCTCGCAGAAGCAGAATACTGGGACCACCTGGCCGATCTTGAGCTGTCTTCATACTTCCAGCAATGCAACGCCGTTAGCGCAAATGAGATAGAGCGGCCTCAAGCGATCGCAAGCACGAATGACGCGCGGCAGGAGACGATTTCCAGCGCGTGAGGAGGAACGAGCGAGTGAGGAGGAACGAGGCTGTCGTTTGCATTCCGTGCCACCGCAGTCTCACGGCGAGCCGCGGCCCGGACAGGCATGCTCTCGTCGAGCTTTGAGGCTGGGCGACTACGTCATCCACGGCGTTTGGCCACGTTGCAACGAGAGAATGCGACGCCGCCTTCAAACGCCGGCGCATGACGAAACTGATCTGGGCGGTGTTCATGCGGCCCTGGGGCGGAGTGTGGGGATTGCGCTCACGTCCTCTTCCCGTTCCGCGTGCCAAGTATCATAGGCTGCCTGCATGCGCACCCAAACTCCGGCGCCATCTCCGAACAACTTGCCGAGCCGAACAGCAACGCCCGGCGAGACCGGTTTGCGCTCGCGCAAAATGTCGTAGAGGTGCTGGCGGGAAATGCCGAGAAGCTGCGCAATCTCGGCCTTGGTCTTGCCGGTCGCCGGAATC
This sequence comes from Bradyrhizobium sp. S3.12.5, assembly GCF_040548225.1. Lineage (NCBI taxonomy): Bacteria > Pseudomonadati > Pseudomonadota > Alphaproteobacteria > Hyphomicrobiales > Nitrobacteraceae > Bradyrhizobium > Bradyrhizobium sp. S3.12.5. The sequence goes on from NZ_JBEPRF010000007.1 coordinate 297,229, forward strand.
ACGTCCTCCCTCAGCAACGCGCCGGGGTGGGTCGGGCAGCGATCAGGATTACGTTTCGTGACATGAGCCATGATCGTCTCTCTCAGTGACATTGTTCGAAGTCGATCCGACAGGCGTCGCCGGCCTCGAATTCGAACGTGATGCACCACGGCCCGTTCACGTGGACCGAATAGCGCGTTGGCTTAAAGCCTCGCAAGGCATGGAAATCAAAGCCCGGGATATTCACTTCCTCGGGCACTGCAGCTGCATCCAGGCGATCAAGACGACGAAAAATCCGCGCGTGCATTTTCGCGTCGATTTTCGCTGTTCGTCCCTTTTCCCAAAGCTCCGCGAGAGCCTTGCTCTTGAAGCCTCTGATCATAGCTTCAAGCATGTAAGCTAATAGCTGACATATGTCAATAACTAGCTTACGTCATAGCTCCGCTTATGTGCCTAGGGACCAGCGACCTGTTGCAGCGTGTTGAAGCGCGCCTTCTGCTCGCTGCTCAGCGTGGCATAGAACTCGTCAAGGGCCGGCTCGACCAGCTTGGCGGCGCTCAGCATGGCCTCGAGCCGGTGCTGCATCGCCTCTAGCCGCCCGACCGGCGTCAGCGGTACATCGTTCGGGCAGGCCGCCTGCAGGTCTTCGACACCTTTGGCCGTCGCTTCGCTGAGGCGGTCGAGCGCGTCCTTTTGCTTGCCCGCGGGGTGGAGCACGGCCTCGATCCTTTGGATCGGCAACTGGGTGAGGCCGGACTTCGGATCGCCGCAGCCCTCGGCAGTGGTTTGGGCACTGGCTTGCTGCTGCGGCGGCGAGCGCTCGCCAACATTGGGGCCGAGCGCGTTGAAGCGCGCCTGCTGCTCGTCACTGAGCGAGTTGTAAAAATTCTCCAGTGCCGGCCGCACGATCTTGACCGCTTCCAGCGTCGCACTGACGCGGTTCATCATCGCCCGCAAGCGGCCGGGCGGCGTCAACGCATAAGTTTCCGCGCAGGAGTCCTTGAACACGCCGGCAGCGTTGGCCGCCGCGGCCTTCAATTCGTCGAGCAGCGCGCGTTGCTCCGGCGTCGGCCGCACGGCGCGGGCGATATCGGCAAGCGGCCACGCCGTGACGCCCTTGTCCGGCGTGCCGCACAATTGCTTGAGCGTCTGCGGGCTCACGCTGGCGCGCTGGCGTGCGGGATAGCCGCCGCCGGCTTGCGGATAGTCATACGGGTTGGTGCTGGCATAGGCGGAGTAGGGGCCGCTGTCCCCGCCCCAGAACACGGTGTCGACGAGGTCGTCATAGGCGTAGGCCCAATAGCCGGGCTCGTAGGCTTGGGGCCAGAACGTGTAGTCAAAAATGTCGGAATAGGCGTAAGGCCAGAACACCGGTCCAAGCCAGGCTACGAACGCCGCGGGATGGCGGTGCCGCCAGGCCTGCCGGGGCGCCCAGCCGTTTTCGCGAGCGATAAGCGCCGCCTGGGTTTGTGGGGTAGTCTGCTCGCGGAAGCGCGCGGCAAACCGCCCGCGCTCGGCAGCCCGCGCGGCGGCAGCCGCTGCAGCTGTTGCAGCGGGAGCCTGTCCCAGCCTTTGCTGGCGTGCCAGATCGCCCTGCTGCGCGCGTTGCTCGCGCTGGAGCAGGCGGTTCTGCGATTGCAGCATGCGTTCTTGCGTCCGCTGCGCGCGCGCACCTTCCGGCTTTTGCGACTGGAGTTGCTGCACGCGCTGCTGGAGCCGATCGATGCGGGTCTGGCGCTCCGTCGTCTGGCGCGATAGCACGTCGCGCTGCCGCTGCTGCACCATCTGCTGGCGCTGCTGGATCTGCTGCTGATGCTGTTGCGCGCGCTGATCGATCTGCCCCTGTCGCGACAGCCGCTCGCTCACGGCCGGCGGCGCGCTTGGGCGCGACGGCGCGGCGATATGCGGCGTCGGCCGCGGCGCCATGGCCGGACGTTGCGGTGCAGGCGGCGGCCGATGGAATTCAGGCCGCGGCGTAGCCAGGTGCGGGGCAGCCCGCGGCGGTGGTGCAGCGAAGTGGGGGACCGGACGCGGCGGCGGTGCGGCGATGTGTGGCGCCATCGCCGGTCGCTGCGCCATGGCCGGCGGATGGAATGCCGGCGCGGCGGGACGCGCCATGGCTGGTGGCGCGGCAGGGCGGGCCATCGCGGGTGGGGCTGCCGGCCGTGCAGCCGGCGCTGCGGCCGGCCCTGGTGGTCCACCCCTTCCATGGGGCTGGGCGGATGCACTGATGCTCGCCGCCAGCATCGAGATACTGATCAAAAAAACCGTCAAGCAGACGCTACGCGGAAGCATGATCGTAGCTCCCAGCTCCTAACTGCCCGCAACGTTCAACGCAGAAGTGCCGGAATGGTTCGTTGTCGGCCACGGCCGGCATTGCGATCTTCCGACGCAGGCAGGCTCAAGAGAAATCCTGCGTCAGGATCGTCGCGAACTGCTCCAGCGCCCAGTCGACCTGGTCGCTGGTGATCACCAGCGGCGGCGCGATGCGGATCGTGTGCTCATGGGTGTCCTTCGCCAGGATGCCCTTGCCCTGGAGCGCCTCGCAGTAGCGGCGGGCGCGGCCGGCCTCGGGATGCAGCTCGACCGCCAGCATCAGGCCGCGCCCGCGCACCTCGCGGATCGTGTTGGCGCGGATGTCCTTCAAGCCTTCCAGAAAGCGCGCGCCCTGCGTGGCCGCGTTCTCGATCATGCCTTCCTCGACCAGCACGCGCATCGCCGCGCGCGCCACCGCGCAGGCCAGCGGGTTGCCGCCGAAGGTCGAGCCATGCTGTCCGGGTCGGAGTGTTCCGAGCACGTCGTTGTTCGAGAGCACGGCCGACACCGGATAGAAGCCGCCGGACAAGGCCTTGCCGAGCAGCGTCACGTCCGCCTCGATGCCCTCGTGCTGTTCGGCGAGCAGCTTGCCGGTGCGCCCGAGCCCGGTCTGGATCTCGTCGAGCACCAGCATGACGTTGTTGGCGGTGCAGAGCTCCCGCACCCCAGTGAAATAGCCGGCTGGTGGAATGATGACACCGGCTTCGCCCTGGATCGGCTCGACCAGAAAGGCGACCGTGTTTGGCGTGATCGCTGCTTCGAGGGCAGCGGCATCGCCGAACGGGATGATCCTGAAGCCCGGCGCGAACGGCCCAAAGTGTCCGCGGGTCTCGGCGTCCGTCGAGAAGCCGACAACGCCCAGCGTGCGTCCGTGGAAATTGTCGGCGCAGACGATGATCTCGGCCTGGCCGTCCGGCACGCCTTTCACCTCGTAGCCCCATTTGCGCACCGACTTGATCGCGCTTTCGACCGCCTCGGCGCCGCTGTTCATCGGCAGCACCTTGTGGGAGCCGGTCAGCGCCGCGATCTCCTCGTAGAACAAGGCGAGCTGGTCGTTGTGGAAGGCGCGCGAGGTGAGCGTCAGCCGGTGCGCCTGTTCCACCATCGCCGCCAGGATCTTGGGATGGCAGTGGCCCTGGCTGACCGCGGAATAGGCGGAGAGGCAATCGAGATAACGGTTGCCTTCGGTATCCCAGACCCAGACACCTTCGCCACGCGTCAGGACGCCCCCGATCGGCTGGTAATTATGGGCGCCGAAGCGTGCTTCCGTTGCGAGGAGATCAATGACCGACGGGCTCATTTTTCGTCACTCCCATGGGGCGGCTTGGGGCCTGGCTTGGGACCTGCGCGATGCTGCCGATTTGCCCCGGCCTGTCAAATGGTTCCGCGCATCCACCGGGCATTTTCTGCCAACCCGGCCCCTACTGTGCATGGGGTTGTTTTCGACATTTTTGTTTGGGCCGGGCTTTTCAGGAATCCTGATCGCGGTGCGCGATCTCCAGCGTGACCAGCCGCGCCAGCAGCGTCGCCGGATAGAGCTGGCCGAAGATGGCTTCCATGTTGCACAGGCTGCGCGCAACCGGATGGAGCGGGGCGACGTCGCCATATCCGGTCGTGGTCATCGTCGCGAAGCTGAAATAGATGACCTCGCTTGCGAGGCTGGGACTGTCTTCCACCTTCATGCTGACGAAGGCGTCCTGATCCAGCGAGCCGATAAAGGTGTAGAGGGCTGCGAAAATGATCGCGACAGTCAGATACAACAGCACCGCGCCGATCACGCGATGATAGGTCACGCGCCCCGGTGCAAAAGTCTGGCGCGCGACCGCCCAGGCCATCGTCGCGCCCACGATGAACCACGAGCCCGCGAACAGATTGAGATCGAGAATGGACGGCGATTTGATCCGCAGGATCGCGCCGGTCACGATCATGCCGAGCGCGATCAGCATGCCGATGACCGCGACCGGGCTGCCTGATATCACGAAGATGCCGCAGACCAGCAGCAGCGCCAGCACCAGCTCGGAGACCTGGAATGCAAAAAGCCCCAGCGCCTGCAGCGGCGCGATCACGAACATCATGATCACCAGCAGCACTGTCAGCACCGTCAGGGCCGGATCGGCCCAGCGTTCGCGCAATCGATCGATGTTCATGACGCCTCAGCCGATCGAGCAGGGTACGCTCAGGAAGCCGCGGAACCGGACGCGGCCACCGCGTACCGGCTGACTGCTTACGGCATAGTCCGGGAAGCGCGCCAGGAACCGCGAGATCGCAATCGCGCCTTCGAGCCGGGCCAGGGCCATGCCGGCGCATTGATGCGCGCCGGTGGCGAACGCAAGGTGCCGGTTCGGCGTGCGCGCGACGTCGAAGCGTTCAGGGTCCGGAAACTGCGCGGGATCGCGGTTGGCAGCTCCAATGCACAACGTCACCGACGTGCCCGCTTCGAGCATGACGCCGCCGAGCTCGACCCGCTCCGTCGTCATGCGGTTGCCGAGCTGGTTCGAGCTTTCGTAGCGCAGCATCTCCTCCACCGCGGTCTTGATCAACTCGGGATTATCGATCAGCCGCTGCTTCTGGTCCGGATTCCTGTCGAGCGCGACGAGGCCGTTGCCGATCAGATTGGTGGTCGTCTCGTGGCCGGCGTTGAGCAGGAAGATGCAATTGTGCAGCAGCTCCTTCTCGGTCAGCCGCTCACCGTTGTCTTCACCCTGGATCAGGCGCGTCAGCACGTCGCGCTCGGGATTGCCGGGCTTCTGGCGCCGGCGCGCGACCAGCGTCTCGAGATAGGCAAGGAAATCCGTCACCGCCTTGTTGCCCCGCGCGGCAACCGCAGGCGATACGACGGGCTCGAGCGCGCCAAGGATCGCCAGCGACCAGTCGCGCAACGGCGTGCGCTCCTCATGGGGGACGTCGAGCAAATTGCCGATCACCTCGATGGGGATCGAGGCGGCAAAATCCTCGATCAGCTCGCAATCGCCCTTGGCAGCGATGGTGTCGAGCAGGCTGTCGACCAGCCTGACGATGTCAGGCTCCATCCCCGCGATCGCGCGCGGCGACAGCGCGCCCATGATCAGGCGCCGCACCCTTGTGTGCGCCGGCGGATCGTTGAAGACGAGGCTTGTGGTGTGGTGCTCGTAGAGCGGGGTGTCGCCATATTTCGGCGCGAACTCGCGCTTCTTGTCCGAGCTGAACGACCTTGTGGTCTTGTAGGCGGCGACAAGGTCGTCGTAGCGGGTCAGGAACACGGTGCCGCTTGGCAGGCGCTTGACCGGCTCGTTCTCCCGCAGTGCACGATAGGTCGGGTAGGGATCGTCGTAGAATTCGCTCGTCAGCTTCGCCAGATCGAAATTGGCCGCCAGTTCTTTCGCATCTGCGTTCATGCGCCATACTCACCGGTTGAGACCGATATGCCGTTTTCGCTCTTTCGAGCCGTGCTGATCACCGTCTACAGTCTCGCCGTGATTTGCTAGCCGACCGGACAGGAAAATGCACGCCCGCGCTGATGCTTCCGACACCGCCCCGAGCTGGCCGGACGATGTTTTCGCGACCTTGCAACGCTTCGACGTGCGGCAGGTGCCTTATGTGCCCGATGCCGGCCATTCGAAGTTGATCCAGCGCGTGCTCGGCTCCTCCACGATGCGCGGCATTCCGCTGACGACGGAGGAGGAAGGCGTGGCGCTGCTCGCCGGCGCCTGGACCGGCGGTCAGCGCGGTGTGCTGCTGATGCAGTCGAGCGGCGTCGGCAATTGCATCAACATGCTGTCGCTGATCCCGATCTTGCGTTTTCCGTTCCTCACCCTCGTGACCATGCGCGGCGAGTGGGCGAGTTCAATCCGTGGCAGGTGTCGATGGGCTCGACCACGCAGGGCGTGCTCGAGCTCTCCGGCATCAAGGTGCTGCGCGCCTCGAACGCAGCCGAGGTGCCGGCCGTGTTGGAGGCGGCCGCGGCGCAAGCCTACAACGCGCTGACGCCCACCGCCGTCCTGCTGTCGCAGCGCCTGATCGGCGCCAAGGTTTTCACCAGATGAGCAAGGCCAATCTCCTCGACCGCCGCGAGGTGGTGTCCGCGCTGCTGGCCAACCGCAAGGACGTCGTCGCGATCGGTGGCCTGGGTGCCTCCACCAACGACATCACCGCCGCGGGCGATCATGCCCGCAACTTCTATCTCTGGGGTGGCATGGGCGGCGCTGCGATGATCGGGCTGGGTCTCGCGCTGGCGCAGCCAAAGTTGCCGGTGCTGGTCATCACCGGCGACGGCGAGATGCTGATGGGGATGGGCAGCCTTGCCACCATCGGCCTGCAGAAGCCCTCCAACCTCTCGATCGCAGTGCTCGACAACGAGGCCTATGGCGAGACCGGTGGCCAGACCAGCCACACTTCGGCTGCGGCCGATTTGGTGGGCGTCGCCAGGGCCTGTGGCATCACCGACAGCCGGGCGATCTCGACCATGGCCGAGGGCGAAACCTTCGCCAAGACCGTCCATGATCTCTCGGCGGGGCCGCGCTTTGCCAATGTGAAGATCGACAGCGCCAGCGTCGAGCGGATTTTGCCAAGTCGGGACGGGACCTACATCGTCAACCGGATCCGCGGCGATCTCGGCTTCCAGCCGATCTGACATCGCCCGGTTGCTCTCGCCCTCGCCGACGGCCGGCCCTCGGCGGTCGGGAAAGTGTGACCAATTTCCAACAAGTCGGCACCCACCTAGGTTGCGTCGCACCATTTGGCTTGACTTTGGCGTGGGTGAGTGCTTACTCACTAGCATGAGCTCATTGCGTATGACGAGCGACCTGAGGCGTCAATTGATCCTCGGAGCCGCAAAGCGTTGCTTTGCCCGACACGGCTATACCGGCACCACGACCAAGAGCGTGGCGGCCGCTGCTGCCATTTCCGAGGCGCTGCTGTTCAAGCATTTCCCGTCCAAGGCGGCGCTCTATGCTGAAATCCTCAGCGACGAGTGCGAGGCGGACCCGGCGCTCATGGATCTGCTCGAGCGCGAGTCGTCGACGGCCACCCTGGTGGAATTGATCCGCGGCATGGTCCAGCATTTCCTGATGATCGCCGACGGACCCGACCAGGAGGAGGCCCAGCGCCTGCGACTGACGGCCACCAGTCATCTGGATGACGGCGAATTCGCTCGTTTGCTATATGCCAAGATCGAGACGCTGATCGGGGCGGTCTTCGTCGCCTCGCTCGAACGTGCGGTCGCCGCCGGCGATGCGCGGGCGAGTGGCAGTGAACCGCTCAACCTGTTCTGGTTTGCGCATCATACGGTGATGACCGCTGCGCTGACCAGGCTGCCGTCCGTGCCCTGTCTCGCTTATGGCAGGGCGAACGATCTGGAGCGGCAGCTCTGTGAGTTTCTCTTGAGAGGCATCGGACTTAACGACGCCGCAATTGCTTCGCATCTGGGCCGCGATCAGGCTGCGGGTGCCGGCAAAACGGCGATTGCAGAAAGCGCATGACATGAACATCGTAACCGAACACAAGATTTCGGGCGAACCGATCGACAGCAAGGCTCCCAAGCGTCCGGTTCGGCCGGTGCTCTGGTTCATCATCGTCGGCACGCTCCTGGGCGCGCTGGTTGGTGGTCTCGTCTGGTTCAACTATTTCCGTGGCCAGATGATCAAGCAGTTCTTCGCCAACAACAAGCCGCCGCCGACTGCAGTCAGCGCGGCGGAAGCGAAGTCCGAGGTGATCCCGAACCTGCTCACCGCGGTCGGCGGCCTCACCGCCGTGCACCAGGTCGACGTCAGCGCCGACGTAAACGGCCGCGTCACCGAGATCAAGTTCGAGCCCGGCGCCCATGTCGAGGCCGGCACGCCGCTGGTGCAGCTGTTCGACGCGCCCGATCAGGGCGACCTCGCCAACTACAAGGCCCAGGCAACGGTCGCACAGCTCTCGCTCGACCGCGCAAAACAGCTGGCGTCGCGCCAGTTCGGTCCGCAGGCGACCGTCGATTCCGCGCAGGCCGCCTATGACCAGGCGCTGGCCGGCATCGCCAAGACCGAAGCGCTGATCTCGCAGAAGCTCGTCCGCGCGCCGTTCTCAGGCGATCTCGGCGTCCGCAAGGTCGAGGTCGGTCAGTATCTGACCGCGGGCACGGCGATCGTCTCGCTGACTGATCTGTCGGAGCTGTGGGCCAACTTCACGGTGACGGAAAAGGACTCCGCGAATCTCAAGGTTGGCCAGCTGGTCCGGCTGAAGGTCGACGCCTATCCGGGCCGCACTTTTGACGGCAAGATCACCACGATCGAGCCGCAGATCGCCGCCGACACGCGCAACATCCGCGTGCAGGCGACTGTCTCCAATCCGGAGAAGATCCTGAAGCCCGGCATGTTCGTGACCACCACGGTGGTGCTGCCGGACAAGCCGGCCGTGATCACCGTTCCGGAGACGGCAGTTGACTACACGCTGTACGGCGACTCGGTGTTCGTGATCACCGAGAAGCAGGGAGATGACGGCAAGACCAGCCTGAGTGCGGTGCGCACGTTCGTGCAGACCGGCAGCCGGGTCAATGGTCGCACCGAAATCATCAAGGGCGTGAAGCCTGGCGACAAGGTCGTTGCCGTCGGCCAGCTCAAGCTGCAGTCGGGCGCCGCCGTGGCGATTTCGCCCGACCCTGCTCCGCAGATCCCGGCGCAACCGCCGCGCTACTGACACTACACTCACGTGATCCGGCCTGGCCGGATCACGTTTCTTGAGACATAGAAATCGAGATCGCCGCGATGGCCTTTACTGATATTTTCATCAAGCGCCCGGTTCTGTCGGTCGTCGTCAGCCTGCTGATCCTGCTGATCGGACTGCGCGCGGCGATGGTGCTGCCGATCCGGCAGTACCCGAAGCTGTCGAATACGGTCATCAACATCACGACCGTTTATCCCGGCGCGTCCGCAGACCTGATCCAGGGCTTCATCACGACGCCGATCGAGCAGGCGGTCGCCTCCGCCGAAGGCGTGGACTACATGACCTCGTCCTCGGTGCTCGGCACCTCGACGATTCAGGTCTACATCAAGCTGAACTTCGATCCGAACCAGGCGCTCACCGAGGTGCTGGCCAAGACGAATTCGGTCAAATATCTGATTCCGAAGGAATCGAACGATCCGGTCGTCACCAAGACCACGGGCCAGACAACGGCCGTGATGTATCTCGGCTTCTCCTCCGAGGAGCTGTCGGGCTCGGCGATCTCCGATTATCTGACGCGCGTGGTGCAGCCGGTGCTGTCGACCGTCGACGGCGTGGCCTCGGCCGATATTTTGGGCGGCCAGACCTTTGCGATGCGGCTGTGGCTTGATCCCGTGAAGATGGCAGGCCGCAGCGTATCGCCGGCCGACGTCGCGTCCGCGATTGCGGCCAACAACTTCCAGTCTGCGGCGGGACAGACCAAGGGCTATCTCATCGTTTCCAACATCTCGACGAACACCAGCCTGACCGACGTCAACCAGTTCCGGAAGATGATCGTCAAGGCCAAGGACGGTGGCTTCGTCCGGATGGAGGATATCGCCACGGTCGAACTTGCGGCGCAGAGTACCGACGCGAGCGTCGCCTTCAACGGTGAGCATGCAATATTCATTGGTGTGAACGCGACGCCGCAAGGCAATCCGCTGACGCTGGTCAAGGGCGTGCGGGCGCTGTTCCCGGAGCTCGAGCGCAATCTGCCGCCCTCGATGAAGATGAAGGTCGCCTATGACTCGACCAAGTTCATCCAATCATCGATTGACGAGGTGGAGAAGACGCTGGGCGAAGCCGTCATCATCGTGATCGTGGTGATCTTCCTGTTCCTGGCCTCGCTCCGTTCGGTCATCATTCCGGTCGTCACCATCCCGTTGTCGATGATCGGCGTCTGTACCCTGATGCTGGCGCTGGGCTTCAGCTTCAACTTGCTGACCTTGCTCGCGATGGTGCTCGCGATCGGGCTCGTGGTCGACGACGCCATCGTGGTGGTGGAGAACATCCACCGCCATCTCGAAGAAGGGAAGACACCGGTGCAGGCGGCGCTCGAAGGCGCGCGCGAGATCGTCGGCCCCGTCGTCTCGATGACCATCACGCTCGCGGCGGTGTATGCCCCGATCGGTTTCCTCGGCGGTCTCACCGGTTCGCTGTTCCGCGAATTCGCGTTCACGCTCGCCGGCTCGGTGATCGTATCAGGCGTGATCGCGCTGACGCTGTCGCCGATGATGTGCTCGGTGCTCCTCAAGAACACCGAGGAGGGCCGCTTCGCCAAGCTCGTCAACAGGGTGTTTGGCGCGCTGACGCGCTGGTACGGCCGCAGGCTTGACCGCTCGCTCGACTACAAGACGATCACCGGCCTGTTCGCCGTGACGATCCTCGGACTCGTCGGCTTCCTCTATATGCACACCTCGAAGGAGCTGGCGCCTGAGGAAGACCAGGGTATCGTGTTCGCGGTGACCAAGGCGCCGAAATATGCCAACATCGACTATGTCGATTTCTACGGCGAGAAGCTCGACAAGGAATTCCAGAAATTCCCCGAGACCGATTTGCGCTTCGTGCTGAACGGCATCAACGGTCCGCAAGGCGGCATCGCCGGCATGCTGCTCAAGCCGTGGGAAGAGCGCAAGCGGTCGTCGATCGCGCTGAAGCCGCTGGTCCAGGCCGAGCTCTCCAAGATCGAGGGCGTGCAGGCCTTCGCATTCAACCTGCCGCCGCTGCCGGGTGGTCCGGGCGGTCTGCCGGTGCAGATGGTCATCAACTCCACCGCGGGCTACCAGACCGTTTTTGAGCAGATGGAGAAGCTGAAGGACGCTGCCCGCAAGAGCGGCATGTTCATCGTCTCCGACAGCGACCTCGCCTATAACCAGCCGAACGTGCAGGTCACGATCGACCGCACCAAGGCGCAGGATCTCGGCGTCAACATGCAGAACCTCGGCAGCACGCTCGCGGTTCTGCTCGGCGGCAACTACATCAATCGCTTCAATCTCGAGGGCCGGTCCTACCAGGTGATCCCGCAGGTGCCGCGCAGCGATCGTCTCTCGCCGGAATCGCTCGGTGGCTACTATGTGACGACCAACACCGGACAGCAGCTCCCGCTGTCGACCGTGGTCTCGATCAAGACCAAGACCGACCCGAACTCGCTGACGCATTACAATCAGCTCAACTCGGCGACGTTCTCGGCCGTGCCGATGCCCGGCGTGACCGTCGGCGCTGCGGTGGAGTTCCTTGAGAGTGAGGCCAAGAAGCTGCCGCAGGGCTTCAGCCACGACTTTCTCGCGGATAGCCGGCAGTATGTTCAGGAAGGCAACCAGCTCGCGATCACCTTCGGTTTCGCGCTGATCATCATCTTCCTGGTGCTGGCCGCGCAGTTCGAGAGCTTGCGTGACCCGCTGGTGATCATGATCTCGGTGCCGATGGCGATCGTGGGAGCGCTGATCCCGCTGTTCTTCGGCGCGGCCACCATGAACATCTACACTCAGGTCGGTCTGCTCACCCTGGTCGGCCTGATCACCAAGCACGGCATCCTGATGGTGGAGTTCGCCAACGAGCTCCAGGTCAATGAGCGGCTCGACCGTCGATCGGCCATCGAAATGTCGGCCCGCATCCGCTTGCGGCCGATCCTGATGACGACGGCTGCGATGGTCACGGGCCTGATCCCGCTGCTGACGGCAAGCGGCGCCGGTGCGGCCAGCCGCTTCTCGATCGGTCTCGTGGTCGTGGCCGGCATGTCGATCGGCACGCTGTTCACGCTGTTCGTGCTGCCGGCCGTCTATGTCGTGCTGGCGACCGACCATCGCGCGGCGGCCGATTCCGAGCGTAACAAGCAGGTCAATGAACTCGACGTCGGCGCCAAGGCGCTGCGGCCGACCTGACCTGACCTAAGCTCGATTTGCGTGCGAAGCGGCAATAGCCACGGTTGTTGCCGCTTTTTCTTGTCGCGCGGTATCTCGTGCTATGATCGCAGCTGCGCCGTGATTGTGCGCTTGAGGCGGGTTGTCGGATGAAGAGGCGCGAATTTCTGGCAGTGCTTGGCGGGGCGGCATTGGCGCGCCCGGGCATGGCGTCGGCCGATACGCCGGGTCGTATCTATCGCCTGGGTACGGTGGCCCCGATCGCGCCGGTGACGGCGGAGAGCCGGGGCGGCAAGATCCTGATCAAGGTGCTCGAAGAGCGCGGTTTCAAGCTCGGCCGCAACCTGACCTTCGAAGCGCGGGGCGCACTTGGCGACGTCGCGATGCTGCCCGCGCTCATCACAGAGCTGAAGGCCGGGAACGTCGACGTCGTCGTGATCATTGGCTACCCGACGGCCATGGCCGCCAAGGCCGCCGGCATTGCCACTGTCGCGGCCAGCGGCGTCGGTGATCCCGTCGAGACCAAGCTGATCGAAAGCCTGGCGCATCCAGGCGGCAAGATCACCGGCATTTCGGACGTCGCAGCGACGCTCAGCGCCAAGCGGCTGTCGCTGCTCAAGGAGGTTTCGCCGAAACTGACCAAGGTCGCGATGCTCTGGAACAAGGACGACCTCGGCATGACCATGCGCTATCAGGCATCCGCGAAGGCGGCCCAGGCGCTCGGACTGACCGTGCAAGCGCTCGGCGTGCGCGAGCCCGACGATTTCGACGAAGCCTTTTCCGCGATGAACAACGATTTGCCCGACGGCATCCTGATGGTAGCGGACGCGCTGACCGTTCTTAATCGCGAGCGCGTGTTCGAGTTCGCCGCGGTCCGAAGGCTGCCGGCGATCTACGAATTCGACCAATTCGCCCGCGACGGCGGCCTGATGTCCTACGGTGCGGATTCTTCGGAATCGTTCGAGCGAGCGGCCGCGCTGGTCGCCCGCATTTTCAATGGGGCAAATCCCGGCGACCTTCCGTTCGAGCTCCCGACCCGCTATCCCCTGGTGCTCAATCTCAAGACGGCGAAGGCGACCGGACTTGAAATTCCACCCACCTTGCTGGCACTTGCCGACGAGGTCATTGAGTGACCCAGTGCGCTGCGGCGGGAGACAAGGTTCGGCCTTCTTGCTAGGCTTGGGGGAATGAGCATTTCCGTCCATCCCGACACTCCGCAAACCAGGACCCTGCCGCGCGCGGCCGAGGGCGGGGTCGCGTCCGGCGAGGCGGGGCGGGGGATCAGGACCCGGCTGTTCACCAAATATGTCGCGCTGTTCGTGGCCGTGGTCGCCGTCGCCCTGCTGGCCAATGGCCTGTTCGAGGTCTTCTTCTATTATCGGGAGCACAAGGCCTCGCTGATCCGGGTCCAGCACGAGCAGGCCGAGGCGGCGGCCGCCAAGATTGGCCAGTTCATCAAGGAGATCGAGAGCCAGCTCGGCTGGACCACGCAATTGCCGTGGTCGGCGGGCTCGATCGAGCCGCGCCGGTTCGACGCGCTGCGGCTGCTGCGTCAAGTGCCGGCGATCACCGAGCTCGCCCAGGTCGACGCGACCGGCAGAGAGCGCCTGCGCGTTTCGCGGCTGGCGATGGACGCGATCGACAGCGGCGTCGATCTGTCGGACGATCCAAAATTCACGCAGGCGGTCGCGCACAAGGTTTTTTACGGGCCGATCTATTTCCGCAGGGATTCCGAGCCCTACATGACGCTGGCGCAGGCCGGCGCCCGCAAGGATGCGGGCGTCAGCATTGCAGAGGTCAATCTCAAGCTGATCTGGGACGTCGTATCCCAGATCAAGGTCGGCGAGCACGGACACGCCTATGTAGTCGGCCCGGAGGGGCGCCTGATCGCGCATCCCGACATCAGCCTCGTGCTGCGCAACACCGACATGTCCAAGCTCGAGCAGGTACGCGGTGCTCAGGCCGGTGGCGGCGCAATGCCGGATGCATTGCAGGAAGCGACCAACATCCAGGGGCAGAAGGTCCTGACGGCCTCCGCGCCGATCGCGCCGCTCGGCTGGACCATGTTCGTCGAATTGCCGGTCGAGGAGGCCTATGCCTCGCTCTACGCATCGCTGCAGCGGCTCGCGATCGTGCTGCTCGCAGCCTCGATCTTCGCGGTGCTCGCTGGAATATTCCTCGCGCGCCGCATGGTTGGCCCGATCCAAGCGCTGCGCAGCGGTGCCGAGCGCATCGGCGGCGGCGATTTCTCTCAGCGCATCTCCATCAAGACCGGCGACGAGCTCGAGGAGCTAGCCGACCAGTTCAACGACATGGGCGCGCGCTTGCAGGAATCCTACGCGGATTTGGAAAAGAAGGTCGAGGTACGAACGGCCGAATTGAGCGAGTCGCTGGAGCAGCAGACAGCGACTTCGGAGGTGCTACAGGTGATCAGTTCGTCTCCGGGCGAACTCACGCCAGTTTTCCACAAATTGCTCGAGAATGCCACGCGCGTCTGTGGCGCGAGTTTCGGGATCATGAACCTGTGGGACGGCGAAGGCTTCACCATCGCGGCTGACTACAACGTGCCGCCTGCGTTCGCCGCTTCGCGAAGAGATGTGGCGATACGCCCTCATCCGGAGAGCGCGCTCGCTGCGGTCGTCAGGACGCGTCAGGTCGTTCACGTTCACGATGTGCAAAGCACACCGGCCTATATTGCGGGAGGACCAAGCATTCGCGGAATCTCCGATGTGGCCGGTGCCCGCACGATCGTCGTCGTACCGATGCTGAGGGAGAGCGAGCTGATCGGCACGATCGCAGTCTATCGCAAGGAGGTCCGTCCGTTCACCGATAAACAGATTTCTGTGGTCGAGAATTTCACGAAACAAGCCGTCATCGCCGTCGAGAATGCGCGGCTGTTGAATGAGTTGCGCAAACGCACGATGGAACTCTCGCAGTCCCTTGATGAGTTGCGCGCGGCTCAGGGCCGCCTGATCCAGACCGAGAAGCTGGCCTCGCTCGGCCAGCTCACGGCTGGCATCGCCCACGAGATCAAGAACCCGCTCAACTTCGTCAATAATTTCTCGTCGATCTCGGCGGAGCTGATCGACGAGCTCAACGAGGTCCTGCAAACGGCATCGCTCGACGGCAAGACGAAGGACGAGGTGGACGAGCTGACCGGCATGCTGCGGGGGAATCTCGAGAAGGTGGTGCAGCACGGCAAGCGCGCCGATTCCATCGTCAGGAACATGCTATTGCACTCGCGCGAAGGCTCCAGTGAGCATCGCCCCACCGACATCAACGCGATCGTGGAGGAGAGCCTTAATCTCGCCTATCACGGCGCGCGCGCCGAACGGCCGTCGTTCAACGTGACGCTCCAGCGCGACCTCGATCCGGCCGCCGGGATGGCCGACGTCTATCCGCAGGAGATCACTCGCGTCTTCCTCAATCTGATCTCGAACGGCTTCTATGCTGCGGCCAAGCGCAAGGAAAGCGCCGCGGATGGATTCGAACCGAGCTTGAGCGCTGCGACGAAGAATCTCGGCGGCAGGGTCGAGATCCGGATCCGCGACAACGGCACAGGCATTCCGCAGGACGTGAAGGGGAAGATGTTCAATCCCTTCTTCACCACCAAACCCGCCGGCGAGGGCACCGGGCTTGGTCTGTCCATGAGCCATGACATCGTCGTGAAACAGCACGGCGGCACGATCGACGTGAACACCGAGCCCGGTGTCTTCACCGAATTCATCATCTCCCTGCCGCGCGTCATGGCGGCAAGCGGTCCTTCCGGAGGCAAGACGTGAACGTTTACATCCTGGTCGTCGATGACGAGCCCGATGTCGAGGCGCTGTTCCGGCAGCAATTCCGGCGCGATCTGCGCGCCGGCCGTTTCCAGATGGAGTTTGCACCCTCGGCGCCCGATGCGCTGAGGCTCGCGGCCGAGGTTCGCGACCCCTCGTTGATCCTGATCCTGTCCGATATCAACATGCCCGGCATGAGCGGGCTCGACATGCTGCCCAGGGTGCGCGCCGAGCATCCGCATGTTCCGGTTATCATGATCACGGCGTACGGCGATGCCGAGACGCGTCGCAAGGCGATCGAGCGCGGCGCCATCGGGCTCCTCACCAAGCCGATTGATTTTGCGCTGCTGCGCCAGCAGATCGACACAAGGCTCGAGCAAGCGGCATGACCCCGACCATCCTCTTCGTCGACGACGAGCCCGACCTCGAGGCGCTGATCCTGCAGAAATTCCGCAGGCAGATCCGCGACGGGCTCGTCTCCATCATGTTCGCGCGCGACGGCTTGGAGGCGCTGGAATCGCTCGAGCAGAACCCGCAAGTCGATATGGTGGTCTCGGACATCAACATGCCCAGGATGGACGGGCTGTCGCTGCTGCAGAAGTTGCAGGAAGCCGAGGACAAGAAGTCGACCATCATCGTCTCGGCCTATGGCGACATGAGCAATATCCGCACCGCCATGAACCGCGGTGCGTTCGATTTCCTGACCAAGCCGATCGACTTCACCGACCTGGAAACCACGATCGATAAGACCCTTCGCCACATCGAGATGTTGCGCGAGGTGCGTCGTCGTCAGGCGGAGGCCGAGCGCGCCCATGCTGCGCTGTCGCGCCACTTCTCGCCGGAGCTGGCCAAGCGTCTGGCGGCAAGCGGCGAGGGCGAGGGGATCGAGGTGCAGTGGCGCGATATCGCGACCATTTTCACCGATATCACCGGCTTCACTTCGCTGGTCGAGAGCGCGCCGCCCGAGACGCTGGGCGCGCTCCTCAACGAATATGTCGGCGGGATGACCGAAGTGGTGTTCGCGCATGACGGCACCGTCGCCAAGATCATCGGTGATGCGATCCAGGTGCTGTTTAACGCGCCCGGCGATCAGCCGGACTATGCGACGCGTGCGGTCGCATGCGCCCATGATCTGGATGCGTGGGCACAGGGGTTTTGTGCGCGCCAAAGTGATCGAGGCGTGGATTTCGGAGCCACCCGCATCGGCATTCACGCCGGGTCAGCACTGGTCGGCAATTTCGGCGGGAACCGCTTTTTCGACTACACCGCGTATGGGGACACGATCAACATCGCCGCGCGGCTGGAAGCTGCGAACAAGCAGCTGGGCACCCGCATCTGTGTCAGCTCCAGTGTCGCCGAGGCAGCCAGGAACTTCCAGGGGCGACCCGTCGGCGATCTGATGCTGCGCGGGCGCAGCGAGCCGCTGCGCGCGTTCGAGCCGCTGCCGCGCGAAAGATTCGAGGCGCCCGAGACGGCGCAGTATTCCGAGGCCTTTGCCAAGATGCAAGCCGGTGACGCCGCGGCCATGCCGACCTTTGCCGCGCTGGTCGGCGCGCACGCCGACGATGCTCTCGCCGGATTTCACTTGAGGCGCCTGCTCAACGGCGGCAAGGGCATCCGCATTCAATTGGATTAGGAGCTCGTCATGACGCGTGAATTCTCCGCCGGCAATTATCGGTTCATTCCCTCCGTGTTTCAGTACTCGGCTGGGGCTGCCGCCGATGACGGCTATGAGATCGAGCGCGTCCGGTTCGATCGCCTCGTGCCTCTGGCCGAGGGGTTTGCGCTTGCGGCAAAGTTCATCCAGGAGGCAGGGCGTCCGTTGACGGCCTTCTGTGCCTGCGAGCTGCGTTCGCCGGCCGCCTTCAGCGAGGAGGGCTTCCGCGCGTTCAACCTGCATTACGTCAAGACGCTGTCGGAATGGGGCATCTT
This sequence comes from Bradyrhizobium sp. S3.12.5, assembly GCF_040548225.1. NCBI lineage: Bacteria > Pseudomonadati > Pseudomonadota > Alphaproteobacteria > Hyphomicrobiales > Nitrobacteraceae > Bradyrhizobium > Bradyrhizobium sp. S3.12.5. Next base: position 315,029 of record NZ_JBEPRF010000007.1, read on the forward strand.
CGACGGCACCACCAATCCGGTGGCGCGCAGCAATGTCTGTCCGGAACTCGATCCGCCGTCGGAGCCGTCGTTCTATGCGTTCTCCTTCACGCGCCCTACCAGCTCCAAGGCGCCGTCCTTCGTCATCGCCGGCGGCGCCGAGGCACGCGAGGGCAGCGGGACCTATGTCGAGCGCACGGTACGCTACCGCGACCTCAGCCCGGAGGGTTTGCGCGAGAAGGTGCGGTTCACCACGACGTCCCAGATGGAGAACCGGATGACGGCGTTCGGATTCGGCTGGAAGAACACGACGGGCGTGCAGGCCTACTCCGTGCACGACTTCCATCACGCGCTGGTGGATGAACTGGTTCGGCGTGGTGCACTACGCTCAGGTCTCACCTGGCACTTTGCGCGGCCGCCGGTGGTCGACCTCGAATACGAGATGGATTGCCGCCGCGTGATGCGCGAGAGCGTGATCTAGCGCTGGCGCGGGTCGAGGGCGTCGCGCAGGCCGTCGCCAAGTAAGTTGAGCGACAGCACCACGAGGAAGATCGCCAGCCCCGGCCAGATCGCCATCCAGGGCGCCTGGGTCAGGAAGCGTTGCGCTGCGTTAAGCATGCTGCCCCAGGACGGTGCCGGCGGTTGCTGGCCAAGGCCAAGGAAGGACAACGCCGCCTCGGCGATAATGGCCGCAGCGATCGAGAGTGTGGCCTGAACCAGCAGTGCAGGCAGGATGTTTGGCAGGATGTGCGAGACGGCGATGCGCCAGGGCGGATTGCCGAGTGCGCGCGCCGCTTCGACATAGTCCTCGGCCTTGACACTCAGCACCTGGCCGCGGGTCAGGCGGATGAAGATGGGCGTTGCCGAGATGCCGATCGCGATCATGGCGTTGCCAAGACTCGGGCCGAGGAACGCCGCCAGCGCAATCGCCAGGATCAGGAACGGGCAGGCCAGCATCGCGTCGGTGATCCGGCTGATCAGCGCATCGACGAAGCCACCGCGATAGCCAGCGATGAGGCCAAGCGGCACGCCGATTCCGAGCGCGATCGCGACCGAGATCAGGCCTGCCAGCAGCGAGGCCCGCGCACCGTAGACGACGCGGCTCAGGATATCGCGGCCGAGCTCGTCAGTGCCGAACCAGTGCGCCATTGTGGGCGGCTTGCGCACCAGGCTCCAGCTCGTCGCGATGGGGTCGTAGGGCACGATCAGAGGCGCCAGCAGCGCGAGCAGGATGAAGATGGTGAGGACCGCGAGGCCCGCAACCGCCGCCTTGCGCTTGAACAGGCGGCGCCGCGCGCGGCGCGCCGGGCTGTCCAGCTCGTCGGCTTGCGCAAGGGGGCCCGACAGGGCGGCGTCGGTCATGGCCTAGCCCCTCAGCCGCGGATTGACGAGGATATAGGCGACGTCGGCGACCAGATTGAGCGTGATGTAGACGGTCGCCGTCACCAGCACCACGCCCTGCACGACGGCGTAGTCGCGGTTGAACACGGCGTCCACGATCAGCTTGCCGAAGCCGGGAATGGAGAAGATCTGCTCGGTCAGCACCGCACCCGACAGCAGCGTGCCGAGCTCGAGCGCGCCGAGCGTGATGATCGGCGTCAGTGCGTTGCGCATGGCATGCTTCAGGATCACGGAACGCTCGGAGAGGCCCTTGGCGCGTGCGGTGCGGACGTAATCGCTTTCCAGCACCTGGAGCATGGCGCTGCGCGTATGCCGCATCAGGACCGCGGAAATGGCGTTGCCGAGCACGAAGGCCGGCATGATCGTGGCGGCAAGGCTCGCGCGCCAGTTCTCGGTGAGCGGCACGTAGCCGGAGGCCGGCAGCCAGCCGAGCTCGATCGAGAACAGGAAGATCAGCATGATCCCGAGCCAGAAGTTCGGCGTCGAGATGCCCCACAGCGCGAAGAAGTTGGCGCCGTAGTCCCAGGCCGTTCCCTTCTTCACGGCGGCGACGATCCCGGCGGGAATGCCGATCAGAAAGGCGATGATGATCGCCATCGAGCCGAGCTGCAGCGTGACCGGCAGCTTTTGCGCAATCAGCTCGCGCACCGGCATCTTGTTGCGCAGGGACTCGCCGAAATCGCCAGATAACACGCCCTTCATCCAGTAGGCATACTGCACGGGGACCGGTTGATCGAGCCGGTATTGGTGGCGGATCTGCTCGATCACGGCCGGATCGCGCTCTTCGCCCGCCATCACCAGGGCGGGATCGCCCGGCAGCAATTGCTGCAGCGAGAAGATCAGCACCGACACGAAGAACAGTGTCGGCACGATCTGCGCAAGCCGGCGGGTGAGGAAGTTCAGCATCGCCGCGGCGTCACTTCAGCTTGAGGCCGACGACGCGCACGAGGCCGTCGGGCATCTGCTTGTAGCCCTCGAGCTTGGTCGTATGCGCGATGATGATGCGGCGGTGATAGAGATAAAGCAGCGGCTCCTCATCCTGGACTAGCTTCGCCAAAACTTCGTAGCTGGCCTTGCGCTTGGCAAGGTCGGTCACGAGCCGCGCGTCCTCCAGCGCCTTGTCGGCCTGCGTATTGTTCCAGTCGCCGTAATTCTGAGGAGCGCCACTGTGCAAGAAGATGAAGGTGTTGCCATCAGGATCGACGCGGCCACTCCAGGCGAGCATGAAGGCCTGGTAGTCGCCGGCCTCGGCCTGCTTGAGCCCGGTTGCAAATTCGGTGACGCGGATCTTCATGTCGAAGCCGGCCTCCGCCGCCATCGACTGGATCACTTGCGCCGGCGTCTCTGTCTCCGCTCCCTTCGGCACGAGGAAGTCGACGCCGACCGGCGGCGTCACGCCGGCTTCCTTCAGCAGCGCCTTGGCCTTCTCCACGTTGCGGGGACGGACCGGCAAGCTCTTTTGATAGTAGGGATGATCAGGATTGACCCATTGATTGCCGACCTGGAACTCGCCGTTGAACACGACCTGGTTGATCGCCTCTCGGTCGATGGCAAGGTCGAGGGCCTGCCGCACCTTGGCTGATTGGCTCAGCGGTCCCTTGGCCTTGTCCTTGCCGATGTTGAGCGTGATGCCCTGATAGCCGAGCTCGATCGCGGTGGCGACCTTCAGCCGTGAATCGGCGCGCACCTCCTTGAGATCGGTGGCGAGCACGCGCTCGATCAGATCGAGGCCGCCGGATTTCAGGTTCGCCAGCCGCACGGTGGCGTCGACGATGGGCTGGAACACGATGCGATCGATGAAGATGTTGTCCCTGTTCCAGTAGTCCGCGAACTTCTCGAACACGATGCGGTCCTGCTGCACGCGCTCGACGAATTTGTAGGGGCCGGCGCAGACCGGGTGCAGACCGAACTTGTCGCCGGCTGCCTTCGCCGCTTTCGGCGACATCATCATGCCGGCGCGATCTGTGAGCTGGGCAAGCAGGGGCGAGAACGGCGATTTCAGCACCAGCTTGATAGTGAGGGGATCGACGACATCGATGTGGTCGACCGAGGCGAGCTCCGGCTTGCGGAACGAGCCGGGGAGGGTCAGATGGCGCTCAAGCGAGAATTTGGCGGCCTCCGCGTCGAACGGCTCGCCGTCGTGGAATTTCACGCCGGGCCTGAGCTTGATGACGAGGCCCTTACCGTCATCGACCGTCTCGCTCGACAGCGCGAGCTGGGGCACGATGTTGAGCTTCTCGTCGATGTCGAACAGCTTGTCGCAAAATGCGGCGAACACGATGCGGCCGACATAGGTGCGCGCCATCGAGGGATCGAGGATATCGGGGTCCTCGGCAAGGCCGATGCGCAGCGTGGTCTGCGCCTGGGCGGCTCCAAGCGACAGCAGGAACGCAGCCGCGGTTGCGGCCAGGCGAAACATCTTCATCGGACAGTCCCCATTGCTCCGGCTACGTCGTTGTAGGCCTTGCACTCTGTATACCAACCCCGGCCGGGCTCGCGCCTTCCGTCTTTCGGCTGAAGGCGGCGACTAATTTTGCCAGTTCCGGCGTGAATCCTCCGGCTGTGGGCAGGATGGTGTCGGCCGGGGGCAGCTCGCTGACGCGATGGCAGGCGGTGGCGTGGCCTGCCTCGTCTGCCACCAGCGCCGGCGCCTCGGCGCGGCAACGGTCGATCACGAAGGGGCAGCGGGTGTGGAAGCGACAGCCGGCCGGCGGATTGAGCGCGCTCGGGGTCTCGCCCTGCAGTACGATCTTCGCCCGCCTTGCGTGAGGCTGCGGCAGCGGAATCGCGGACAACAGGGCCCGGCTGTAGGGATGGCGTGGCTCGGCGAACAACTCGCCCGCATCGGCTTCTTCGACAATCTGGCCGAGATTCATCACCGCGACGCGGTCGGCGATGTGCTTGACCACTGCGAGATCATGCGAAACGAAGATGTAGGCCAGACCAAGCCGGTCCTGGAGCTCGCGCAGCAGGTTCAATATCTGCGAGCGGATCGAGACGTCGAGCGCCGAGACCGGCTCGTCGCAAATGATCAGCTTCGGCTCGACCGCAAGCGCGCGCGCGATGGCGATGCGCTGGCGCTGGCCGCCGGAGAACTCGTGCGGATAGCGCCGCGCCAGCCGCGGTTCGAGCCCCACCAGCCGCAGAAGCTCCGCGACGCGCTCGCGCCGGTGCGCCGTCGGCACGAGATCGTGCAGCGCCAGCGGCTCGGTCAGAATCTGGCTGACCGTCATGCGAGGATTGAGCGAGGCGTAGGGGTCCTGAAAGATGATCTGCGCCTCGCGGCGGAATTTGCGGAGCGCATCCGGATCGAGTGAGAGCAGATCGCGGCCGTCGAATCGCACCGTGCCCGCGTCTGGCTCGATCAGCCGCAGCACGAGGCGGCTGACAGTGGACTTGCCGCAGCCGGATTCACCGACCAAAGCGAGGGTCTTGCCGGGTTCGAGTGTGAAGCTGACACCATCGACCGCTTTGACATGGGCCAGCGCCCGGCCGAACAACGAGCGCCGGGCGACGAAATGCTTGACCAGGCCTTTGACCTCGAGGAGAGCGGTCATCCTCGGCGCTCCCCGCGAAATCCGGTCTCGTGTCCCGGGCGCGGCGCAGCACGAAGTGGTGCGACGCTGAACCGGGACCCAGGTTGTTGCCGCATGGGCCCCGGTTCAGCAGCGCAGCACTGCGCTTCGCTTGTGCTGCGCTGCGCCCGGGGCAAGATGGAAGAAGGCAGCGCCATCACGACACCAGACGTTCGAGCGGCGCCCGGATGCAGCGCGAGAGGTGGCCGGGACTGACTTCCACCAGCGGCGGCGGCGCAATGGTGCAGGCGTCCAGCACGAACGGGCAGCGCGCCGCGAAACGGCAGCCTGCGGGCGGCTGTGCCATGTTCGGCACCATGCCCTCGATCGTCGCAAGCTGTTCGGCACGATGGTCCAGACGCGGGATCGAGCCGAGCAGTCCGACCGTGTAGGGGTGCTGCGGCGCGGAGAACAATTCGTCGACCGGCGCGCGCTCGACGATCTCGCCGGCATACATCACCGCGACTTCGTCGCAGACTTCGGCGACGACGCCGAGGTCGTGGGTGATCAGAATAATCGCGGCGCCGCTCTCGGCCTTCAGCTCGCGCATCAGCTCCAGGATCTGGGCCTGCAGGGTGACATCGAGTGCGGTGGTAGGCTCGTCGGCGATCAAGAGCTGTGGATCGCAGGCAAGCGCCATCGCGATCATGACGCGCTGGCGCATGCCGCCGGAGAGCTTGTGCGGATATTCGTCGATCCGACGCTCGGGCGAAGGGATGTGGACGCGACGCAGCAGCTCGATCGCGCGATCCCGTGCGCTGCGGCGCGAGCCGCCGCGGTGGCGCAAAATGGTCTCGATGATCTGGTCGCCGATGGTGAAGCTCGGGTTGAGTGATGTCATCGGCTCCTGGAAAATCATCGCGAGCCGGTTGCCGCGCAAGTCGCGCAGCGTCTGGTCCGGGGTCTTCAGCAGGTCGAAGCCGTCGAAGCGTATCGTGCCCGATATCTCCGTCGTCTGCTTCGGCAGCAGGCCCATGATCGCCAGCGAGGTCACGCTCTTGCCGCAGCCGGATTCGCCGACGAGGCCGAGCGTTGCGCCATTGGCGACGCTGAGATCGACGCTGTCGACCGCATGGGTGATGCGGCCATCGTCGCCGTGGAAGCGGATGCGCAGATCCCTGATCTCGATGAGAGGGCTTGCGCTCATGCTTGTCTCGCCCGCGCCGCGGCGATGCTGGCGTCGATGACGCTGCGATCGGTGTTGCCGGCCGGGTTCTGCCGGGTCGGCATGGAAGAGCGGAAGTGGACCCAGAGTTCGTGGCTGACCCGTTCGAGTCGCTCGAGCTCGCCGAGCGGGTCGGGATGATCGTCGGTGCGGATGTCCAGCGCCGGCCATTCCCCCTCGCCGTGGATCAGCAGCGCGGCAGATTGCTTGCCGCGCTTGTCGCCGCCAGCGGCTTCGCCTGCGCGCATCGCCGCAAGCAGTCGGCGCGGGAAGGGCAGGCTGTCATTGGCGATGTAGGTCTTTGCCGTCTCGGCGAGCACGTCGGCGCCCGCGAGCATGTTGCCTGCGATCGAGAAGCCGCTGCCGGCGATGTGCCCGCACCAGTCGACGCAATCGCGCCCGGTATGCGCGGCGATCGCGCCACTCGCATCCATGATGTGGATCTGGCGGCTCTCGCGGCCGTCGTCGGTCGCGACCAGGGCGGCGAGCACGTCATGGGCGTTCAGGCCTTCGCGTAGCAGCTTGATGCCGTCGATCCCGTAATAGGGATTGACGAAAGCTTGCGTTGCGATGGCCCCGAGGCCTGCCGCGATGTAGGGCACACGTGCGCCGACCGCGAAGAAGCGGGTCGCTACCGCAATGCCGAACTGGCCGGTGGCAGGATCGCGCGCGATGATCGACCAGGTCATGTGCTGCCTTCAGCGTCCCGCGGCGTAGCCCTGCATGCCGCGCGGATTGGCGGCGGCGCGGCGGCGCACGCCGACACGCGAGGCGGCGGTGAGGCGGCCCTCGGACCAGTCGGGGCCGACCTCGACGATATGCCCGCGCTCGCGAAGGCTCTCGATGGTTGCCTTCGGCACCCGGTTTTCGACCACGAGCACGCCGGGACGCGCGGTGCGCGGCCAGAACGAGATCGGGAAATGCTCGGAGTGCCAGGCCGGTGCGTCGATCGCCTCCTGGAGGTTGAGGTTGCAATGGACGTGGCGCAGGAAGAACTGCGTGATCCATTGGTCCTGCTGATCGCCGCCGGGCGAGCCCCAGGCGAGGTAGGGCTCGCCGTCACGCAGCGCCATGGTCGGCGACAGCGTGGTGCGCGGCCGCTTGCCCGGTGCGAGTGCTGCCGGGTGATCTTCCTCGAGCCAGAACATTTGCGCGCGGCTGCCGAGGCAGAATCCGATCTCCGGGATCACCGGTGAAGATTGCAGCCAGCCACCCGACGGCGTCGAGGACACCATATTGCCGGCCTTGTCAATGATGTCGAAATGCACGGTGTCGCCGCGGACCTCGCCGAAGCGCCCCACGGTGGGCTCGCCGGCGCCGAGTGCGCCGACGGCCTCGCGTTGGCCCTCTGCACGGCGCAGCTTGACCACACCGCCAAAACCTTCGATCGATCCCGGGATGAAATCGAGCGACGCCTTGTCGGTGACGAGCTTGCGGCGCTCGTCGTTGTAGGCGTCCGACAGCAGTGTTGCGATCGGGATTTCGCTGAACTTGGGATCGCCGTAGAACTTTTCGCGGTCGGCGAAGGCGAGTTTTGCGCATTCGATCTGGAGATGGATGAACTCCGGCCCGGTCGGATCGAGCCCGTCGAGCGCGAAGCCTTTCAAGAGCGCGAGCTGTTGCAGGGTCACCGGACCCTGGCTCCAGACGCCGGCCTTGCAGACGGTGTAGCGGCCATAATCGTAGGTGAGGGGCGCCTCGATCGTCGGCTGCCAGCGTGCCATGTCATCGGCGGAAAGCACGCCGCGATGCGGCGAGCCACTGACGTCCATCACCTCCTGGGTCCGGCAGAACTTGTCGATGGCCTCCGCGACAAAACCCTGGGACCAGGCATTTCGCGCACGCTCGATCTCGGCGTCGCGGCCTCCGCCACCGCTTTCGGCTTCGCTGAGGATGCGCGCGTAGGTCGCCGCCAGCGTCTTGTTGGTGAAGAGCGTACCGGGTTTCGGGACCTCGCCGTTCGGCAGGTAGACAGCGGCCGAGGTCGGCCAGTGCTTGCGGAACAATTGCTCGACGGTCTGGATCGTGGCGCAGGCGCGCTCGACCAGCGGATAGCCGTCGCGGGCATAAGAGATCGCGGGCTCCAGCACGTCGCGCACGCGCATCGTGCCGTAGTCGCGCAACAGCATCATCCAGGATTCGAAGGTGCCGGGAACGCAGGCCGCGAGCAGGCCGGTGCCGGGCACCATGTCGAGGCCCTCGCTCTTGTAATGCGCGATGGTGGCGCGTGCCGGTGCCGGGCCCTGGCCGCAGATCACCTCGGTGCGGCCGCGCTTCACGTCATGGACGATAACAGGCACGTCGCCGCCGGGTCCGTTCAGATGCGGCTCGACGACCTGAAGCGTGAAGGCGGTGGCGACACCGGCGTCGAAGGCATTGCCGCCCTTTTCCAGAATAGCCATGCCGACGGCGGTTGCGATCCAGTGCGTGGTTGCGACGACACCGAACGTGCCCTCGATCTCGGGGCGCGTCGTGAAGGGATCGGGATTGACGTTGCTGGCCATGGGCTACCTCATTTGCGGCGCGCGCAATTGATCACAGGCAATGCCGCGCGGCCAATGCACAGGCCGCATGGCACGCGCGCGTCACGCCGGGACCGGCGCGGTGTTAACCGCATGGCAGGCGACGCCGTCGATCAATTCCGGCGCTTGCTTGCGACAGAGGTCGAACGCCAGCGGACAGCGCGGATTGAAGGCACAGCCGGGCGGCGGATCGATCGGGTTCGGGATCTCGCCCTTCACCGGAATGCGCTGGCGACCGGACATCGCGAGATCAGGTACGGCGCCCAGCAGCATCTTGGTGTAAGGCATGCGTGGACGGGCAAACAGCTCGCGCCCCTCCGCGATCTCGACGATCCGGCCGAGATACATCACGCTGACCCGGCTCGCCATGTGGCGGACCACGGCGAGGTTATGGCTGATGAACAGATAGGTCAGGCCGAACTTGTCCTGCAGGTCGCGCATCAGGTTCAGGATCTGCGCCTGCACGGAGACGTCGAGCGCCGAGGTCGGCTCGTCACAGACGATGAATTCGGCGTCGGAGGCGAGCGCCCGCGCGATTGCGATGCGCTGGCGCTGGCCGCCAGAGAATTCGTGCGGGAATTTCAGGCGGTCGTCGGGGTGCAGGCCGACGAGGCTGAGCAGCTCGCCGACGCGCGCCTGGATGTCGCGTTCGCCCTGGATCAGGTCGAAGGCGCGGATTGGCTCGGAGATGATGGCATCGACGCGGAAGTGCGGGTTCAGGCTCGCATAAGGATCCTGAAAAATCATCTGGATGCGGCGGCGCAGCTTTCGGCGCGCTGACGCCTGCCGCGGATCGGTCATCGAGACGCCGTCGATCAGGACATTGCCGGAGCTCGGCGGCAACAGGCCGACCACCATCCGCGCCACCGTGGTCTTGCCTGAGCCGGACTCACCGACCAGCGCAAAGGTCTCGCCTTTCTTGATGTCGAAAGTGACGTGATCGACAGCCTTGAGATATTCGAGATGTCCACCTTCCAGCAAGCGGTTGAGCCAGGGCTTTGAGACGTCGAAGACGCGGCGGAGATTTGTGGCCTGGACGAAGGGGGCGCTCATGCCGCGGTCTCCGCCGGCACGCTGTCATAGAGATGGCAGGCAACCGATTGTGTGCCACGCGACAGCGGCTCTGGCCGGTCGACGCGGCAGCGGTCGAAGGCGGAGGCGCAGCGCGGGTTGAACGAGCAGCCGCGGGGGATCGCCGACAGGCGCGGCATGGAGCCCGGAATCTGCACCAGGCGCTTGTCGTCGCCGGCAAGCGTCGGGATCGCGCCCATCAATCCTTTGGCGTAGGGGTGCAGCGGGTTCCTGACCACGTCCTGCACCGGGCCGATCTCGGCAACGCGGCCGGCATACATCACCGCGACGCGGTCCGAGGTCTCGGCGATCACGCCCATGTCGTGCGTCACCAGCATCACGGCGGTGCCGTGGTCGCGGCCGAGACGCTTGATCAGCGAGATGATCTGGGCCTGCACGGAGACATCGAGCGCGGTGGTCGGCTCGTCCGCGATAATCAGTTCCGGCTCGGCGCAGATCGCCAGCGCAATCACCACGCGCTGGCGCATGCCGCCGGAGAATTCATGAGGATAGCCGTCGATGCGCTTTTCCGGCGCGGGAATGCCGACCTCGGCGAGGAGGTCGACGGCACGGCGGCGGGCGGCCTGTTCGGAGAGATTGAGGTGGGTCCGGATCGTTTCCACGATCTGGTCGCCGACCTTGTACAGCGGATTGAGGGAAGTGAGCGGATCCTGGAAGATCATGCCGATGCGCTTTCCCCTGATACGGCGCATCTCCTCCGGCGGCAGATTGTCGATGCGCAGGCCCGCGAGATGGATCTCGCCACCGGCGATGCGGCCGGGCGGATCGATCAGGCCGATCACCGAGAGCCCGGTGACGGATTTGCCGGCGCCGGATTCGCCGACCACGCCGAGCACTTCGCCCTTGGCGATGTCGAAGGATACGCCGTCGATCGCACGCAGCCTGCCGCGGCGGGAGGCGAACTCGACCTGAAGATTGCGGACGGAGAGAACGGGTGCGGTCATGAACGGTGCATACTCATCGGAGTTTCGGGTTGAGCGCGTCGCGCAGCCAGTCGCCGAGCAGGTTGATCGACAGGATCAGGGCCGCGAGTGCGATTCCGGGGAATGCGACGATCCACCATTCGCCTGCGAACAGATAGCCGTTGCCGATACGGATCAGCGTGCCGAGCGACGGCATGGTCTCGGGCATGCCCGAGCCGAGGAACGACAGCGTTGCCTCGGTGATGATGGCGAGCGCGAGGTTGATGGTGGCGATCACGAGGATCGGGCCCATCGTGTTTGGCAGCACGTGGCGCAGCATGATCACGGGGGCGGGCAGGCCGATCAGTTGCGCGGCTGCGACATAATCCTTGTTCTTCTCGACCAGCACCGAGCCGCGCACCGTCCGCGCGTACTGCACCCAAAAACTCAGCCCGATCGCGAAAACCAGGACCGCCAACATGCTCATCTCGTCGAGCTTGTTGCCGAAGACCGACTTGGCGATGCCGTTGATCAAGAGCGCGATCAGGATGGCCGGAAAGGAAAGCTGCACGTCGGCGATGCGCATGATCAGCCCGTCGACGGCGCCGCCGAAATAGCCGGCCGTCAGCCCGAGCATGATGCCGAGCGCGCCGGACAAGACCACGCCGAGTACGCCGACGAGAAGCGAGATGCGCAGGCCGTAGAGGATCGCGGACAGCACGTCGCGGCCCTGCTCGTCGGTGCCGAGCAGGAACGGGCTCTGGCCGTCGGCGGTCCAAAGCGGCGAGATGCGCGAATTCATCAGCTGGAGCTGCGCCGGGTCGAACGGATTCTGCACCGACAGCACGGAGGCAAAGATCGCGAGCAGGAAGAACAGCAGCGTCACTGCGGCCGCGATCATGGTGATCCTGGAGCGGCGGAACGAATAGAACAGGTCGCTGTCGAGCGCGCGCTTGAACCAGCCTGGCGCGGCGGCGGCGCGCTTCTCGGTGCTGTGTGGAACGACGGCCTCGCTCATGTCAGTGCGCCCGGCTGACCGTCGAGCGCAGCCGCGGATCGACGATGGTGTAGAGAATATCAACCACGAGATTGATGGTGACGAAGATCAGGGACACCATCATCAGATAGGCTGCCATGATCGGGATATCGACGTTCTGAACGGCTTGCACGAACAGGAGCCCCATGCCCGGCCACTGGAACACGGTCTCGGTGATGATTGCGAAAGCAATGACCGAGCCAAATTGCAGGCCTGCCACGGTGATCACGGGAACCAGCGTGTTGCGCAGCGCATGGCCGAAATGGATCGCCCGCGTAGTGAGCCCACGGGCGCGGGCGAAGCGGATGTAATCGGTCCGCAGGACCTCGAGCATCTCTGCGCGGACGAGCCGCATGATCAGCGTCATCTGGAACAGGCCGAGGGTGATCGAGGGCATGATCAGCGCTTTCAGGCCTGACAACGTCAGGAGCCCCGTCGTCCACCAGCCGATATGCACGACATCGCCCCGCCCGAACGAGGGTAGCCAGCCGAGTGTCACCGAAAACAGGTAGATCATGAGAATGCCGATCAGGAAGGTCGGCAGCGAGATGCCGATCAGCGAGACGGCCTGGAATACATGCGTGAGCCAGCTGTCACGACGCAGCGCGGAATAAACGCCCATCAGAATGCCGCTGACCATTGCGAAGATGGTTGCAACGATGGCCAGCTCCAGCGTCGCCGGCATCCGTTCCATCAGCAGGTCGGTGACGGGCAGCCGGAACTGGTAGGACACGCCGAACTTGAATTGCGCGGCATTACCGACATAGCGGCCGAACTGCACGATGACGGGATCGTCGAGGCCGAGCGACTTGCGGATCGCGGCGCGTTCGGCGCCCGACGTATCCATCCCGACCATCTGGTTCACGGGATCGCCGGCAAAGCGGAACATCGAGAACGAGATGATCCCGACGGCGATCATGACACCGATGGCCTGGATGGCCCGGCGCAGTGTGAAAGCGAGCATCTGTTCCTTTCACATCTCTTCAGCAGCACGCATCATTGCGTTAGCCCGAAACAGCAAGTCCCGGAAGCCAGGGCTTCCGGGACTTCACAACTTGTCGACACCTACTCGTCCTGCTTGGTCGCCCAGTAGAGCATGACCATGTTGTCCGCGCGCTGGGTCAGCTTCACTTTCTTCGAGACGCCCCAGGCGAGCGCCTGCTGGTGCAGCGGGACGTAGGCCCAGTCCTTCATCGAGACCTCGAAGGCCTGCTTGATCAGGAGATCGCGCTTGCCCACATCGGGTTCCACGAGGATCTGGTCTGCGAGCTCGTCGAACTGCTTGTTGCAATAGCCGGCGAGATTGGCCTCGCCGCGGTTGGGATCCTTGGGATCGTCCCGGCAGCCCATGATGTCGTGCAGCACGTTATGGGCGTCGAGCGTATCCGGGGTCCAGCCCAGCATGAACAGCGAAGTCTTGTAGCCGCCGGGCTTCAGCACCTTGGCGAAATACAGCGCCTTGGGTTGCGCCAGCAGCTCCACCTTGATGCCGATACGGGCGAGCATTCCGACGACGGCCTGACAGATCGCGGCGTCATTGACGTAGCGATCGTTGGGGCAGTCCATCGTGACTTCGAAACCCTCGGGATAGCCGGCGTCCGCCAGGAGCTTCTTGGAGGCGTCGGGATCGAACTTCGGCCGGGTGAAGTCCTTCGAGAGCGTAAAGATCTCCGGTGCGACCATCAATGCGGAAGGCGTTGAGAGCCCGCGCATGACGCGATTCTTGATCAGGTCGACATCGATCGCCCGGTACACGGCTTCGCGGACGCGAACGTCCTTGAACGGGTTCTTGCCCTTGACGTTGGAGTACAATAGCTCATCGCGCTGCTGATCCATGCCGACGAAGATGGTGCGGAGTTCAGGTCCTGTCAGCACAGTGGCGTTGGGGCTCGCTTTGACGCGCTCGATGTCCTGGACCGGAACCGGTTCGATCACGTCGACCTCGCCCGACAGCAGCGCCGCGACACGCGTGGCCGGGTTTGCGATCGGCGTGAAGATGATCTCCTTCAGATTATGCTCCGGCTTGCGCCACCAGTTCGGATTTGCCTTGAAGACGGTCTTCACGCCCGGCTGATGGCTCTCGATCGTGAAAGGGCCAGTGCCGTTTTCATGAAGCGAGGCATAGCTCGGGGTCGTGGCGGCGGCCGGTGTCGGTGCCACCGCATCGTTCGCCTCTGCCCATTTCTTGTCCATGATGTACCAGGTCGCCCAAAGCGCCGTCAGGATCGGATTGGGCGAGGTCAGGACGAAATCGACGGTATAATCGTCAATCTTGACCGCCTTGGCATCGGCGGGAACGCGGCTCTGGAAATTCGAGCCCTTCGCCCGCACGCGCTCGGCCGAGAATACCACGTCATCAGCGGTGAAGGGGTCGCCATTGTGGAATTTCACGCCCTTGCGCAGATGAAAGCGCCAGCGTGTCGGCTCCGGGGTCTCCCAGCTTTCGGCCAGCGCCGGGACGACTTTCAGGTCCTTGCCGCGGGCGACCAGGCCCTCATAGACGTGGCCGAGATGCGCACTGGTGGTCGACTCATTCAGCGTGTAGGGGTCGAGCGACTTCAGCTCACCCTGGTTGGCGTAACGCAGCGTCTGGCTCGACGCCGGCGAGGCCGCCAACGCAAGCACACCGGCGAGCGTCGCCGCAAACAGACTTCGTCCAACTGACATTCTTGACCCTCTCCACTCGCCCGCGCCGTCATTTTTGTTGTTCGGCGGGGTTGATCGATCCATGTTGCCCAGAGTTCTCGACCCGTGCAAGCGCCATTCCAGCAAGGAATGCGCCAAGTTGCACCGCTTTGCAGCAATGCTGACCAACAATTTAGCGGCGAGAAGCGAGTTGGCGACATTGGACTTTCGGCCAGCCGGGTCCCGAGATTGAGGGCGGGGGCGGCCCGCCGGCGCCATTCGCACCGACAATTTGATTGACCATATCCGCCGATTGCGGAAGCCGGTTTCCGACCCGACGTCTCAGGTCGCTCGTCTCAGGTCGCTTGCGTCGCACACCATGTCGCGGCGATACTGTGTGACACCGCTCGAATCTCATCCGGAGGGGATATGAAAGTTAATATCGAAATCGACTGCACCCCCCTCGAAGCCCGCCAGTTCTTCGGATTGCCGGATGTGTCGCCGATGCAGGTTGCCGTCATGGAAAAGCTGCAGCAGCAGGTCCTGAGTAATATCGACAAGGTCTCGCCGGAATCGCTGATCCAGAGCTGGTTCACCTTCGATCCCAAAATCGCCGAGCGGTTTCAGGACATGTTCGTCACCATGGCCGGTCTCGGCGGCCCGCGCAGCAGCGACAAGAAGAAATAATGCCGACGGCGCGCGACGGGGCGCCAGGCTCAGGCCGGCTTCGTCCGCCGGGCCTCGCCCTGCTGCTCGCGGAGGCGCGCAGCTTGCTCGAATTCAACGCCAGCGTCCTGCTGTCGCCGTTGCTGATGCGCGCGCCCCGGGGCGACGGCCATCCGGTGCTGGCGCTGCCGGGCTTTCTCGCCAGCGATCTCTCGATGGCGCCGATGCGGCGCTATCTCGGCGAGCTCGGCTATGACGCGCATGCCTGGCGGATGGGCCGCAATCTCGGCGGACTGGCACGGATGCGGGAAGCCCTGCACACTCGCATCACCGAAATCCACGCTGCGAGCGGACGGAAGGTCAGTCTGGTCGGATGGAGCCTCGGCGGCGTCTATGCCCGTGATCTCGCGCTCCAGGCGCCCGAGATGGTCCGCAATGTCATTACGCTTGGCAGCCCCTTTGCCAATGATGTGCGGGCCACCAATGCGACGGTGCTCTATGAGGCGTTGTCCGGCGAGCGGGTCGAGGATTTTGCGGAAGCGCGTGAAGCGATCGCCGGCGATCTTCCGGTGCCGGCGACGTCGATCTATTCGCGCGCGGACGGCGTCGTGAATTGGCGGACTTGCCTGCTACATCCCTCCGACCGGGCCGAGAATATCGAGGTGCATTTCGCAAGCCACATCGGGCTCGGGGTGAACCCGGCTGCCTTGTGGGCCGTGGCGGATCGCCTGGCGCAACCGGAGGGGGAGTTCTGGCCATTTGACCGGGCTGGTCCGTTTGCCATTGCATATGCCCCGCCGGAGCGGGCAGTATCGGCCTGACGAGAAGCGCCGGCAAAGGCGCCCGTCGAATACGAGCGGAGGGAACTATGGCTGACGGTAAGAAGCTGTCGTCGCTGGATGCGTCGTTTCTTTATCTGGAAACGCCGGAAATGCCGATGCATGTCGGCAGCATGGCGATCTTTCGCCTGCCTGACGATTACAAGGGCGACTTCTTCGAAGACTTCAAGGCGATGATCGTCTCGCGGTTGCACATCGCGCCGATTCTGAAAGCGCGCCTGGAGAAGGCACCGCTCGACATCGATCATCCGACCTGGGTCGAGGACGATCAATTCGACATCGACCGTCACATCTTCCGTGCCAGCCTGCCGGCGCCGCGCGATCGCGCCACGCTCGAGCGCATCGTGGGCTGGATGCATGCCAAGCTCCTGAACCGTGCTCGCCCGCTCTGGGAGTTCTACGTGTTCGAGGGCATGAAGGACAACGAGGTTGGGCTTTATTCCAAGATGCACCATGCCGCCATCGACGGCGGTGCCGGTGCGGCCCTGACCAACATGATCTACGACATCTCGCCGATCCCGCGAAAGGTCGAGCCGCCGACGGGCGGATCGAAGCCGGGACAGGAGCCGCGCGATATCGCGGCGAACCTGCTCGATTCCTATCAGCAGCTCTTCACCCAGCCGCTTGATGCCTCGGCGGCCGCGAAGAATCTTCAACTGCCGCGCACCGGCAAGAGCGACATCGGTTCGATCCTGTTCGACAATGCGATGTACCAGATCGAGAGCGCGGTACGCTTTGCCGGCAATATCCCGACCATGGTCAAGAGCGTTTCCGACGTGCTCGGCAAGATTTCCGATCCGAAGTCGCGCGAGAGCCTCGCCAGCATGGTGTCGCCGCCGACCATGCTCAACAAGTCGATATCGTCCGAGCGCAGCTTTGCCGGCGTGTCGATCTCGTTGTCGCGATCCAAGGCGCTGGCCAAGCAGGCCGGCGGCAAGCTCAACGACGTGGTGCTGGCGCTCGCCTCCGGCGTGGTCCGCCGCTACCTCCTGCAATACGCCACATTGCCGGCGAAATCGCTGACCGCCGCCGTGCCGATCTCGCTGCGTGAGGAGGGCAACACCGAGGCCAACAACCAGGTGTTCGGCATGATCTGCTCGATCGCGACCAACATCGATGATCCCAAGGCGCGGCTTGACGCCATCATCGCGCAGTCGATCAAGTCCAAGGAGATGTCGCATCCGCTGCGCGCCCTGATGCCGCAGGTCTCCAACATCTCGATGCTGGGCGCACCGATCATCGTCCAGATCATGGCATTGCTCTACAGCCGCTCCGACCTGTCGGATGTGCTGCCGCCGGCTGCGAACATCACCGTGTCCAACGTGCCGGGGCCGCGGCAGACGCTCTATGCCGCTGGTGCCGAGCTGTTGCACATCTTCCCGGTGTCGATCTCGACACATGGGCAGGCGCTGAACATCACCGTGCAGAGCTACCGCGACCAGCTCGATTTCGGCTTCATCGTCGGCGCCAACATCATTCCACATGTGCAGGTGATGTGCGACATGCTGCCGGAGGAGTTTGCCGCGCTCGAAGCGGCGTATGCGCCGCCCGCGGCCGACATCAAGGGCGCGGCTGAGTAGGAATGCTGAGATGATTGAGATGCCACCACTCAAGTTCGTGCATACGAACGGAATCCGCATGGGTTATTACGAGGCGGGCCCGGTCACCGATAAGCCCCCGATGGTGCTATGCCACGGCTGGCCAGAGCTCGCCTTCTCCTGGCGCCATCAGATCAAGGCGCTGAGCGAGGCCGGCATCCGCGTGATCGCGCCGGACCAGCGCGGCTATGGCGCGACCGACCGGCCCGAGCCGGTCGAGGACTACGACATCGAGCACCTGACCGGTGACCTCGTCGGGCTGCTCGACCACCTCAATATCGACAAGGCAATCTTTGTCGGCCACGACTGGGGCGGCTTCGTCGTCTGGCAGATGCCGTTGCGGCACATCGATCGGGTTGCTGGGGTGGTCGGCGTCAACACGCCTCATACCAATCGTGCCTGGGCCGATCCGATCGAGCTGCTGCGCGCGCGCTTCGGCGACAAGATGTACATCGTGCAGTTCCAGGATCCAGCGCGTGAACCCGACAGAATCTTTGGTAGCCGCGTCGAGCAGACCTTCGATGCGTTCATGCGCAAGCCGGCGCCGCGTCCGCCCGACGCACCGGCAGAGGAGGTGGTTGCCGGCGTCGGCGCTTCGCCGCGGGTCAATCTGGCGTTTCCGCAGATGATTGCCGGCTATGACGCCAGGCATGATCCGCGCACACCGATCCTGTCGCCGGAAGAGAAGCAAATGTTCGTCGACAACTTTACCAGGACCGGCTTTACCGGCGGCATCAATTGGTACCGCAACATGTCGCGCAACTGGATACGCTCCGAAGCGCTGGATCACACGGTGCGCGTGCCGTCGCTGATGATCATGGCCGAGAACGACGCGGTGTTGCCGCCGTCTTCCGCTGATGGCATGGACAAGCTGATTCCCGATCTGGAAAAATATCTGGTCCGCGACAGCGGCCATTGGACACAGCAGGAGAAGCCGCAAGAGGTCAGCGCCAAGCTGATCGAATGGCGTCGAAGGCGGTTTGGCTAGCTCGTCATTGCGAGCGGGGGAAGCGTAGCGATGTCATCGAAGAACCGTCTGGACCCGATTCCGCAGCCGCCGCCCAAGCCGGTGGTTGGCAACATGCTGTCGCTGGATTCGGCCGCACCCGTGCAGCACCTGACGCGGCTTGCCAAGGAGCTCGGCCCGATCTTCTGGCTCGACATGATGGGGTCGCCGATCGTCGTCGTCTCCGGACACGATCTCGTCGACGAGCTCTCCGATGAAAAACGATTCGACAAGACGGTGCGCGGTGCGCTGCGGCGCGTGCGCGCGGTCGGTGGCGACGGCCTGTTCACCGCCGATACCAAGGAGCCGAACTGGAGCAAGGCGCACAACATCCTGCTCCAACCCTTCGGCAACCGCGCCATGCAGTCCTACCACCCGAGCATGGTCGATATCGCCGAGCAGCTCGTCCACAAATGGGAGCGTCTGAACGCCGACGACGAGATCGACGTCGTCCACGACATGACGGCGCTGACGCTCGACACGATCGGCCTGTGCGGTTTCGAGTACCGTTTCAACTCGTTCTACCGGCGCGACTACCATCCCTTCGTCGAATCGCTGGTGCGCTCACTTGAAACCATCATGATGACGCGCGGCCTGCCGTTCGAGCAGCTCTGGATGCAGAAGCGGCGGAAGACGTTGGGCGAAGACGTTGCCTTCATGAACAAGATGGTCGACGAGATCATCGCCGAGCGCCGCAAGAGTGCCGAAGGAATTGATGACAAGAAGGACATGTTGGCCGCGATGATGACCGGCGTCGATCGCTCGACCGGCGAGCAGCTCGATGACGTCAACATCCGCTACCAGATCAACACTTTCCTGATCGCGGGGCACGAGACCACCAGCGGCCTGCTGTCCTACACGCTTTATGCGTTGCTCAAGCATCCGGACATTCTCAAGAAGACCTATGACGAGGTCGACCGCGTATTCGGTCCGGACGTCAATGCCAAGCCGACCTACCAGCAGGTGACGCAGCTCACCTACATCACGCAGATCCTGAAAGAAGCGCTGCGGCTGTGGCCGCCGGCGCCGGCCTATGGCATCTCGCCTCTGAATGACGAGACCATCGGCGGCGGCAAGTACAAGCTCAGGAAAGGCACGTTCACCACGGTCCTGGTGACGGCGCTGCATCGCGACCCCAACGTCTGGGGGCCCAACCCTGATGCCTTCGACCCCGAGAATTTCAGCCGCGAGGCGGAGGCCAAGCGGCCGGTCAATGCCTGGAAGCCGTTCGGCAACGGCCAGCGCGCCTGCATCGGCCGTGGCTTCGCCATGCACGAGGCTGCGCTCGCGCTCGGCATGATCCTCCAGCGCTTCAGATTGATCGATCATCAGCGTTATCAGATGCACTTGAAGGAAACGCTGACGATGAAGCCGGAAGGCTTCAAGATCAAGGTCCGGCCGCGTGCGGATCGTGAGCGCGGTGCTTATGGCGGCCCGGTCGCGGCGGCCGCTTCTGCGCCGAGGGCACCACGTCAGCCGACCACCCGGCTCGGCCACAACACGCCGATGCTGGTTCTTTACGGCTCCAACCTCGGCACGGCCGAGGAGCTTGCGACGCGCATGGCCGATCTCGCCGAGATCAACGGCTTTGCCGTGCGCCTCGGGCCGCTCGACGACTACGTCGGCAAGCTGCCGCAAGCCGGCGGCGTGCTGATTATCTGCGCCTCCTATAACGGGGCGCCGCCTGACAATGCGACGCAGTTCGTCAAATGGCTCGGCGACGACTTGGCAAGAGACGCCTTCGCCAACGTGCGGTACACCGTGTTCGGCTGTGGCAACAGCGACTGGGCCGCAACCTATCAATCGGTGCCACGGTTCATCGACGAGCAATTGTCGAAGCATGGCGCCCGCGCGGTCTATCCGCGCGGCGAGGGCGACGCGCGCAGCGATCTCGACGGTCAGTTCCAGAAGTGGTTCCCGGCCGCCGCCCAGGTTGCGACCAAGGAATTCGGCATCGACTGGAATTTCACCCGCACCGCGGAGGACGATCCGCTCTACGCGATCGAGCCGGTCGCGGTGACCGCCGTCAACACCATCGTGGCGCAGGGCGGCGCGGTGGCGATGAAGGTGCTGGTCAATGACGAGCTCCAGAACAAGTCCGGCGCCAATCCGTCCGAGCGCTCGACGCGCCATATCGAGGTGCAGCTTCCGTCTAATGTCACCTACCGGGTCGGCGACCATTTGAGCGTGGTTCCACGCAACGATCCGACGTTGGTTGATTCAGTGGCCCGCCGGTTCGGTTTCCTGCCGGCCGACCAGATCAGGCTTCAGGTCGCCGAGGGCCGTCGCGCGCAGTTGCCTGTTGGCGATGCCGTGTCGGTCGGCCGTCTGCTCAGCGAGTTCGTCGAGTTGCAGCAGGTGGCGACCCGCAAGCAGATCCAGATCATGGCTGAGCACACCCGTTGCCCCGTCACCAAGCCGAAATTGCTCGCCTTCGCCGGCGAGGAGGCCGAACCGCTCGAGCGTTATCGCAGCGAGATTTTGGCCAGGCGCAAATCCGTGTTCGACCTGCTGCTCGAATATCCCGCCTGCGAATTGCCGTTCCATGTCTATCTGGAAATGCTCTCGCTGCTGGCGCCGCGCTATTACTCGATCTCGTCCTCGCCGTCGGTCGATCCGGCGCGCTGTAGCGTCACGGTCGGCGTGGTCGAAGGGCTGGCCGCCTCTGGGCGCGGCACCTACAAGGGGATTTGCTCGAACTATCTCGCCAACCGCCGCACAGGCGATACGGTCTACGCGACGGTGCGAGAGACCAAGGCCGGCTTCCGGCTCCCGGATGATCCATCCGTGCCGATCATCATGATCGGTCCGGGTACGGGCTTGGCTCCGTTCCGCGGCTTCCTCCAGGAGCGCGCCGCGCGTAAAGCCGAGGGGGCCGTCCTTGGCTCAGCGATGCTGTTGTTCGGCTGCCGCCATCCCGACCAAGATTTTCTCTATGCGGATGAATTGAAGACGCTGTCGGCCGGCGGCATCACCGAACTGTTCACCGCGTTCTCGCGCGCGGACGGACCGAAGACCTATGTCCAGCACATGCTTGCCGCGCAGAAGGACAAGGTCTGGCCGCTGATCGAGCAGGGCGCGATCATCTATGTCTGTGGCGACGGCGGCAAGATGGAGCCCGACGTGAAGGCGGCGCTGGTCGCGATCCATCGCGAGAAGAGCGGCAGCGATACGGTCGCCGGTGCGCGCTGGATCGAGGAGATGGGTGCGAAGAGCCGCTATGTGCTGGACGTCTGGGCGGGAGGGTGATTGTTCGTCCGATCGTGCTAAAGCTCTCGCATGATTCCCTGGGAAAAGATCGATACCGCCAAAATCCCCGGCTCCGACGAGGAGCTTCGCCTGATGCGGCGCGGCAAAGAGTTCTCCATTAAGCTCGGCATCAACGAGCTGATGAACAACCGCCTGTCGGGCTCCGAGGTCGCGCTCGCGACGCTCGCGGCGAAGAGAATCGAGACCGTCGCAAAGCCCGTCGTCCTCATCGGTGGCCTCGGCATGGGCTTTACGTTGCGCGCGGCGCTCACCGTGCTCGGAGCTAAGGCGAAGATCGTGGTCTCCGAGCTGGTGCCTGCGGTCGTCGCCTGGGCGCGAGGCCCAATGTCAGAGGTCTTCGGCGACAGTCTCGATGATGCCAGGGTGAGCATCCGGGAGACCGATGTTGGCGAAATCATCCGGGCGAAGAGCTCGGCTTTCGACGCCATTCTCCTCGATGTCGACAACGGGCCGGAAGGGCTGACGAGAAAGGGCAATGACGCGCTCTACAGCGCAAGCGGGCTGAAGGCGGCGAAGGCGGCATTGCGGCCGGGCGGCGTGCTCGGTGTCTGGTCGTCGGGACCCAATCCTGCATTCACCAAGCGTCTCGGCAGCGCCGGTTTCGACGTCAACGAGGTCAGTGTGCGCGCCACCGGCAGGGGTGGCGGCGCGCGCCACGTGATCTGGATCGCGAAGAAGAGCTAGAACATCGTGTTGTTGTTCGCCGGATTCTCCGGGATCGGCTGCACCACGTCCCAATGCTCGACGATCTTGCCGTTATCGAGCTTGAAGATGTCGACGATCGCGTTGCCTTTGGTGCCGGGTTCGCGAACCGCGTGAACGTGGAGAATGACGTAGTCACCATCAACGAAAGAACGCTTGATCTCGCTGTGCGAGTTCGGGAACTTCTCACGCAGGAAGCCGATGAACTTTCGGAAGCCCTCCGGACCATCGGCAGCGTTCGGATTGTGTTGGGTGTATCGGTCGCCGACATAGGTGAGGGCCGCGTCGACATCCTTCTGATTGAGACCTTTCTCGTAGAAGGCCAGCACCGCTTTGCGATTGGCTTCTTCTTGTGCGCTGCCAGCCATCGCGGCGCCGTTGGCGAGGGACAGCACGAGAATTGAAGCGGCGAGCATTGCGACCGGCCGGACGATGAGATGCATGTGAGCTCCGAGAGGCCGCAGCCCCTGTCTTGCGATTGAGGAAGGCCTCTATAGCTTTCGCACCGGCACTCGTTAAGAGAGTAACCGGCAGCTCACATGGTCACCGCCAGGAGACCGAGGGCGTCGGTCTACGCCGCCTGCACTGCTGCGCCATGGGCGTGCATGTCGATGGCGCCGATGATCTCAGGCCAGAACCTCATCGGAAGAGCGTGGCCCATGCCTTCGATCATCAGCAGCTTTGCACCCGGAATTGACTCTGCCGTGTCCTTGCCGCCTTCGGGACGGACCAGCGGATCGACCGTGCCGTGAATCACGAGCGTCGGCGTCTTGACGCCATGCAGCCGCTGCTTGCGGCTGCCGGAGGCGAGCACGGCGCGGAGCTGCCGGCCGACGCCGGCCGGATTGAGCCCGCGGGAGAAGACGCGTTCGGCGCGGCCGGGGTCGAGCGCTTCTTCTTCCGGAAAGGAACCGGCGCGCAAGACCTTCCAGGTCTGGCCGTAGCGGGTGATGAACTCCTCCTTACTGCGCGGCGGCGGTGCCATCAGCATGGCAGCGGCCTCCCGCGTCGGCGGCGGAACGCGCGGATTGCCTGTCGTCGACATGATCGAGGTCAGTGAGCGCACGCGCTGCGGAAACGACAGCGTCACCTCCTGCGCGATCATGCCGCCCATGGACGCCCCGACCAGATGCGCCGACTTGATGCCGAGCGTGTCCATCAGGCCGACCGTGTCTTTGGCCATGTCGATCAGCTTGTAGGTTGCGGCGACGGGAATCCTGAGGAAGCGAAGCTTGAGCAGCTCGAGCGGCGTTAGCCGCTTGCCGCCGGCGAGATGGCTCGACTTGCCGATGTCGCGGTTGTCGAAGCGGATCACGCGAAAGCCGCGCGCGGCGAGCTGCTCGCAGAACACATCGTCCCAATGGATCATCTGCGCCCCGAGCCCCATGATCAGCAGCAGCGGCTCGGCATTGTCGTTGCCGAAAATCTCGTAGCAGATGTCGATGCCGTTGGCGCGGAGGGTCTGAGGCGGCTGATGGGCGTTCACAGGCGTGTTCCCTTGGCTTTTGATCAATGCTGTATCGCACGGTTTCCCGCGGCAAAGAAGCCGTGTGCGCGGCACCCGCCGCTTGCCGGTTGACCGGCCCCTCGCAACCGTGTGGAATGGCCGGAAAAGAAGGGCACAAGCGCTCCAAATTGGGAGGACGCCGATGACCGACAAGATCACCGACCCAGTCGCCTTGTGGCAGAAGATGGTCGGCGACATGGAGAAGGGGTTCAACTCCTTCGCCACCAGGGCGATGGAGACGCCTGAATTCTCGCAAGCCATGAATCGCGCCGGCGGCGCTGCTGCGGGTGCTCAGAAGCAGTTCGGCGATCTCATGGAGAAGTACCTGCTCTCCATGAACCTGCCGAGCCGCGAGCAGATGACCGGCATCGCCGAACGGCTGCAAGCCATCGAAGGCCAGATTGGCGAGATCAAGTCGATGCTGAGCCAGATGTCGGCCAATTCGGGCGATGCGCAGATCGGCGTCGCGCCGCGGCCGCCACGCACCAAACGCCCGCCCTCCGAAGGCGGAGAGCAAAGATGAACGCGCCGACCGGACTTGATTTCGCTGCGATCCCGGAGCGCATCCAGTCCGAAGTGCAGCGCGCGATCCAGCGCAGCATCAAGGGCGTCGAATATTTCTCGAGCTCCGGTCCCACGCTCGGATCGACTCCGAAGGACGTGCTGCACTCGCGCGGTACGATGAGCCTCTACCACTACCGGCCGATGTCGGACGAGATCTACCGCGTGCCGGTGCTGGTCGTCATGGCGACGACCAATCGCGGCTACATCCTCGATCTCGTGCCGGGCCAGAGTTTTATCGAGTTCCTGCTCAAGCGCGGCTACGACGTCTACATGCTCGACTGGAGCGCGCCGCGGCCGGAGGAAAAGAGCCTGAGGATGGAGGACTATGTCCTCGATTTCATCCCGGATTGCGTCCGTCGCGTGCAGGCCGATTCCGGCGAGCAGGATGTCTCCGTCATCGGCTATTGCTTCGGCGGGGTCTTGTCGCTGCTCTATGGCTCGATCTTCCCGGACGGGCCGATGAAGAATCTGATCTGCTTCACCACGCCGATCGACTTCCGCGAGATGAAGCTGTTCTCCAATTTCTCCGACCGACGTTATTTCGACGTCGACCGCCTGGTCGACAGCGTCGGCAATGTGCCGCCGGAGATGATCCTGTCCTCGTTCGAGATGCTGCGTCCGGCCTCGCGCACGGTGAGCCAGATCCAGCTCTGGGAGAACATCTGGAACGACGAGTTCGTCAAGTCCTACCGGATGTTCGATCGCTGGGCGACCGACACGCTGCCGCTGGCGGGCGAGTATTTCCGCACCATCACCAAGGACCTGATGTGGGACAACAAGCTCTACAACGACACCATGTCGGTCGGCGGGCGGCCAGCGAAGCTCGAGAATATCAAGGTGCCATTCCTGCACGCGGTCGCCGAGCACGATCACATCGTGCCGTATGAGGCCGCAAAACATCTGATCGCCAAGATCGGATCCGACGACAAGGAAGAGGTGATGTTGAAGGGCGGTCACGTCTCTCTCGTCGCCGGTGCCAATGCGGTGAAGCGGCTGTGGCCGAAACTGGACTCCTGGCTGGGAAAGAGATCGACATGAGTGAGCAGCGTGCCTATCCGCGTCACGTCAAGACCGACGCGGGCGATATTGAGGTCCGCCTGATGTCGCCTGCGGACGAAGGCGCTGTGCTCGCTTTCGGCAAGGGCTTGCCGACGCATGACCTGCTGTTCCTGCCGCGCAACATCAGCGAACCGAAGGTGCTGTCCGCCTGGGTCAAGGAGATCGAGCGTGGCGCGATTCAGAGCCTTCTCGCGGTGAAAGACGGCAAGGTGGTAGGTTGCGGCACGCTGGTGCGCGATCCGCACTCCTGGTCGCCCCATGTCGGCGAGATCCGCATGGTGGTTTCGCCCGAGGTCCGCGGGAAGGGGGTGGGGAAGGCGCTGTCGCAGGAGACCTTTGCGCTCGCGCTAGGGGCCGGGCTGGAAAAGCTCTCGGTCCAGATGACGGTCGACCAGCAGGCGGCGATCGCGCTGTTCGAGAGCCTCGGCTTCAAGGCTGAGGCGCTGCTCCGCGACCATGTCCGGGATGTCGGCGGCAAGACCCACGACATCGTCGTGCTTGGCCACAACATTGCGCAGGTCCAGGCCCAGATGGAGGCCTACGGGCTGCCAGGCGCCGTCCAGCACTAGGAGCGCCGTCCAGCACCGAGACGCCATTGGGCAACCCAAAAGCTGGAAATCAACCCCATGCACAGTAGGCGGCGGGCCAGGAAGGCGGCAGATTGCCTGCTCTTTCGGCGGTTCACGGTTTCGTGATATCGCAGTGCAATACCGAATGTTGCATCGCACCATTAACTCTGCCATATAAGCCGTGCCCCGGGCCACAACCGGACGGGGTGAGCCCATAGCTCAACTCAATGAGGATGGAGAGACCCCAATGACGACTGAGACCAACACTGCTTTCGAAGGCTTCAAGGACGCGTTCAAGAACATCCAGAACCTGGAAGTTCCCGAGGCCGCCCGCGAGTTCGTCAAGAAGACTGCCAACACCGCCAAGGATCGTGCTGCCGAAGTGTTCGCTGGCTCCGAGCGCGTGACCGCCGCCGTCGAGAACGCGGTGACCGAGTCCGTCACTGAGGCCGGCAAGATCAGCCGCAACATCCAGCAGGCGATCTATGAGGACGCCGAGGCGTTCTTCTCGGGCATCGACAAGCTCGCGTCCGCCAAGTCGTTCAGCGAAGCTCTCGAGATCCAGTCGAGCCTGCTCCGCGCCCGCGGCGAAGCCTTCGTCTCGCGCGCCAAGGCGACCACCGACTATCTCGGCAACCTCGCCGCCAACGGTGCGAAGTCCGCTCAGGACAACTTTGCCAAGGTCTACACCAAGACCGCCTGATTGGCGCCTGAGACGAGAAACTGAATTTGAGGCCCGCTTCGGCGGGCCTTTGTTTTTTGCGCTGCCGTCATTGCGCGCGAAGCAATCCGGAGTCTTTCCGCGGAGGCAGACTGGATTGCTCACATGGGGAATTGGTGTGTCAAGGCGGTTGTTCAGCTCTTAGTTCGATTGCACGCCATCAGGCTATGGTGGTCGGGCGTGACCGGTTCAGAGCACTCCTTTTCGTCGGCGATCCAAGGTTCGAGCCGGTTCTGCAATCTGGTTTACGTGCCAGATCAAACTCACATTCGGTCGTCGCG